>NZ_JBQCCN010000296.1:0-15003 GCF_051962185.1 Sphingomonas sp.
GAGCGCCGATGCGCCCAGCCAGCAAGCATAAGCCTTCATTCGATCCTCCCACCACATCGCATGACGCTCTCCGGCGTCGATGATCGCAACGTGACGCAAAGCGCGGGCGCTTGCAATACTAATTCTCTTCAGAGTGAATGACATTGTTAATTCGCCCGGGACCGAGCGCGTCCTAGGGCAGGTTCCCGCCGACCGTTCGAGCCACAAGGGTCGCAGGCCGTTTCGTTTCAGGAACAAAGGCCGTGTCTATCGCGTTGCGCTCGAACAGCCGGAAAAGGCGATAAAGGGGTGAAGAATTTGAGGGGGACGTGCGTCTCGGGGTTGCGAAACGTCGCCGCCCCCGGACTCTGCCTGAGTGCACTATGTCTGAGCGCGCCGGCCTGCGCGCAATCGATCGACGATCTCAAGTCCATGTCGATCGAACAGCTCGCCAATGTCGATGTGACGTCGGTCACCAAATCCGCCGAATCGCTGTCGGACGCCCCGGGCTCGATCTACGTCATCACGCATGACGACATCATTCGCGCCGGGGCGACGAGCGTACCCGAAGCGCTTCGCCTGGCGCCCAATCTCCAGGTCGCGCGGCGCGGCGCGGCGGACTGGGTCATCACCGCGCGCGGCATGTCGGGCAACGCGGCGGCGCAGAACTTCCCCAACAAGCTGCTGGTGCTGATCGACGGGCGGAGCGTCTACACGCCGCTCTATTCGGGCGTCTATTGGGATATGCAGGACGTCCTGCTCGCCGATATCGACCGGATCGAGGTGATCAGCGGGCCGGGCGCCACGTTATGGGGTGCCAACGCGGTCAACGGCGTCATCAACATCATCACGCGCGATTCGTCGCGCAACCAGGGGCTGCTCGCCGACCTCTCTGCCGGCGATCGCGAGACGACGGGCAGCCTGCGCTATGGCGGTCGTGTGGGCACGCGGCTGACCTACGACATTTACGCGCGCGGCACCTGGAACGATCAGTTCAGGACCGCCACGGGGGCGCCTGCGGACGACGCCTGGTCGCGGGGGCAGGGGGGCTTCCGCGTGGATTGGGCCGACGGCAAGCGCGACAGGCTGACGCTGCAGGGCGATCTGTACGCCGGCAATATCGGGCATCCCGGCCCCGACGACACGATCGCCGGACGCAATGTTACGATGCGCTGGCGTCGCGCCGATACCGCGGATGGAGAAAACGGCACGTCGCGCGGCAATCTGCAGGTCCAATTGTTCTACGACCATACCATGCGCAGCACGCCGGGCTCGGGGCGGTTCGGGCTCGACGCCTACGATCTCGACGTCCAGCGCGACGTGGCACTCGGAAAGAACCATCGCCTCACCTGGGGCGGTGGCGTTCGTGTCTCGAGCTACCGGATCGACACCGTCGGCGCGCTTTCGTTCGCCCCGTCGCGACGGACCCTGTTCCTCGGCAATGCCTTCGTTCAGGACAGGATCGCGATCGGCAAGGCAGCGACGCTGATCGTCGGCATCAAGGCGGAGGACGATCCCTATTCCGGAGTCTCCATCCTGCCCAGCGTTCGCGGCACCTTGAAGCTCGGCCCCGACCTGACCGCCTGGGCGGCGGTATCGCGCGCGGTGCGCTCGCCGACGCCGTTCGATACCGACGTCGTCGAAGCGCCGGGCGGTACGGTCTTCCTGACCGGGGACAAGAACTTCAGGACGGAAAAGCTCACCGCTTACGAAGCGGGCCTGCGCGGACAGATCGGCGCGACGGCGAGTTTCTCGCTGGCGGGCTTCTACAATGTCTATGACGATCTGCGAAGCATCGAGTTCGCGCCCGCCGGTTTCCTGCCGCTGCGCTGGGGCAACCGGATCAACGCGCGCACCTGGGGCATCGAGGCGAACGCGACGGTCAGCCCGGCGTCCTGGTGGCGGCTGACCGCCGGCTATTCCTGGCTGCACGAGGATGTCACCTTCGATGCCGACGCCAGCGGCTTGCTGGGACCGCCCCAGGTCGGCGACGATCCGCGATATCAGGCGTCGCTGCGCTCGGCGATGGATCTCGGCCCGCTCAGCTTCGACGCCGGCATCCGTCGCGTCGGAACGCGGCCAGATCCGCGGGTTCCCGCCTATACAGAGGCGGACGCGCGGCTGGCCTGGAAGCTGTCTCCAGGTTTCAGCCTGTTCGCCAGCGGCCAGAATCTCCTCCACGCCTGGCATATCGAATATGCCGACGGCGAACGCGTGCCGCGTGCCGTGCTGCTGGGCTTCAGATGGCAACGTTGAGCCGGTTCGCCGCGGGGGTCCTTCTGCTCTGGGCAGCGCTGCCGGCGGTCGAACCGGCGCGCGCCGACGGCTCGGTGGAGGCGGCGGTGAAGGCGACCTATATCGTCAAGTTCACCCATTACGTCGTGTGGCCGGCCGCCGCTTTGGGCGCGGCGACCTCGCCGATCGTGGTGTGTGTGGTCGGTCGCGACCCGTTCGGCGCGACGATCGACGCGGCCGCGCGGGGCGAATTGGTCGAGCAGCATCCGGTGATCGTGCGCCGCCTGGCGACGATCGATCGCGGTTCCGGGTGCAATGTCGCCTTCCTCGCCGGCAATGCCGCTGCTGGCGGTCTCTCGGCGGTCGACGGCGCGCCGATCCTGACCGTGACCGACGCCGCGGAGACCCGGGTACGCGGCATTTTCCATTTTCGGGTGCGCGGCGGCCATGTCGGCTTCGACGTCGACGACCTCAAGGCCTCGCGTGCGGGCCTGACCATCAGCTCGAGATTACTGTCGATCGCCTTGTCGGTCAGCTCGCGGGGAGGGCGTCCATGAGCGCCGACACTCGCGCGACGCGGCGCCCGGTCGTTCTGTCGGTGGCGGTCGGCGCCGCGCTGCTGCTGCTTGCTCTCGGCTTGGGGATCGTGCTGTTCAGCGACTATCGCTATCGCGACGAGCAGCGCCAGGAAGCCGATACCCAGGCGAAAGTGGTCGCTGCCAGCATCGTGGCGCCGCTCGACTTTCAGGACAGGCAATCCGCGCAGGAGTATCTGGTCGCGCTGCGGGCCAATTCGCGGGTCGCCCGCGCCGTGGTCCGCGACCGCCAGGGGAAGGTCTTCGTCGCTTATGATCGCGGCGAGATCAGGCGCGCGACCGACGCCACGCGGGTGACCGTTCCCGTGTTGCGCGGAAGCGAGACGATCGGGTCGGTGACGCTCACCGAAACCATTGATCCCCTGTGGCGGCGGCTGGCGCGCTATTCGTTCATCCTGCTGCTGATCGCCGTGGCGGGACTGCTGATCGGCGTGTTCGCGCTGGGCCAGGCGGCGCTGCATCGGGCCAATGCCGCGCTGTCGCAGCGCGCCGATGCACTGGGCGAGGCCTACGAAGCGCTCGAGCGCGAGATCGAGGAACGCGCCAGTGCCGAGGAGCAATTACGCCAGTCGCAGAAGATGCAGGCGCTCGGCCAGTTGACCGGCGGGATCGCTCACGACTTCAACAATCTGCTGACGGGGATGCGCGGCACCGCCGATCTGCTGCGCCGTCCCGATTTGCCCGAGGCGCGCCGCATTCGCTACGCCGAATCGATCGCCCAGACGGCGGATCGCGCCGCACAGCTGACCAGCCAATTGCTCGCCTTCAGCCGCCGCCAGCCACTCCAGCCCAAGGTCATCGACCTGAACGCGCAGATCGACGGGATGCGCCTGATGATCGAGCGCGTGTTCGGCGCCCATTACACCGTCCGGACCGAGTTCCACGAGGGCCTGTGCGCGGTCGAAATCGACCCGACGCAGCTCGAGGTCGCCATCCTCAACATCGTGGTCAACGCACGCGACGCCAATGGCCGAAGGCGGGATTCTGACGATCGCCACCAGCCCTTGGCCGCCCGACGTCGATGAGGGCGGAGCGGAACGGGATGCGCCGCGCTTCGCCGCGGTCAGTGTCACCGACACGGGGGCAGGGATGGACGCCGAGACCGTGGCACGCGCGACCGAACCGTTCTTCACCACCAAGACGGTCGGCAAAGGCACTGGCCTGGGGCTGAGCCAGGTCTATGGATTCGCCGCCCAGTCCGGTGGCGAGGTGACGATCGCGAGCGCGCCGGGTCGCGGAACGACCGTGCGCCTGACCTTGCCGTGCACCGGCAAACCCTATGCGCCGACAGCGGCGGTGCCCGATGCCTTCGCCCCCGGCAAATGGTGCGGACGCATCCTGTTCGTCGAGGACAATGAAGAGGTCGCCGCCTTCGCGCGCACTTTGCTCGAAGAACTGGGCCATCAGGTTCTCCATGCGGCAAGCGCGGAAGCGGCGCTCGAATCGGTCGAGCAGGGCGCCCCGTTCGATTTCGTCCTGAGCGACATCGTCATGCCCGGCATGAGCGGGTTCGACCTCGCCCAGGAAGTACGACGGTTGCGTCCCGGGACTCCCGTCCTGCTGACCACCGGTTACAGCGAGCGGCTCAACGAGGAAGGCGCGGGGGGCTTCCCCATTCTCGCCAAGCCCTATTCGCTCGACGAACTGGCGCACGCGATCGAGCGCACTTGCGCGTCGCGAGGCCCGACCGGCTAGAGCGACGTCGAAGTGGTGGAATCGCTCGCCGGTTAGGAAATCGTTCCGACGGCCGAGCCGGATAACGACCCCGACTGTAAAGCATTGGAGCAGGCCGCGTCATCCGGCGCGCTGCCGCGACACGGTGTCGTATTTTGCCAATAGTCGCGTCCGATCATCAAGTATCAGGCCGGAACGGATGGGAGTTGAGCAAGGCGTTCGAGTTCGCGCCATTGACGCCGATTCCGGAGACAAAAGAGGGGACTGCTATGACGCGCGCACCGAATTCTTCGGGCTTTCCTGCTTTGGACTCGCGGACGGTATCGTCACGGTTGGCACGCCGTCGCGCCTTGTCCTCCGAAGCAAGCCGGTTGACGCTGCGCTCGACGGTCGCCGCGGCCACGGTCATCGGCATGGGTCTGCTCGCGCCGACCGCCGCCTGGGCGCAATGCGTGGTGGGCGGCGTCACGGTGACCTGCTCCACTACCTCCACGACCGACACGACCTATTCGACCAACCCGCCGAACGACCGACACTATACCGGTCCGATCGCGACGCCGATCATTGTCAACGTCAACAGCGGCGCGACGGTGAGCGGCAACGGCATTGCCGTGACCAATACGGC
This sequence comes from Sphingomonas sp., assembly GCF_051962185.1. Lineage (GTDB taxonomy): Bacteria > Pseudomonadota > Alphaproteobacteria > Sphingomonadales > Sphingomonadaceae > Sphingomonas. The sequence goes on from NZ_JBQCCN010000296.1 coordinate 5,110, forward strand.
TGCAGGCGGCGTCACGATCAACAATGGCGGCACGATCAGCGTCGATGCCGGCAATACGCCCACGGCCGGCGGCACTGCGGCCTTGTCGCTAACCGCATCGGGCGGACCGATCGTTTATACCGGCGGCGACGTCATCAATAACGGCAACGGCAATGCGTTCGACGCCGTGCAGAATGGCGGCGTCGGCTCGGTCAGCATTACGGCAGGCAATGTCTTCGCCGCGACGGGTGAGGGCATCACCGTCCGTGATGTCGCCACCAGTACTGGTATCGACATTACGACCAACGGCACGGTGACCGCGTTGACCGCCGGCAAGGACGGTATCGACGCGCAAAGTCAATCGCTTACCGGCAACGTGACGATCACCGCCAATGGCGATGTCAACGCGGGCAATGCCGGCATCGTCGGCGCGATCTTCCCGGCGGGCGGCACGGGCAATGTCGACCTCACGGCGAACGGCGCGATTAATGCGCGGTTCGGTGTCGATGCCGAGAATTTCGGCACCGGCAACACGACCGTGACGACGGTCGGCCCGGTCAACGCGACCAGCGGCAACGGCATTTTCGCGAAAACGAGCGGCGGCAATGTGACGGTCAATGCCGGCGACGTCACCGCGACCGGCAACACCGCGATCGTAGGACGTCAGACCAATGCCGCAGGTGCTGGTTTCGTCGACATCACCGCGGGCAACGTCTCGGGCACAACCGGCATCGAGGCGACCAATTCGGGCAGCGGCGCGATCAGCGTGACCGCTAACGGCACAGTGACCGGCACCTCTGCAGAGGGCATCAACGCAAACGGTAACAATGCGGTGACGATCTCTGTCGCCAATGCCGTGACGGGCGCGACGCGCGGCCTGAATCTGGTCGGCGGCACCGGTGGCGCGGGCAACATTTCGGTCACCGGCACTGGCGGGTTCTTTGGCGGCACGGATGATGCGGCGCATATCCAGAATAACGGTTCGGGCACGGTCACCGTCAACATCTCGGGCGCCAGCGGCTCGACCGGCGGCGAGGGCATTGTGGTGCGCGACACCGCGGCGGGCGGCAATATCAGCGTCACCACCGGTGCGGTAACAGCGCTGACCGCCGGCAAGGACGGCATCGATGTCCAGGCACAATCGCTGACCGGCAACGTGACGATCGTTGCCAATGGCGACATCAACGCGGGCAATGCCGGCATCGTCGGCGCGATCTTCCCGGCGGGCGGCACGGGCAATGTCGACGTGACGGCAAACGGCGCGATCAATGCGCGGTTCGGCGTCGATGCGGAGAATTTCGGCACCGGCAACACGACCGTGACGACGGTCGGCCCAGTCAACGCGACCAGCGGCAACGGCATTTTCGCGAAAACGAGCGGCGGCAATGTGACGGTCAATGCCGGCGATGTCACCGCGACCGGCAACACCGCGGTCATTGGGCGTCAGACCAACGCGGCGGGCGCGGGCATCGTCGACATCACGGTCGGCAATGTCTCGGGCACGACGGGTGTCGAGGCGACCAACTCGGGCAGCGGTGCGACCAACGTCACCGCCAACGGCACTGTCACCGGCACCACGGCCGAGGGCATCAACGCGACGGGCAACGGCGCGGTGACGATATCCGTCGCCGACACGGTGACGGGCGCGACGCGCGGCCTGAATCTGGTCGGCGGCACCGGCGGCACCGGCAACATCAGCGTGACCGGCACCGGCGGGTTCCTTGGTGGCACCGGCAACGGCGCCCATATCCTGAACAACGGCTCGGGCACGGTCACCGTCAACATCTCGGGTGCAAGCGGCTCGACGGGTGGCGAAGGTATCGTCGTCCGCGACACTGCGGCGGGCGGCAATATCAGCGTAACCACCGGCGCGGTCACGGCGCTGACCGCCGGTATGGACGGCATCGATACCCAAAGCCAGTCGCTGACCGCCAACGTCACCGAAGTCGCCAATGGCGACATCGACGCCGGCAACGCCGGCATGGTCGCGGCGATCTTTCCCGCGGCTGCGACCGGCAACATCGACGTGACCGCGAACGGCGCGATCAATGCGCGGTTCGGCGTGGACGCAGAGAATTTCGGTACCGGCACGACGTCGGTGACGACGGTCGGCCCGGTCAACGTGACCAGCGGCAACGGCGTCTTCGCGCTCACCACGGGCGGCGACGTCTCCGTGACCGCGAATGACGTCACCTCGACCGGCAACACTGCGGTCGTCGCGCGGCAGAACAACGCCGCCGGCGCGGGCGTGATCGATGTGCGCGTGGGCAACGTCTCGGGCACGACCGGCGTCGAGGCGACCAACTCAGGGACCGGGGAGACGGACGTCACGGTCAACGGTACGGCGACCGGCACATCGGCCGAGGGCATCAAGGCGACCGGCAACGCTGCGGTGAATGTGCTCGTGGGCGGCGCCGTGACCGGTGCGACCAACGGCCTGACCTTGGTCGGGGGCACCGGCGGCGCTGGCAACATTTCGGTTACCGGGACCGGCGGGTTCTTCGGCGGCACCGGCGACGGCGCCAACATCAAGAATAACGGCTCGGGCACCGTGACCGTCGACATCTCGGGAGCGAGCGGTTCCACAGCCGGCAACGGCATCGTCGTCCGCGATACCGCAGCGGGCGGCGACATCAACGTCACGACCGGTGCCGTGTCCGCGCTGGCGGCTGGTAAGAACGCCATCGACGCGCTTACCCTGTCGACCACCGCGAACGTCACGATTGTCGCCAATGGCGACGTCAAGGCGGGCAATGCCGGCATCGTCGGCGCGGTGATTCCCGGCGCCGGCACGGGCAATGTCGACATCACCGCCAATGGCGCGATCGACGCTCGGTTCGGCGTCGATGCGGAGAATTTCGGTAGCGGCTCGACCCAGGTGACGACGGTCGGGCCGGTCACCGCGACCAGCGGTAACGGCATCTATGCGTCGAGCACCGGCGGCAACGTCACGGTGGATGCGGGCGACGTCACCTCGACCGGGAACACCGCGATCATCGCGCGCCAGAACAATGCCGCGGGCGCCGGCCTGGTCGACGTGACCGCCGGCAATATTTCCGGCACCACCGGCATCGACGCGTCCAATTCCGGCACCGGTACGCTCAAGGTCACCGCCAACGGAACCGTGACCGGCACCACGCTCGAGGGCATCAAGGCAATCGGCAACGATGCGGTGACCGTCTCGGTCGCCGACAAGGTGACCGGCACGACCAATGGCCTGGCCTTGGTCGGGGGCACCGGCGGCGCTGGCAACATCTCGGTGACGGGGGCCGGCGGGTTCTTCGGCGGCACCGGCGACGGCGCCAATATCAAGAACAACGGCTCGGGCACCGTGACCGTCGATATATCGGGGGCGAGCGGTTCGGCCGGCGGCAACGGCATCGTCGTTCGCGATACCGCGACGGGCGGTGACGTCAGCGTGACGACGGGGGCGGTGACTGCAATCACCACGGGCAAGAACGCGATCGACGCGATCACCCTGTCGACCGGGGCCAACCTGACGATCGTCGCCAATGGCGATATCCAGGCAGGCAATGCCGGCATCGTCGGCGCTATCATTCCCGGCGCGGCGACGGGCAACATCGATATCACCGCGAACGGCGCGATCGACGCGCGGTTCGGTGTCGATGCCGAGAATTTCGGTAGCGGCTCGACGTCGGTGACAACGGTCGGCCCGGTCAGCGTGACGAGCGGTAACGGCATCTACGCGTCGAGCACCGGCGGCAACGTCACCGTGAATGCGGGCAATGTCACCTCGACCGGCAACACCGCGATCGTCGCGCGCCAGAACAACGCCGCCGGCGCCGGCCCGATCGATGTGACCGCCGGCAATGTTTCCGGGACTACCGGCATCGACGCGCTGAACAGCGGAACGGGCAGTCTCAGCGTGACCGCCAACGGTACGGTCGAGGGCACCTCGCTCGAAGGCATCAAGGCGATCGGCAATGCCGGAGTGACGGTCAGCGTCGCCGACAGCGTGATCGGCGCGACCAACGGCCTGACCCTGGTCGGCGGCACCGGCGGTGCGGGCAATATCTCGGTGACCGGCGCCGGCGGATTCCTCGGCGGCACCGGCGACGGCGCCAATATCAAGAACAACGGTTCGGGCACCGTGACCGTCGATATCTCCGGCGCGAGCGGCTCGACCAGCGGCAACGGCATTATCGTCCGAGACACCGCGGCCGGCGGCGACATCAGCCTGACGACCGGCGCGGTGACCGCGCTGACGGTGGGCAAGAACGCGATCGATGCGGTCAGCGTCTCGACCGGCGCCAATTTGACGATCGTCGCCAATGGCGATGTCGCGGCGGGCAATGCCGGTATCGTCGGCGCGATCATCCCGGGCGCGGCGACCGGTAACATCGACATCACCGCCAACGGCGCGATCGACGCGCGGTTCGGTGTAGATGCCGAGAATTTCGGCAGCGGCTCGACCCTGGTGACAACGGTCGGACCCGTCACCGCGACCAGCGGCAACGGCATTTATGCGTCGAGCGCTGGCGGCAACGTCACGGTGAATGCGGGTGACGTCAGCTCGACCGGCAATATTGCCCTCATCGGCCAGCAGACCAACGCCGCGGGCAGCGGCGTCGTCGATGTGACCGGAGGTAACGTCTCGGGCACTACCGGCATCGTGGCGATCAACTTCGGCACCGGTGCGGCCAATGTGACAGCCAATGGTACGGTCACCGGCACGACGGCGGAAGGCATCCGAGCGATCGGCAACGACGCGGTGAGTGTCGGCGCAGCCAATACGGTGACGGGCGCCACCAACGGCCTGACGCTGATCGGCGGAAGCGGCGGCGCAGGGAATATCAGCGTCACCGGTACCGGCGGCTTCTTCGGCGGCACTGGCGATGGCGCCAATATCCAGAACAACGGTTCAGGCACCGTCACCTTCAACATCTCCGGCGCGAGCGGGTCGACCGGCGGCAATGGCATCGTCGTGCGCGACACGGCCGCGGGCGGCGACATCGACGTCACGACGGGCGCGGTGACTGCGCTCGCGGCCGGCATGAACGGTATCGACGTCCGGAGCGTGTCGAATACCGCCAACCTCGCGATCGTCGCCAATGGCGATATCGATGCGGGGAACTCGGGCATCGTCGGCGCGATCATCAACGCCGGGGGCGCCGGCAACGTTGACGTAACGACGAACGGCGCCACCAACGGCCGTTTCGGCATCGATGCGGAGAATTTCGGGGCCGGCTATGTCAGTGTGACGGCCGTCGGACCAGTCGCGGCGTCGACCGGCAACGGCATCTTCGCATTGACTGACGGCGGCAATATCACGGTCAATGCCGGCGACGTCACGTCCACCGGTAACGTTGGCATCATCGGACAGCAGACGAACGCCGCCGGCGCGGGCAATATCGACCTGACCGGCGACACCGTGTCGGGCACGATCGGCGTCGCGGCGGCCAACAGCGGCACCGGCACGACCAGCGTGACTACCACCGGTCTGGTGACGGGGACCGCCGCCGAAGGCATTTTCGCGGTGGGCAACGACGCGGTGACGGTCAACGTCGCCGATACGGTGACCGGAGCGACCAGCGGCCTGACCCTGGTCGGCGGCACCGGCGGCGCAGGCAATATCCTGGTCACCGGTACCGGTGGCTTCGCCGGCCAGAACGGCAACGGCGCCAGTATCCAGAACAACGGATCGGGCACGGTCACCGTCAATAATTCGGGGCCGACCACCGCCACCGGCGGGTCGGGCATCCTGGTGCGCGACACCAACGCGGGCGGCGACATCAACGTCACCATCGGCGCGGTAAGCTCGACCGATCAGAACGGCATCGACGTGTTCGGAAGCTCGCTGACCGGCAACGTCGCGGTGACGACGAACGGCGACGTCAATGCCGGCAATGCCGGGATCGTCGCTGGGCTGATCGCCACCTCGACCGGCAATGTCGACGTGACCACCAACGCAGCGGTCAACGGCGTGTTCGGCATCGACGCGGAGAATTACGGGACCGGGATGGTCACCGTGAACGCGGTCGGCCCGGTGACGGGAACCACCGGCTACGGCATCGTCGCGCTGACCGAGGGCGGCGATTTGACGGTGACCGCGAACGACGTTTCCTCGACCGCCTCGACCGCGCTCCTCGCCGAGCAGATCAAGCCGGGGGGCGGAGGCAGCGTCGGCGTGACGGTCGGCAACGCCTCGGGGACCAGCGGGGTCATCGCCCAGACCAACGGCAGCGGCGGCGTGTCGGTCAGCGCGCTGGGCAACGTCACCGCGACCAACGGCAACGGCATCACCGCGCTGAACTACGATGCGGCGGCGAATGCCGGCACGATCGACGTCTCGCTGGGGGCGGGCGGTACGATCTCTGCCACCCACGGCGCCGGTATCTACACCGATAGCGGCTTGTCGACCGGCATGACGACGATCACGGTTGGGGGGGAGATCACCGCGGGCAGCCCCGGCTATGCCGGCGTCTATGGCAATTCGACCTCGGGCGGCATCACCGTCAACGTGACCGGGACGGGCAAGATCGATCCCGATTACGGCATCGACCTCAGCACCGTCGACGGCCCGCTGGTGGTCAACAATGCCGGCCTCGTCGCGGGTGCGATCGACGGCGTCAGGCTGGTGGCGACCGGGACCGGCAGCGCCAATGTCAGCAATACCGGCACCATCACCGGCGGCACCAATGCCGTGCTGATCAGCGTCAACGGCACGCCGTCGACGCTCTACAACAACGGTACGCTGAACGGCGCGGTCAACGTCTTCGGCTCGGCCATCGCCACTTCGAACTGGATTAACGGCCCGCTGGGCATCGCGAACCTGACCGGCTCGTCGAATTATTCGGGCAATCTCGTCAATGGCGGAAACGTCAACCTAGCCGCCGGCAGCTCGCTGGTGGTCCTCGGCAACAGCAACAATGCCGGCCGGGTCACCTTCGCGGGCGCGGGCACGTTCACGACCGCGGGATCGATGGCCAACACCGGCATCATCAATGCCCGCAACAACCTGACCAGCAACGTCGTCAATGTCGGCGGCAATTATTCGGGCGGCGGTCAGTTCTGGGCCGATTACAGCACCAACACCGCCACGGCGGATCGCCTGAATATCGGCGGCTCGGCATCGGGCAATACCAACGTCACCCTGAACCTGGTCGGGACGCGGTCGTTCGTGTCGGGCGGGTTCCTGCCGGTGGTGACCGTCGGAGGGGCGGCGCCGGCCAATGCCTTCACCTCGAGCACCGTGTTCGCGACGTCGGGCTTCATCCTCGACAGCTTCGGCCAGAATCCGTCGAACGCGCATCAATTCGGGCTGATCCAGACGGTCAATCCGCAAGCCTCGGCGCTGGGCGCGTTGACCTATATGGCGGAATCGGGATCAGGCCTGCTCGACGAGCCGATCAGCCCGTTCATCACCAACCGCACCGATGCCGGCGGCACGCGGTTCAGCCTGTGGATGCGCGGCAACGGCGGCCACACCACCCAGACCATCGCTTCGACCCTGTCGGGCGGCGGCGTCAGCTATGTCGGCTCGCGCCGGGTGCGGATCGACCATTACGCGGCGGAGCTCGGCGCCGACCTGGCGCTGGTCAACATCGGGGGCGGCTGGAACGTCAATCTCGGCATCATGGGCGGCTGGTACGGTGCCAATGCGCCGCTGGCCGGGGGCGAGCGGATCAAGGTCGAGGCGCCGTTCGTCGGCGGCTATCTGGCGGTCGGCAACGGCGGCTTCATGCTCGAAGGCAATATCCGCAAGGAATGGCGCCACTATCGCCTCGCCATGCCGTCGATGTTCGGCGGTCAGGGCCTGGCCAAGACCGACGGCGACGCCACCGCGGGTTCGATCCGGGCCTCGTACCGGATCGGCGGCAAGACCGGCTTCGCCGCGACGCCGTTCGCGTCGTTCAATTACGCCGACACCGGCATCGACCCGCTCCAGATCGATGCCTTCACCGTCTTCACGCCGGGCGACGACACGACCAAGATCGGCCAGGCCGGCCTGCGCGTGTCGTATCGCGGCGGCGATGCCGACAAGTTCACGCTGGAGCCCTTCGCCAGCGCGGCGCGGCTCGAGAATTGGTCGCGCGGGTCGAGCGGCAGCTTCGCGTTCGGGACGCCGGTCACGACCTTCTCGCTGCAAAGCTCCACCTGGAAGGACGCGATGCGCTATTCGCTCGGCGTGATCGGCAATGCCCGGGGCGGGCGCGTATCGGGCTTCGTCGTCGGCAATATCGACGACGGCTCGCGGCTGCGCGCCTTCACGCTCAACGCCGGACTGCGCTTCAACTTCTGATCGACGATCGTGTAGACCCGGCACGGCTCTGCCCTTGCCGGGTCTACAGGCCCCCTTCTGATAAACACGGCTCAAGTGTGACCCGGCACACCGGCCGGTGAGCGGCCAACATGCCCCGCGCGCGCGAGGCGTGGCCCACGCGCAATGGAAAACGATCCGATCCCGAGCGATCCCCGTCGCCCGTCGGTATATCACCGAATGGCAAAACCAGCCGACATGAAGAGCGGCATTCTCAGGGACGGGGTGAGACCATGGCGAATTCCACCACCAGCATCCGGCGCGCTTCGGTCCGGGCCGCGCTGATCGCAAGTTCGATGTTCACTTTCGCGGGCGTCGCCTTCGGGCAGGAAACGCCGCCGGCACCGGCTCCCACGCCCGACGCCGCGGCGCCGGCCGATACCGGGCAGGACAATAACGGCGTCAAGACCACGCGCGACGAGCAGGGCGACATCGTCATCATCGCGAAGAATTACGTCCCCGGCGCGACCACCGCGAACAAGACCGACATCCCGCTGATCGTGACGCCGCAATCGGTGTCGGTCGTGACGCGCGACCAGATCGACCTGCTCAACTTCACCGACGGCCAGCAGGCGGTGCGCTACACCGCGGGCGTGTTCGGGGAGAATTACGGGCCCGACCTGCGGTTCGACTTCTTCACCGTGCGCGGCTTCACGCCCAAGCAATATATCGACGGGCTGGCGGCGCCGATCTCGACCACGATCTATTCGGTCGGCGTCGATCTCTATGCCTTCCAGAGCCTCGAGCTGCTCAAGGGCCCAGCCTCGGTGCTCTATGGCAACGCCCCTCCCGGCGGCATCTACAACGAGACCAGCCGCCGCGCGTCGAGCACCTTCGGCGGCGAGTTCAACGTCAAATACGGCACCGACGATTATCGCCAACTGTCGACTACCGTCACCGGTCCGGTCACCGATGGCCTCAACGCGCGCTTCACCGGCCTCTATCTCGATCGCAATGCGGAGGTCGACCATATCAACGCCAAGCGCCTGCTGGCGGCGCCGACCCTGACCTGGAACATCGACAGCCGGACGCAACTGACCGGCCTGCTCTATTATCAATGGGACAAGGTGGCGGGCGGCGGCCCGGGCTTCCTGCCGGTCTATGGCACGTTGCTGCCCAACCCAAACGGGCAAATCTCGCGCAAGACCAATCTCGACAATCCGCTCGATGTCTATGAGCGGCATCAATATGCCTATGGTTATGATTTCAGCCATTCGTTCGGCGATGGCGTCGCCTTCAAATCCAACCTGAAATTCAGCCATTATCTCGAAGAGACGCCGCTCGGCATCTACGACGCGGTCGGCTTCCTCAACACGACCGATCCGACCAAGCCGAGCTATTTCCGTGATGTCGGGCTGTCCAACTTCACCTATCGCGAGCGGGTCGACAGCTTCGCCGCCGACAACCGGATCGACGCGACGCTCAACACCGGCGGATTGCGGCAGAAGATCCTGCTCGGCATCGACTATCGCAACGTGCGCAACGCGGCGGACTACGGCTTCGATGGCGGCCCGACCTTCTCGGGCGTGGAGACGGTCAACGTCTATAATCCGCAGTTCAATCCGCAGCCCGACCTGACGCTCGGTTATCCGACGCGCTACAATCACCAGCGCATCCGGCAGACCGGCGTCTAT
>NZ_JBQCCN010000297.1:0-8055 GCF_051962185.1 Sphingomonas sp.
GGCGCGGCGTACGGCGAGACGGCCCGGCAGGATCGCGGTCGCGATCGACAGCGCGTTGATGCCGGGATCGAACACGCCGAACCCGCCGGCGGCCAGGATCCAGTCCTGCCCCGGATGCCATTTACGGATATTCTCGCGCCAGGCGATCGCCGCCGACCGGATCGTGCGGGTGCGCAGCCAGTCGCGCGCCGCCGCCACCGCCGCCGCCTCGCGCGAATGCCAGCTCGCGTAGAAAGCCAGGTTCGCGGCCTGCGCCTGGTCGATCAGTGCCTTGACCTCGCTGACCGTCGCGCCGGGCGGCTTTTCGATCATGACATGCTTGCCCGCCGCGAGCGCCCGCGCGGCGATCTCGTCACGTCCTTCGGGCGGGGTGCAGATCGAGATCGCATCGACCATCGGCCCCTGTTCGAGCAATGCGTCGATCGACGGGAAACTCGGCACGCCGTCGACCCCCGCGTGACGGCTGGTGACCGCGGTCAGGGCGAAGTCGGGCGACGCCGCAATCGCCGGAAGATGCTGATCGCGCGCGATCTTGCCGATTCCGATCACGCCGACCCTGATGGGATCACGCGTCTTTTCAATGCCTTCCACGGTTTCGGCCGATGTCATCCATTATTCCTTGCGATCTTTTTATAATATAAATAGGGTTTCTATCCATGTTGGTTGGCGCTATCAACCCAAATGACAACGACCCGGAAATCGGGGAAAACGAACGACGGAGGGGGCCGATGGAATTGCAGTTGCGGCGCGCGGATGTGGGAGGCGCGGCATGACCGATCGCCCCCGGCTGCGCAGCCGCGCGTGGTTCGACAATCGCGACAATCCGGACATGACGGCGCTCTATATCGAGCGCTATCTCAATTACGGTTTCAGTCTCGAGGAACTGCAAACCGATCGACCGATCATCGGCATCGCCCAGTCGGGCAGCGACCTGGTGCCGTGCAACCGCCATCATCTGGTGCTGGCGCAACGCGTCAAGGAAGGCATCCGCGATGCCGGCGGCATCGCGATCGAATTTCCCACCCATCCGATCCAGGAGACGGGCAAGCGGCCGACCGCCGGGCTCGACCGCAACCTGACTTATCTCTCCCTGGTCGAGGTGATGTACGGCTATCCGCTCGACGGCGCGGTGCTGACCATCGGCTGCGACAAGACCACGCCGGCGGCATTGATGGCCGCGGCGACGGTGAACATCCCGGCGATCGCTTTGTCCGTCGGGCCGATGCTCAACGGCTGGCACAAGGGCGAACGCACCGGGTCGGGCACGATCGTGTGGAAAGCGCGCGAGATGCTCGCCGCCGGCGAGATCGATTATGCCGGCTTCATCAAGCTGGTGGCTTCCTCGGCGCCGTCGACCGGCTATTGCAATACGATGGGCACGGCGACGACCATGAACTCGCTGACCGAGGCATTGGGGATGTCGCTGCCCGGTTCGGCTGCGATTCCGGCCCCGTATCGCGACCGCCAGGAATGCGCCTGGGAAACCGGGCGGCGGATCGTCGAGATGGTCCGCGCGGATCGCAAGCCCTCGGACATCCTGACGCGTGAGGCGTTCGTCAATGCCATCCGCGTCAATTCGGCGATCGGCGGGTCGACCAACGCGCCGATTCACCTCAACGCCATCGCCCGCCACATCGGCGTCGACCTGACGCTGGCCGATTGGGAAGAGGCGGGCGCCGACGTGCCGCTGCTGGTCAATCTCCAGCCGGCCGGCGAGTATCTCGGCGAGGATTATTATCGCGCGGGCGGCGTGCCGGCGGTGATGGGCGAGCTCTATCGCGCCGGGTTGATCGACGGATCGGTACTCACCGCCAACGGCCGCAGCGTCGCCGAAAATGTCGGCGAGGCTTGGATCGCCGATGAGGAAGTGATCCGGCCGTTCGATCGCCCGCTCAAGTCCCATGCGGGCTTGACCATGCTCAAGGGCAATCTGTTCGACGGCGCGGTGATGAAATTGTCGGTCATCTCCGACGAATTCCGCGCCCGCTATCTCTCCAATCCCGACGATCCCGATGCCTTCGAGGGCCGCGTCGTGGTGTTCGACGGGCCGGAGGATTATCACCACCGCATCGACGATCCCGCGCTCGGGATCGACCAGCACACCATCCTGATCATGCGCGGCGCTGGGCCGGTCGGCTATCCGGGCGGCGCGGAAGTGGTCAACATGCAGCCGCCCGCCGCGCTGATCCGCAGCGGCGTCCATGCGCTGCCCTGCATTGGCGACGGGCGCCAATCGGGCACCAGCGGCAGCCCGTCGATCCTCAACGCCGCGCCCGAGGCGGCGGTCGGCGGCGGGCTTGCCTTGGTGCGCACCGGCGACCGCGTCCGCATCGACCTCGCCCGGCGCACCGCCGACATGCTGGTCGACGCGGCCGAGCTCGATCGCCGCCGCGCCGAACTGGCCGCGGTCGAACGGGCCGTCACACCCGACTCGCATACGCCGTGGCAGGAGATCCAGCGCGGGCTGACCGGGCAGTTCGACACCGGCGCGGTGCTCGAGCCGGCGGTCAAATATCAGCGTATCGCCCAGCGCGGCCTTCCCCGGGACAGCCATTGATGAACGACGTCAGGATCATCGCGCGCGACCGCCGCGACAAGCTCGGAGAAGGGGCCCTGTGGTCCGCGCGGGAAAGCGCCTTCTATTGGGTCGACATCCTGGGGCGGCGAGTCAATCGCCTGCGCCTGGCCGACGATCGCGTCGACAGCTGGGACATGCCCGACACGATCGGCTGGCTGGTCGAGCGCGCGCAGGGCGGGTTCGTCGCCGGCCTCGGCCGCGCGTTCGTGGCGCTGTCGCTCGACCCGCTGACGATCGACCCGATTGCGGCGCCCGAGCCGGAGCGCGACGGCAATCGCTTCAACGACGCCAAGGCGGATGCCGCGGGACGGATATGGGCGGGATCGATGCCCTTTTCCTGCGACCGGCCGAGCGGCGCCTTCTATCGGCTCGACCCCGACGGCCGAGCGACGCGGATCGAGGACGGCTATACCATCCCCAACGGCCCGGCGATCGACGGTGATTTCCTGTTCCACACCGACACCGCGCTCGACACGGTGTTTCGCTATCCGGTGCATGACGACGGCAGCGTCGGGCCGCGCACGCCGCATATCGTATTCGAGCCCGGCTGGGGCCACCCCGACGGCATGACACTCGACGCCGACGGCCATCTGTGGGTCGCCTGCTGGGGTGGGTCGTGCGTCGCCCGGTTCGATCCCGACGGCCGGCGCGAGCGGACGATCGCGCTGCCGGCGTCGCAGATCACCAATATCGCATTCGCCGGCGACGCGCTCGACCGGATGTTCGTGACCTCGGCCGCCGATGGCGTCGACGAGGCCGAAGCGGGTCGCCTGTTCGAGGTCGATCCCGGCTGTCGCGGCCGGACCCCCTATCAATATCGCGGATGAAGGAGACTGACATGGCCCTGCGCTCGATCGCGCTCGCTGCATTGCTGATCGGCGTCGCTACCCCGGCGATGGCTGCCGAGGCGCATCAATCGACTTTCGGCCGCCTGCCCGACGGGCGCGCGGTGCCGGCGGTCACGCTGACCAACAAGGCGGGCGTTTCGGCGACGGTCATCGCTTATGGCGCGACGCTGCAATCGCTCGTCGTCCCCGACCGCAACGGCAAGCGGGCGGACGTCATGCTCGGCTATGACAATATCGACGATTATCTGCGCACGCCGCAATATTTCGGCGCGACGGTCGGGCGCTTCGCCAATCGCATCGCGCGCGGGCGTTTCACCCTCGACGGGCGCGACTATCGCGTGCCGGTCAACAACGGCAAGAATTCGCTCCACGGCGGCACGATCGGCTTCGACAAGGTGCTGTGGTCGGTGGTCTCGACCAAATCGGGGCCGACCGCCTCGGTGACCCTGCGCTACGTCAGCCGCGACGGCGATCAGGGCTATCCGGGAACGATGACGGTCGACGCGACCTATTCGCTCGACGAGAACAACGCGCTCAGCATCGAATATCGCGCGACCAGCGACGCGCCGACGATCGCCAACATCACCAACCACGCTTATTGGAACCTGTCGGGCGAGGGCTCGGACAACGGAGCCATGGGCCTGATGGTGACGATCCCGGCCAATAGCTATCTGCCGACGGACGACGGCGCGATCCCGACCGGCGAGTTCCGTCCGGTCGCCGGCACCGCGTTCGACTTCCGCACCCCGCGTGCCGTCGGCGAGCGGGTGCGCGATGCCCGCGACCAGCAGCTCGTCTACGGTCGCGGCTATGATCACAATTGGGTGATCGGGCGCAGCGTCACGCCGGGCCAGCATCTGATGGCGAGGGTCTATGACCCCAAATCGGGGCGCGGGTTCGAATTGTGGTCGAACCAGCCGGGCCTGCAATTCTATTCGGGCAATTTCCTCGACGGCACTTCGTCGGGCAAGGCCAAGCGCATCTATCGCGAAGGCGACGCCATCGTGATGGAACCGCAGATCTTTCCCGACACGCCCAACCAGCCGGCCTTCGGCTCCGCGCGTCTCGCGCCGGGGCAGGTCTATCGCAACGTCATGACCTATCGCCTGACCACAGGCCAGGGCGCCGCCCGTCCTGCCCGCACCCGTCGTTAACCGGAGCTCTCGACCATGAATCGCCTTTCCCTGCTCGTCGCGGCCGCCGCGATCGCGCTCGTTCCCGCGACGGCGCAGGCGCGCCCGCAATGGACCAAGGCCCAGGCCAATGCCTGGTATGCCAAACAGCCCTGGCTGGTCGGATCGAATTATATTCCCGCCTCTGCGATCAATCAGTTCGAGATGTGGCAGGCCGAGACCTGGGATCCCGTGCGGATCGATCGCGAGCTCGGCTGGGCGCAGGGCATCGGCATGAACACGATGCGCGTGTTCCTGCAGGACCAGCTCTGGAAACAGGATCCGGAAGCATTCAAGCGCCGCATCGATCAGTTCCTGACGATCGCCGCGCGCCACGGCATCCGCCCGCTGTTCGTACTGTTCGATAGCTGTTGGGATCCCGATCCCAAGCTCGGGCCGCAGCATCCACCGATCCCCGGCGTGCACAATTCGGGCTGGGTGCAATCGCCCGGCATGGCGGAATTGCGCGACAAGGCGCGCTATGGCGACCTCAAGGCCTATGTCCAGGGCGTGGTCGGCGCTTTCGCGAAGGACGACCGCATCCTCGGCTGGGATCTGTGGAACGAGCCCGACAATCCCGCCGATCAATACAAGGGCCAGGAAGGCAAGGAGCCGCTGGTCCGCGCCTTGCTCGCGCAGGTCTATGACTGGGCGCGCGCGGTCGACCCGGTCCAGCCGCTGACCAGCGGCGTGTGGTGGCACGACGACTGGGCGCCGAGCAGCACCAGGCTGACGCCGATGGAAAAGCTCCAGCTCGGCGAATCCGACGTCATCACGTTCCACGATTACAATTGGCCCGAGACTTTCGAACGCCGGGTGAAGCAATTGGTCGCCTGGGGCCGCCCGGTGCTGTGCACCGAATATATGGCGCGCGGCAACGGATCGACGTTCGACGGCTCGCTGCCGATCGGCAAGAAGTACAATGTCGCGATGATCAATTGGGGATTCGTCGACGGCAAGACGCAGACGCGCTTGCCCTGGGACAGCTGGCAGAAACCCTATGTGCTGAGCGAGCCGACGATCTGGTTCCACGAAGTGTTCCGCGCCGACGGCACGCCTTATCGCGAACGCGAAACCGACCTGATCCGCGCCAACGCCCGCGCGCCGAAGGGCGTGGTCGCGATGGTGCCATCGGCGAAATAGGGGGCTCTCCAGGATCGCGATCGATCCCGAGAGCTAAACCTCTCTCACCTTCGCGTCGTCGGGCGTTGTGGTCATTCCACCCTCCCCCGCCCAGGGGGAGGTGGCGCCGAAGGCGACGGAGGGGGAGGGCGTCTACAACCCGCCGTCGTGCTGCCGCCCCCTCCGTCAGGCTGCGCCTGCGTTGGCGGGGGAGGATTGGCTCGATTGTCGATCTGTCCTGAGCTTTCAAGCCGTCGGCGGGTTGGCGATCAGCGCCATGACCTCGTCGATGATCTTGGCCATCGCCTTGCGCGCGGCCTCGGGCTTGCGCGCCTCGATCGCGACCATCACCGCGCGGTGCGCCTCGAGGTCGGCGGTGCGGCCCTGGATGCGGTTGGTGAAGCGAATCGAGGTGCGAAGCGCGGTCGCGACGACGTCGCGGAACTGGGCGAAGAACGGATTGGCCGAGGCGCGCAGGATCGCGAGGTGGAAGGCGATGTCGGCCTCCAGCGTGTCGTCCTCGCCCGCTTCCGCCGCCTTCATGCGGTCGAAACCCGCCCGAATCACGTGAAGCCCGGCTTGGTCGGCCGCAGTCGCGGCCAATGCCGCCGCCGAAGGCTCGATCGCGCTGCGCAACTCGCTGAAATTGCGCAACAGCTCGATCGAGAATTTGCGGTCGAGCAGCCAGCGCAGGACGTCGGGATCGAACAGGGTCCACGAACTCGCGGGCTCGATGATCGTGCCCTGGCGCGGGCGCGCGCTGACCAGGCCCTTCGCCGTCAGCATCTTGACCGCCTCGCGCGTCACCGAACGGCTGACGCCATGCTGTTTGGACAATTCGGCCTCGGTCGGGAACGCCTTGCCGTCATAGCCGCCGGTGACGATCGATTTGCCCAGCGCGTCGAGCAATCCATAGGTCAGATTGCGCCCCAGCGAGGTACGAACTTCATCCGGATCGGTCGACATCGCTTGCATACTCCCCGTCGGCACTGTTAGATACCATAGATCATATAATTGGCCAGGCGCTTAATCTGACATAGCGAGCGGGGGGCCGGAGGGGAAGGGAAAGCGAATGCAGCTCGCCACCATCGATATAGCGGTCGTCCTGATCTACTTCGTCTGTATCTTCGGGCTGGCGCAATGGGTCAGCCGCGAGAAAGCGGGGCATACCAAGGATTCGTCCGACTATTTCCTCGCGTCCAAGAACCTGCCGTGGTGGGCGATCGGCGCGTCGCTGATCGCGGCCAATATCTCGGCCGAGCAGATCGTCGGCATGTCGGGCTCGGGTTATGCCATCGGTCTCGCCATCGCGTCCTACGAATGGATGGCGGCGGCGACCTTGCTGATCGTCGGCAAATGGTTCCTGCCGATCTTCCTCGCCAACAAGATCTACACCATGCCCCAGTTCCTCGAACAGCGGTTCGGGCCGACCATCCGCACGGTGATGGCGGTGTTCTGGCTGATTCTCTACGTGTTCGTGAACCTGACCTCGATCATCTGGCTCGGCTCGATCGCGGTCACCCAGGTGACCGGCCTCAATCAGGATCTGGCGCTGGCCGGGCTCGGCGCCTTCGCTCTGCTGTATCAGCTCCGTGGCGGGCTCAAGGCGGTGGCGCTGACCGATATCGTCCAGGTCACCCTGCTGGTGCTCGGCGGTCTCGTCATCGCCTGGCTGACGCTCGGCAAGATCGGCGGCGACGCCGGTATCATCGCCGGCTTCACCGAACTGACGCGCCGCGTGCCCGACCATTTCGAGATGATCCTTTCGCCCGACAACCCGCATTACAAGGATCTGCCGGGCATCGCCGTGCTGGTCGGCGGCATGTGGATCGCCAACCTCAGCTATTGGGGGTTCAACCAATACATCATCCAGCGCGCGCTGGCGGCCAAGAGCTTGCCCGAAGCGCAGCGCGGCGTGGTCTTCGCGGGCTTCCTCAAGCTGCTGATGCCGGTGATCATCGTGCTGCCGGGAATCGCCGCGGTGGTGCTGGCGCCGGGGCTGGCCAAGCCCGACCAGGCTTATCCGACGATGATGCGGCTATTGCCGACCGGCCTGCTCGGCCTGGTGTTCGCCGCCCTGATCGCCGCGATCGTCGCGTCGACCGCGTCCAAGATCAATTCGATCGCGACGATCTTCACGCTCGACATCTATGCCAAGATGAAGCGGATCCGGACCCGCGCCGAGGATGCCGAGGGGTCGGTCGAGCATGAGAAGCATCTGGTGCTGGTCGGCCGGGTGACGGCGATCGCAGCGATCATCATCGCGATGCTGACCGCGCGTCCGCTGCTCGGCAGCCTCGACCAGGCGTTCCAATATATCCAGGAATTCTCCGGC
>NZ_JBQCCN010000298.1:0-3853 GCF_051962185.1 Sphingomonas sp.
CCCATGGGACTTCCAACCGCAAGGCAGCATTTCACCGTACGGCGCAAGCCACTTGGAGGTCCCTTGAGTTGCACAAGCATCATAGCGCGCTGGGGCTAGCGACTGCCCCTGGTAATTCCGCCCGCGGAATTGCTCTTGATCGACGTCCGGTCCAACCGGTCACGCTCATTCGCCCGCACGCGGCTGCCCGTGCTGCCCGATTCTTCGTAGAGAAGTTTCCGGGCCGCTCGATGTATGCCGTGAAGGCCAATCCGTCGCCCGATCTGATCCGGATCCTGTGGGATAACGGCATCACGCATTACGACGTCGCCTCGATCGCTGAGGTGCGGCTGGTGCGGCGCACGCTGCCCGAGGCGGTCCTGTGCTTCATGCACCCGGTCAAGGCCGAGGAAGCAATCCACGAGGCGTATTTCAAGCACGGCTGCAAGACCTTCAGCCTCGATTCGATCGAGGAGCTGGACAAGATCGTCCGTGCGACGCACGGCGCCAGCGACCTGACGCTCTGCGTGCGCCTGCGCGTGTCGTCGGAACATTCGAAGCTCAGCCTCGCGTCGAAATTCGGCGTCGCGCCGGGCGAGTCGAAGGAATTGCTGTTCCGCGCCCGCCAGGTCGCCGACGCGCTCGGCATCTGCTTCCATGTCGGCAGCCAGGCGATGACCCCGGCGGCTTATGCGGAGGCAATGGAGCGCGTGCGGCAGGCGATCGTCGAGGCCGGCGTCACCGTCGATGTCGTCGATGTCGGCGGCGGCTTTCCGTCGACCTATCCTGGCATGGAGCCCCCGCCGCTCGATCTCTATTTCGAGACGATCCACCGTGCGTTCGAGAGCCTGCCGATCTCCTATTCGGCGGAGCTCTGGGCGGAACCGGGCCGGGCGCTGTGCGCCGAGTACAGCTCGATCATCGTGCGCGTCGAACGGCGCCGCGGCGACGAGCTCTACATCAACGACGGTGCCTATGGCGCGCTGTTCGACGCCGCGCATATCGGCTGGCGCTTTCCCGTCACCTTGCTGCGCGAGCCCGACAGCAACGCCAAGGACATGGCGTTCAGCTTCTACGGCCCGACCTGCGACGATCTCGACCACATGACCGGCCCGTTCATGCTGCCGGCCGACGTCCGTGCCGGCGACTATCTCGAGATCGGGATGCTCGGCGCCTATGGCTCGGCGATGCGGACCGCGTTCAACGGCTTCGGATCGGACGAGACGGTGATCGTCGAGGACGAACCGATGGCCTCGCTTTACCTGGGCGAGGACCGCGAGGTCGCGTCGAACGTCGTAAAGCTGTAACGGGCTAACCTTATCGGCCTTCTTCTCCCCTCCCGCTTGCGCGCGTGAGGTCGGCCATGCCCCCGGCATGGCCTGAAGAGCGCGGGGCCGCTCTTCACCTCACGCGGGGTCGGGGGAGGGTCTGTTATTGCGGAGAGCGTCGTCCTCGGACACGCCCTCCCCTAACCCCTCCCGCAAGCGGGAGGGGAATTTACGGGTCACCGCGTCCCCATTGAACGACGACGGCCTATCATGTGGGAGCAACCCATGACCGACACCCTGACCAAGACCGCGGCTGCCAACGCGCCGATCAACGACACCCGCAAGGCGGAATTGCTGTCGAAGACGGTCAAGCATATCGACATCAAATCGTTCGACGCGCGTCCGATCGTCGATGCGATGAGCGACATGAGCTTCACCAGCCGCGACCTCGGCCGCGCGACCAAGATCTACAACCAGATGCTGGCCGACAAGGATTGCACCGTGGTCCTGGTGATCGCGGGCTCGACCTCGGCCGGCGGCTGCATGGACCTCTATGCCGAGCTGATCCGCAACAAGATGGTCGACGTGGTGGTCGCCACCGGCGCCTCGATCGTCGACATGGATTTCTTCGAAGGCCTTGGCCACAAGCACTATCAAGCGCTTGAAATCCCTGACGATGACACGCTGCGCTCGCTCTATATCGACCGCATCTACGACACCTATATCGACGAGGAGCAGCTCCAGGATTGCGACCACACGATCCTGACGATCGCGAACAGCCTGGAAGCCAAGCCCTATTCGAGCCGCGCCTTCATCCACGAGATGGGCAAGTATCTCGCCGAGCATGGCAAGAAGGACAACAGCCTGGTCAAGCTCGCGTACGAGCATGACGTGCCGATCTTCTGCCCGGCGTTCGTCGATTCCTCGGCCGGCTTCGGCCTCGTCAAGCATCAGGTCGACCGCGCCAAGGCGGGTCAGCCCTACATGGTGCTCGACGCCATCGCCGATTTCCGCGAGCTCACCGAGATCAAGATCCAGGCCGGCACCACCGGTCTGCTGATGATCGGCGGCGGCGTGCCGAAGAACTTCATTCAGGACACCGTGGTGTGCGCCGAGATCCTCGGCCACGAGGACGTCGAGGTTCACAAATATGCGGTGCAGATCACCGTTGCGGACGTCCGCGACGGCGCCTGCTCGTCCTCGACGCTGCAGGAGGCCGCGAGCTGGGGCAAGGTCAACACCGGCATCGAGCAGATGGTGTTCGCCGAGGCCGGCTCGGTGATGCCACTGCTGGCGAGCGATGCCTATCATCGCGGCCTGTGGAAGGACCGGCCGGAGCGGCGTTGGGCGAAGCTTTTCGCCTGAGCGGCACGCGGATAGCGCGAGCTATCCGCGAGACCGCGATGGGTCGGCCGGCGCGGCGTCAGCCGCGTCCGACGTCAGGGATTTACTCCCGTGACGGCCTGGCAGGGCAACAGCGGTGTAGCCCGACCAGCACGATCCGTTGCAATTGCGAACCGACTGGTGCAGCCTCTCCCGATACAGCTCGGGGGAGGCTTTTTTCATGCATAGCGAAATCCTGAAGCCGGTGGTCGTGTTGATCGCCTGGACGCTGGTGATGCTGGTCTGGACGATCGTGACGCGGATGCCGGCGTTGAAGGCTGCTGGGATCGACATCACCAAGCTGACCGGCGGCAAAGGCTCCGACGCCGACGGCGTGCTGCCGCCCAAGACGCAATGGAAAGCGCATAATTACAACCATCTGATGGAACAGCCGACCTGCTTCTACGCGGTCTGCCTGGTCATCGCCTTCACCGGCACCGGCGACGGCATGAATGCCTGGATCGCCTGGGCCTATGTCGCGCTGCGCATCGTCCACAGCGTGTGGCAAGCGACGATCAACAAGGTCTCGGTCCGCTTCACGATCTTCATGCTGGCGACGCTGTGCCTCGTCGCGCTCACGCTGCATGCGGCGATGGCGGTGTTCCACGCCCATGGCTAAGGGCGAAGGGTTCGAGCGTCACCGCCAGCCGTGGCGGCAGGACGAGGTGCAAAAGCTGCACACGCTGGCCAAGAAAGGCATGGCGCTGAAGGCGATCGCCAAGGCGCTGACGCGCAGCGAGGAATCAGTGAAACAGCGCGCCAAGGAAGACGGGCTGTCGATCGCGAAATTGCGGTGAGCGCATCTCCCCTTCCCGCTTGCGGGAGGGGTCGGGGGAGGGCTTGTCATGTCGGAGGACGTCGCCCGGGGACATGCCCTCCCCTAACCCCGTTTCAGGTAAACAGTCCCCCGGACTGTTTAGGTTGCGCCGGGGGCGCAACTGACCTGAAACGCGCAAGCGGGAGGGGGATTTAGCCTACCCGAACAACCGCGCCAGGCTGCGATCCAGCGTCACCAATTGCCACAAGGTCCGGCCGTGCTCGGCCCGCCCTGCTTTGTGCTCCGCGGCGATGCGGTCGATCGCCGGACCGTCGAACCATTGCAGCAATCTTGGCGAGCGCGATAGCGCCGCCGCTTCGTCGGCCAGCGCACCACGGAACCAGGCGCTGATCGGGGTCACGAACCCCATCTTGGGCCGGTAGAGGATATCCTGCGGCAGATAGCG
>NZ_JBQCCN010000299.1:0-3027 GCF_051962185.1 Sphingomonas sp.
ATGGTAGCGGCCATGGCCTCTTGGAGCGCCATCACCTTCTCAGTATAATCCTCGTCATCACCCCAAGCGCGTTCGAGATACTCGAACCACTTGTGTGCTTCACCAGCCCGCTCCGGGATGTAGAGGAATGGCATGGTGAAGGTCTTGCCGAACTTCGGCGAGTGGTCATGCAACTCAAGGTTGGTATCGAGGAAGCCGTTGGCAAAGTTGATGCCGTCTTCGAAGTCCTCGACCAAGTCTTGCCGTGCAATCATGGCGATGGTCTTGGTGATAGCCTCGTAGTCGTTGTAGCGACGAGCCAGAGCGTTGCCCTTGACGTCTTCCGCGACACGGTTGCGAACCTCTTCCCATAGCAGCGGCTTCCAGCAGGAGCCGGACCACTGCCAGAACGAGCCCATGGACCAGCGAAGGTCACCCACCCGGCTCATGTCATCGAACACCATGCGAGCAATGGCCTCGTGGTCGGCAGCATCATCTGCCTCACCGCGCTTGGCCGATTTGTACAGGTTCTTGATATCGGGCTTGGACATTTTCACGTCCTTACCCAGAGCCTTCTGAATGTTCTGGACCAGACCGTTGAACTCAAACTCGGTGAACTGATCGTCCTTGGCGACGGACTCCACCAGCTTGTTGACGCAAGCAATGCGCCAATCGACGTTGTCGGCATCAAGAGCGATGTTGGCATCCAGCCAATCGCGGGCCTTCATGAAGGTCCAGCGCTGGATAGCATTCTTCTCGATCATGGCAGCAATAGCGGGGTGCTCACGCTGCTCGTCGGTCAGACCTGTGTCCCAGCCTTCCGGGAGTGTGCGACCAGATTCGACGTCCTTCAGCAAGAACTCCACGAGCTTGGCCACGCCCTTGTCGGGGTCCATGTCATCGCCCGAGGCGGAAGCGGTAAATTCCTCCACCCACGTACGCATGTGATCCATCGCGTCACGCAGCGAGAACTTGGTGGACTTGTCGATGCCCAGCACGACACGCGCCAGATAACCGGCATGCCGCACCATCTGGATATCGCGCTCGCCTTGAGGCACTACATCAATAGGACCCGACCGTCCGGACTGTGCCAGTGAGAAGCCTTTGGCTCCCAAGATCGGTTCAAGAGCACGCCGCAGGATTTGCTCGATATCCACCGGCAGCGGCATGATCTTGTCGAGGATATCCCACAGATTGGTATCCGACGTATACGGCTTACCAGTGTCAGGGTGGATCGAGGGAGGCATAACCATCTGGTTGCCCTGCCCCAGAAACTCCACGATGGACCGGTTCTCATTGTCACGCAGCTTGAAGTTCGGCTGACCCTGCCAACGGAAGATCAGACCGACACCCTTCTTACCCACACGGTGCCAAGGGAAGTAGGGGTATCCCGGCAGCACCTGCTCGATGGCCTCACGCAGAGCCTCGTCCTCCGTGTCGATATCAATCGCACACAGATTAGAAGCGGGACCAAACGGCAGACCGATGTTGCTGTCAGGATAGGTGACCAGCCAGTGCTCTCGCATGGCCTCAGTCGGCATGACATTGCCGTACTGCGTCCATTCGTTGAGGATCGGAGCCTTACCAGCGCCCTTGGAAGGTGAGTTCCACCGTTTCAAGGGTATGACTGGAATGCCCGCATTCCAGTATGCAGGAGCAAACTCTTGGAAAATGTGCATTTTTTATTCCTTAGGCGCGGTCTTTGCGAAGTGATAGAGAGCAGCAATGCCTATGGCACCTGCAAGCACACGCTCCCAGATGGGCGTACCGGGGGTACTTGCCACACCAAGAGCGAACGTGAACATGACTGCGTCGATGGCGCAGAGGGTCAAAATGTTAATCATACGGTTAGATAAGGCTCCATTCTATTGAGAAACGTCTCGCGGCCTTTTTCATCCACAAGGTCATCGAGTATTCCAACCACGATTTCTTGGAACTCGCTCATCCGTTTCACATTGAACAGCCTCTCCCGCAGTTGCAGGGCGGTATTCAGGAGCGTTGTCTTATTCCGAGTGATATTAATCCGGTCCTTGGGGTCAAGGCCCTCGCCGGTGCCCATCTCGTTCAGGGCTTTCAGGATTTTGTCAATCTCATCGCTTAGCTTTTTGAGGTCTTCATCACCAAGCGGAGTCTCCTTGCTCGGGCGACCACGACCGGCCTTCTCCTTAACCTTGACCTCGACGACCTTCTCTACCACCTTGGGCAGGAACATCTTCTTCAATAGCGCGACAGTCTCCTTGTCATAAGGCACGTCTTCGCCATCGAAGAAGTCGGGATCGCGGTCATAGGCTTCCTTGAGTTGGGATAGACCCGACAGGACAGCCAAGCGCAACGGGGGATATGAATTAATCGACATTGGGACCTCTATCCGAATTTGAGCCCCGTACTACAATCGATTTTTTCATTTTTACGTCCTAACATTCTCCCACCGTGGTGGTTGTCCGGCAACCGCTTGTGCACTCGTACCTCTACAGGGCATGCGCCACGAATGTTTGACGAATTATACCAGACCGTAAAGCTGCGTTTCGGCCAAGCCAATTCGACGCAGTCGATGGGTGACTGGATTTGCGGCAACACCACCATCAAGAAATTGCCATTCAGCTTCGAGGACTATGAGTTCCAGAAGGCGATTGCTGATGACATGCACCACGACATGAGCGTCATAAAGTGCTCACAGGTCGGTCTGTCGGAAGTCCAGATTCGCAAGTTCCTCGGCATGCTTGCTCGCTATGACAGCATCGCCGGTATCTTCTCGTTCCCGAATGAGAAGATGTTCACCCGCTTCTATAACGGACGCATCAAGCCGATCCTTGAGGCTGATGACATTTTCAATCCTCCTTCAGCTACCAAGCCAACTCGGTCGAAGGATCAAATCCAGATTCGTAACAGCTTCGGCTATATCACTGGATGCACCGAAGGCGATGCTACCAGCACCAGCGCGGACTTTGTGTTTCATGACGAAGTGGACCTTAGCCCGCAGGACATGCTGACGCTGTACCAGTCGCGTCTGCAGAACTCGGATATGAAAATCACGCAGGCCTTCTCCAC
>NZ_JBQCCN010000300.1:0-15848 GCF_051962185.1 Sphingomonas sp.
GCTGATCGACGGGCATAACGACTGGGCCGAGACCGCACGCGACGAGGCCGGCGACAGGCGCTGGACGCTCGACCTCACCAATCTCCCCGCGCCCTACAATACCGACATCACCCGGCTCCACGCCGGCATGGTCGGCGGCCAATTCTGGTCGGTGTTCGTCGATGCCGACAAGCCCGGGCTGGTCCAGGTCGAGGAGACGCTCGAGCAGATCGATTGGGTCAAGTCGATCATCGCGCGCTATCCCGGCACCTTCGAGCTGGCGCGCACCGCGGCCGACGTCCGCCGCATCCATGCGCAAGGCCGGATCGCCAGCATGATCGGGGTCGAGGGCGGCGGCCAGATCGACGGCAATATGTCGGTGCTGCGCGCCTATCGCGAGCTTGGCGCCTCGTACCTCACGCTGACTCACGTCAAGACGATTGCCTGGGCCGATTCGGCGACCGACAATCCCCAGCACAACGGGCTGACACCGTTCGGCAAGGATGTCGTGCACGAGCTTAACCGGCTCGGCATGCTGGTCGACCTCAGCCATGTCAGCGAGGCGACGATGCGCGACGCGCTGGCGGTCAGCAAGGCGCCGGTGATCTTCTCGCATTCGAGTGCACGCGGCATCGACGGCCACACGCGCAACGTCTCCGACGATATCCTCAAGCGGCTCGCCGCGAACGGCGGCGTGGTGATGGTCAATTTCGCCGAGCCCTACATCTCCGAAGCCTATCGCGTCTGGGCGGCCGAGGCGGCGGCGGAAAAGACCCGGCTCAACGCGCCGCCTTATGACGGCCTGTTCGTCGGCGAGCCCGACAAGGCGGCCGCGGCCTATGCCGCCTGGCTGAAGGGGCATCCGGCACCGCGGGTCACCTTGGCCCAGGTAGCGGATCACATCGACTATATCGCCAAGGTCGCCGGCGTGGATCACGTCGGGCTGGGCAGCGATTTCGACGGCGTCGGCAACCAGCTTCCCGAAGGCCTGTCGAGCGTCGCCACCTATCCCGCCTTGCTCGCCGAATTGCTGCGCCGCGGCTGGAGCGATGCCGACGTCGCCAAACTGGCCGGCGGCAACGTCCTGCGCGTCATGGACCAGGCCGAGCGCGTTGCGCGCGACATGGCGAAGGAGCCGTTCTTCACGCCACCGATGGCGAGCTGAGGCACCAGGGTCGCGCTCAGACCGGTAGTGCGGTCGTCGACTTGATTTCGGAGAGCGCCACCGTCGAGTTGATTTCCTGCACGCCCGACAGCCGCGACAGCTTCTCGAAGAAGAAGCGTTCATAGGCTTCGATATCGGCGGCGACGACGCGGAGCATGAAGTCGACCGATCCCATCAGCACATGGCATTCGAGGACTTCGGGAAAATCGCGGATCGCCGCGGCGAATTCGTCGAGATTGGCGCGCCCATGCGCGTTCAGCTTCACTTGCGCGAAGATCTGGGCATTGAGCCCGATCTTGCGGCGCTCGACGATCGCCACCCGGCGCTTGATGAATCCTTCCCGCTCGAGCCGGTCGATCCGGCGCCAGCAAGGCGAGGCCGACAAGCCGACCGCTTCCGCCACCGCCGCCGTCGAAAGCGACGAATCCTCTTGCAGGAGTCGCAGGATTTTTCGTTCGTAGCTGTCGAGGGTATCCAGCACAATTCTCCCCGTTTCGGTCGATTCCGGGTCAGTTTTTACCAGAACAAGCGACGAGCGGACAAGATGGGGTCAGATTCTTCCGACTGGCGGCGATACAATGCGCGCACCAATCACCGGGGACCAAGTCATGCCTTTCGACCGCGCACCGCAGCCACATCCACCCGAGGAGATGATCCCGCTCGACGATCCCGAGAGCGGTCTGCGTGGCGTGATCGTGCTTCATTCGACCGCGCTCGGGCCGGCGGCGGGCGGGTGCCGCGTCTGGCGCTACGAGAACGACCGCGAGGCCGCGCGCGACGCCCTGCGCCTTGCCGAGGGCATGAGCTACAAGAACGCCCTGGCCGGCCTGCCGTTCGGCGGCGGCAAGGCGGTCATCTGCCAACCGGCCGGCGCGTTCGATCGCCAGGCCTTGTTCCGTGCGTTCGGGCGCGCCGTCGCCTCGCTCAACGGACGCTATGTCACCGCGGAGGATGTCGGGACATCGGTCGAGGACATGCTGACCGTCGCCGAGACCACGCGCCATGTCGCCGGCTTGCCGAACAAGCTCGGCGCGCCGGGCGGTGACCCTTCGCCCTGGACCGCGCTCGGCGTGTGTCGCGCGATGCAGGTAGCGGTCAGGCGGCGTCTCGGCACCGACCTCCAGGGGGTGACGGTCGCCGTACAGGGGCTTGGCCATGTCGGGTTCGCGCTGTGCGAGTTGCTCCATCGCGCCGGCGCCCGCCTGATCGTCGCCGAGCCGCGCGCGGCCGTCGCCGCCAGGGCAGCCGCCTTGTTCGGCGCCGAGGTCGTGACGTCGCACAAATTGCTCGCGGCGGAGGCCGACGTGTTCGCGCCTTGCGCGCTCGGCGCGGTACTCGACATGGCTGCGGTCAAGCGCCTGCGCGCGACCGTGGTGTGCGGCGCGGCCAACAACCAGCTCGCCATGCCGCAGCAAGGCGTCGACCTCGCGGCGCGCGGCGTGCTCTATTGCCCGGACTATGTCGTCAACGCGGGCGGCATCGTCAGCGTCGCCGCCGAGCATTTCGGCTGGAGCCTAGCGGAAGCGCGCAAACGCGTCGAAGGTATCGGCCTGCGCTTGGCCGAGGTGCTCGACCACGCGGACGGGGGGGGAATGGCGCCTAATGAAGCAGCCGATTCGCTCGCACAGTCGCTGATCGCCGGGAAGCGCCCGACGTCGTTGGCCGCGTGACGGTGACGCACGCCATGGCCGCATGCGACGCGCGACGAGCGCCACCCACGCGGGCCGCGGTGTTCGTCGTCACCAGTGACCGATGCCCGCATGTCCTCTGCCGCTTGCTCGGCTTGTTCGCGCAGCAGGATCGCATGGTCGAGCGTGTCGAGGCGATCGACACCCGGCGAACGCTGCGCGTCAGGGTGCAAGTGGCGGACATCGACAGGCAACGCGCGGCGATCGTCGCCGAGAAGATGCGTCAGCTGGTGATGGTGCGGACGGTCGAGTTGCGGTCGGCGGGCGACGTCGCCGAGCTGGCAGTCTGAGCGCGACCCCGATCGGAGACGCGCCCTCGTGCTGGCCCGTCGTGCCCCGCTTACGGCGACCGCGTCTACGCGGTCGTCCGGACTCCCGACGATCTGTCGATCGCGGACGTCGAGGCCGTCGTTCGCGCGCGCCTGTCGCGCAACGGATGCCCGGAGAGTTGTGAGCGCGTGGAAGGGGTGCTGCGGGACGATGCCGGCAAATGTTCACCGCCGCGCCTTGCGCGACGTCTTCCTAGACGGTGCTCAGCAGCAAGCTGGTTTCGCTGTTCGCGACGCCGTCGATCATCCGCACTTCGCGAAGGACGCGGTCGAAATCGGACAGGCTCTGCGCGTTGATGTCGGCAACCAGATCCCAACTCCCGTTGGTCGTATGCAACGTGCGGATCTCGGAGATGCCGCGCAATTTGCGGATCACCTGCGTCGTCGACTTGCCGGTCACCTCGATCAGCATGATCGCGCGTACGGTCAGGTCGTCATAATCCTCGCGCACGCGAACGGTGAAGCCGAGCAAGGCGCCGGTATCCAGTAAGCGATCGAGCCGGTTTTGGATCGTTCCCCGGGCGACCCCGAGCGCGTCGGCGATCTTCGCGAGCGATGCCCGGCCATCGGCCCGCAAATGGGAAATGATGCGACGGTCGAGATCGTCGGGCATGTATTTGGCGACATCCATGACGCATCCCATCGCTTAGCTGATTGGCGAAACGGACAACCAGATTGTCAAAATCTACCAATTTCGGAAGATTTTTAAAGCTGGATTGCGATTTCGCTCGACAGAACACGCTTCTAGGCTCGCGGCAGCCCGCCAGCGCAAAGGATCAGCCATGCCGCCCGCCCCCTCGCAGCTCGCCTATATCCCCTTCGTCAGCGTCGAGAACATGATGCGCCTGGTCCATCACGCCGGCATCGAGACCCTTCTGCGCGAACTGACCGACGCGATCGAAGCCGATTACCGGCGCTGGGAGTCGTTCGAAAAGACGCCTCGCCTCGCGTCGCATTCGGACCAGGGCGTGATCGAGCTGATGCCGACCTCCGACGGAGAGGCGTTCAGCTTCAAATATGTGAACGGGCACCCTAGCAACATGTCGAAGGGGTTCCAGACGGTCGCGGCCTTCGGGCTGCTCGCGCGGGTCGACACCGGCTATCCGCTGATGCTGACCGAGATGACGTTACTGACCGCGCTGCGTACCGCCGCCACTTCGGCGATGGCGGCCCGCCACCTGGCGCCCCGCAACGCCAAGGTGATGGCGATGATCGGCAATGGCGCCCAGGCCGAATTCCAGGCGCTGGCGATGAAGGCGGTGGTCGGCATCGAGGAAGTCCGCCTTTACGACATCGATCCCAAGGCGACCGAAAAGGCAGCCCATAACCTCGAAGACTCGGGCCTGCGGGTCGTTTCCTGCGCCAATTCGCAGGAGGCGATCGAGGGTGCGCAAATCATCACCACCTGCACCGCCGACAAGGCTTATGCGACGATCCTGACCGACAATATGGTCGGCGCCGGAATCCACATCAACGCGATCGGCGGGGACTGCCCGGGCAAGACCGAATTGCACCGGGACATTTTGGCGCGCGCCGACACGTTCGTCGAGTTCGAGCCGCAAACGCGGATCGAGGGCGAAATCCAGCAGATGGACGCGCGCTATCCCGTCACCGAGTTCTGGCGCGTGCTGACCGGCGACGCGCAAGGGCGTCGCGATACACGCCAGATCACCCTGTTCGACAGCGTCGGCTTCGCGACCGAGGATTTCTCCGCGCTACGCTACATCTACCAGAAATTGGAGGGGACGGATTTTTTCCAGCAGATCGACATCTTGGCAGACCCCGACGATCCGCGCGATCTGTTCGGGATGCTGCGACGCGCTGCCTGACCATTCGAGATCTCGCCCGGGGCCGTACCGGTCGGCCGGAGGGGGCGCTGATCGTCACCGCGAAATCCGCCGGGGCCGATCCCATGGCGCCGGCTCATCCGCCCGAGTGGTGTCGCTCGGCGCAGAGCATGCGCGAGGCAGCGGTGATGATGTCGCGGGCGCGCGCAAGCAGCGTGACGAGATAGGCCGGTTCGAAGGCGAGGTAGCGGCGTTCGCGCGCTCGCCTTCAGCCGGCTGCGTGGCCGCGGGTCGAAGGCTCGGGCTGGCGGCGCGGTGTTCCGCGCCCGCTGATTTCCGCACCGGCGTCACGATCGAACCGGGCATTGACCAGTACCGACAGCAGAGAGATCGCCGTAACGGTCCAGAAGGCGGCGGAAAAATCCGCGAAGCCGGGCCTGGCGTCGCCGCGCAAGGCCATCGACACGTGGAGCGCCGTGGCTCCGGTGCAGATGCCCAGTGACAGCATCAGCTGCTGGAAGGTCGAATAGAAGCTGGTGGCGACGCTCATTCGATCCTTGGCGATCTCGTCATAGGCGATGGTGTTGTAAGCAGTGAACTGGAACGACATCAGGAAACCGGAGACCAGCATCACCGCGAACACCGCCGCGAGCGGCCAGCCCGGACGGAACAGCCCGCACAAGGCATAGCTGCCCGCCCCCAGCACGCCCAGGCAGATCAGGCTCGAGCGAAAGCCGAACCGCCGCAGCAGGCGCGGCGCGACGCCCTTCATCCCGAACGAACCGATCGCCGTCGCCAGGGTCATCGCCCCGCTCTGCGCCGCGGACAGGCCGAAACCGAGCTGCATCATCAGCGGCAGCAAGAATGGCTGCGCGCCTTGCGTGATGCGCGTCAGCGATCCGCCAAGCACGGACAGGCGAAAAGTCGGGATTCGCATCAGCGAAACGTCGAGAATCGGATGCTCCGTCCGCGCCGCGTGGCCGAGATAGAGGCCACCGCTCGCCGCGCCGATGACGACCAGGACCGCCGCGAGCGCCCCGGTGCCCGATCGGCTCGACATTTCGAACCCGAACAACAGGCAGCCGAGCGCGACCGCCGACAGGACGAAGCCGGTGCGATCGAACCGGTGCACCGATGGCTCGCGGATATCGGCGATGAAGCGCCCGACGAGGAAAATGCCGACGATGCCGATCGGCAGGTTCAGCCAGAAGATCCAGCGCCAGTCGAAATAGGTGACGATGAAGCCGCCCACCGGGGGGCCGATGATCGGGCCGATCAGCGCCGGCATGATCAGCCACGACATCGCCGACACCATGTCGCGCTTGGCGACCGATCGCAACAACACCAGCCGTCCGACCGGCAGCATCATCGCCCCGCCGATCCCCTGGACGAATCGTGCCACCACCAGGATCGTCAAATTGGGCGCCAGTCCGCAGGCGAGCGATCCGGCCAGAAACAGGCCGATCGCGGCCCTGAACACCTGTTTGGCGCCGAACCGGTCGGCGGCCGTGCCCGATGCCGGGATGAACACCGCCAGCGCGAGGAGATAAGCGGTCAGCGCGATGCTGAGCTCGGGCGCCCGGACGCCGAAATCGCGCGCCATGGTCGGCAAGGCGGTCGCCAGTACGGTCGCGTCGAGATTTTCCATGAACATCGCGCAGGCGATGATCAGCGCGACGGTGCGGTAATTGCCGCTGACGGCCGTGCCGCCCTGGACATCGCTGGTTTGCGCGAGCGCGTCGGCGGCCGGCACGATGCCGTCGCGCACCTCGGCATTGACCGAGGCGATCCCGCGCCGGCGGGGCCGAAGAAAGCGCAACGGATCGAAACGAAGGGGAGGAAGCAACATATTCTATCGCGCTGCCCCAATACGCCGTCTGTCCGCGGTGTCGATTGCGTTCTCCGCCGCCCGTTGCTGCAAGAAATTCATGCCGGAGAGCCAACGCGCGTCGGCGCCTGTCGGTCGCGACGAAGTCCGCCAGCTCAAGCGGCGTCCCATTCCGCCGCGTTCGTCCCCCGAACCGGCGCCGTCGCAATTGCCGGGCGAACCATGCGGCATGCGTCCGGGATGGCCGCAGACGCGATCGGGCAACCCGCGAGTGCCGCACGAGGCCGCTCCGCAAGAGTGCCGGCCGAATATGTCGATAGAGTCGATCCACGGAAGCGGGCTGTGGCAACAGGCGGTGGCCGCCCGTCAAACGCCGCCGATTTGCATCCGTCTGAATTGTGCGCGGCCTTCCTCGCCGATGAGGCTTTGGGCGAACAACCAAAATCCCGTCACGGCTTCCGATCCGCATTCCCCATAGGCGCGCGCGACATTGTCATGGAGTTCCTGAAACAGGTCTCGCTCGAGCGCCGCGCCTTCGGTGGTCAATTGCATCAAGCGCGTCCGGCGATCGCGATCCCCTACCCTCACCTCGAGCAACCCTCTGGTCGTGAGATCCTTGCTGATGCGTCCGAGCGACTGCTTCGTGACGCTCAGCAGTTCCAGAAGGCGGGACACCGTCAATCCCGGGTTGCGCGCGACGAAATACAAGCCGCGATGGTGCGCTCGCCCCAGCCCGAGTTCAGCCAGCTTCGCATCGGCGCGTTTGAGATGCCGGGTATTGATGAAGAACAGCAAGTCCATGCCTCCGCGCACCGCTTCTTCACGGAGATATTGCCCCGCCGGGGGGAGAATTGGGTCGACCATCACATCCCCCATGATACGGGCGCCACCGGGGCGGGCGCCCCTTCGGGTTGGAGGGCCTTATGGAGAACCCTATCCCGCAACTGTCAACGGCCAAGGCCTCGGCCGCCGTGACACCGCGCGGCGCGGCGGCGCGGCGATGTCGGCGCTTCGTCTGGGCCTGCCCGTCCATCGGGATGGATGACCGGGAGGTCGCATCGCCGCTCCTTTTCGGGCCGCGCCGCGCGTAACGCGGCCACGGCCACCAACCCACCCTGACTCAACGAAGCGTGACGAGGAGATCCCGCCCAGCCGAAGCGACATTCCCGGCTCGGTCAGCGGCATGGATGCGGATCGTATAATCGCCAGGCGGGAGGTCCGCCGGATTCCAGCCGCCAGGCTCCGCCCGTCCATGGCGCAGGACGTTGGTGACGACATAGAGGAACTTCGTTTGCTGGTCGCTATGGACCGTGTCGCCGCTCGAGGGCGCGTAGATGATCTTCGCGGCATCGGCGGACGTCGGCATGCGATCGAATTCCATCGTGATCCGCGGCCGCTCGAAACCCGGCGCGGGCCTGCCGTCCGCCTTCAGGATTTGAAAGCCGATCCGGTAGAGACCGAGGCGCCGGCGCGCCGCGTTGTTGTCGACCTGATCCCACGCGTCGGCGACGAGGCTGACGACGCCCCCACCGGCGGGAACGAGCAATCGCCCCTTCTCCATCGCGGTCAGACGTTGGCCGTCGCCCCCCAGCACATAGACCTGGTCGATATGCGGCGCGACGTGATCGCCGAAGCCCGGGAAGTCGAGCAGCAGCGCGTTGACCTTCTCGCGGGGCGCGCCGAGTTCGAGATGAACGTGCGCCATGCGGTTGATCGTGCCGAGCGGGTCGCCGACGCGGAAGCGGGTGCCGCGCCTGACCCGGACTCTCGTGACAAGGCCTTGCGCGTCGCGCAGTATCTGGAACCGCGCGGAATCGAGCGGCTGGCCCGTCGCGGTACGCCCGACGCGCATGTGAATATACGTCAACTGGTCGATGCGCAGGCCTTCGCTCAGGCCCTCGACATCCCAGTCGGGCAGCGGATCGCGCACGGTCTCGTCGGCGGACGCGAATACCGTCGCTCCTACGGGGGCGCTGATGTCGAGACCGGCGTGGAGATGGTCGCGGGCTTCTCCCTGATAATTGCCGCGCACTTCCCCCATGTCTCCCACCACTTCATGCCAGCCGAACTGCGGCTCGACCGGCCAGGGCACGATCGGCGCATGGACCAGGGCCGGTAGCGCGGCTTCGGGAATGGCCGCGACGGCCGGCGGCGTGCCCGGCGTGCGCGGCGAGAGCTTGCGGACGGCATAGGCCGAAGCGTCGGCGACGTAGAGCGCACCGGAGGAGTCGAGCGCGAGCCCGGCCGGACCGGCCAGCGGCAGCGCGGCATTGCCGTCGATCGTCGACCCGGGCCCCGCGAGCACGCGCAGTGCACCCGCCGGCGACATCTCGACGATCCGCCCACGCCGATAGCAGGACAGGTAGACGTATCCGTCCCAGCTGGCCGCCACGCCCACCAAGCCCTGCAGCAGACCGGCGCCGTCGTTCGGATCGGTTCGGGCCAGCGTCGAGACGCGACCGTCTCGCTCCACGTTGCGGAGCGCATCGTTGCCGCTGTCCGCCACCAATATCCGGCCGTGCCGGTCGAGCGCGATCGCGGTCGGCGTGTCGAACGCCGCACCGACACCCTTGCCGTCCGCGAAGCCTGGTGCGCCGGCGCCGGCGAGAGTCCGGACCTGGCCATCCGGCGAGATCACGCGGATGCGGTCATTGTAGCTGTCGGCGACATAGATATCGCCCTGATCGTCGGCGGCGATGCCGATCGGACCGTCGAAGCGCGCCTGCGCCGCTGGGCCGTCGCGATAGCCGGCGGTGCCGTCTCCGGCGATTGTCGTCACGATCCCCGCCGGGCTTATTTTGCGAACGGCATTGCCGCCGGTGTCCGCGACGAAGAGGTTGCCCGCGCGGTCGAGCGCGAGGCCGGACGGCGTGTCGAACCATCCTGGCAAGGTCGTGACGGTACCGTCGGGGGCGATCTTGCGAATTCGGCCCGGATCGCCGGCATCGGCCACATAGAGGCTCCCGCGACCATCCATCGCCAAAGCGAACGGATCGCCGAAACGGGCCCGGTTCGCCGCGCCGTCGACATGGCCCCGGACGCCATCGCCGGCGACGGCCGTCATCGTCGCCGGCCAGCCGAATTTCGTCGGCGGCGGCGTGAACCAGCCAAGCGTCGCCAGCAGCCAGACTGCAGTCGCGGCCGCCGCCATGAGGCCCAGACCGACGACCAGAGCGAGCTTGCGGGGCGAATTCCTGAACATCGTGAACGCGCCTATGAGCAATTCGGGACGCAATCTCCAGCCAGCTGCAGATCGTGGGAACATGCACGCGGCATGGTGATTTCCGGCAATGCCTCGACTCCGACCTCAACGTTCTCGCCGATGGCATGGCAGAGGGACGACGGACCTGCGCCAACATCATGAAATATATCCGGATGGGGACCAGCTCCAATTTCGGCAACATGCTGACCATGGCGCTGGCGTCCGTCGTGCTGCCCTTCCTGCCACTGACAGCGGTCCAGGTGCTGCTCAACAATATGCTCTCCGATGTGCCGCAGGTCGGGATCCCGTTCGACCACGCCGACGCCTCGGACGTCGCGCGCCCGCGCGGTTGGGACATGGCGGCGCTGGTCCGGTTCACGCTGATCATGGGGCCGTTGTCCTCGTTGTTCGACATCGCGACGTTCGTCGCCCTGACCAAGCTGTTCGACGCCGATGTCGGCACTTTCCGGGCGGCCTGGTTTATCGAGTCGATGGCAACGCAAATCCTGGTCGTCTTCGTCATCCGCACGCGCTGCCGCTTCTGGCGAGACCGGCCCCATCCCGTCCTGACGCTGTCGGCCCTGGCATGCCTGGGCCTTGCGATCGCCCTGCCCTATCTGCCGTTCGCGGCGCTCCTGGGGTTCGAGGCGCCCGGCGCGATCATCCTCGCCGCTATCGCGCTGCTAGTGATCGTCTATCTAGCCGCTGTGGAAATACTGAAGGGCATGGCGCTGGCCGAACGCGATCGCGCAGGTGCTGCGCGTATCGCCGACAGCACCGAGGTCGGTGAGGCTCAGAGCACTAGCGGGTTTACGGCCGGCCTTCGCCCAGCCCACCGGCAAAAGCGATCCGCAACACCTCGGAAAGGCTGCGTGCCTTGAGCTTGGCCATGATGTTGGCGCGATGCACCTCGACCGTGCGCGGCGAGATTCCGAGATCGTAGGCGATCGTCTTGTTGGGATAACCCTGAGCGAGTCCTTGCAGGACGTCGCGCTCGCGACTGTTCAAGACGCCGAGCACGACATCGGCCTCGGCCGCGCGCGCCACGATATCGTTCGACGAGGCCAGCCGCTCGAACGCCCGTGCGATCGCCTCCGCCAGCGCGCGGGTCTCGAACGGCTTCTCCAGGAAATTCACCGCTCCCGCCTTCATTGCCTTGACCGCGACCGCGATGTCGCCGTGGCCGGTCAGCACGATGACCGGCATGGTCACGCCACGCTCGCTCAGCTGCTGCTGGACTTCGAGCCCATCCATCTCGGGCATGCGGACGTCGAGCAGGATGCAGCCGGTTTCGACATGGCGCACTTCCTTCAGAAAGGCCGTCCCGGAGGCCCAAGTGCGCACCGCGTAGCCCGACGTCTTGAGGAAGAAACTCGTCGCGCGGCGGACGCTTTCCTCGTCGTCGACTACGTGCACCAGGGGGCGGTCGGTTATTCGAGCAACTCCACATCGGCGCGGGCCAGGGTGAAATGAAAACAGGCCCCGCCGCCCGGGTTCGGCTCCATCCAGATGCGCCCGCCATTGGCCTCGACGATCGTACGGCAGATCGACAGGCCCAGGCCAAGTCCGCTGCTCTTCGTGCTGTTAAAGGCGCGGAATAGGTTCTCGGCTATTTCGGGCGCCACACCCGGCCCTGTGTCGGCAACCGTCAGGCGCACGAAGCCGCCGTCTTCGGGATGGCTCGACACCGTCAGCCGGCGGGTCGTAGCTTGGCTCATCGCCTCGATCGCATTGCGCATCAGGTTGATGAGCACTTGCTGGATCTGGATCTTGTCGACCAGGATCTCGCGCACTGCCGGGTCGAGTTGGAATTCCGCGTCCACGCTCTTTTCACGGGCGCCAATCAGCGCCAGCTTCGACGCGCCATCGACCAGGTCGTGGAGATCCTCGGCGCTCTTTTCGACCTCGCCCCGGGCGACGAATTCGCGCAGCCGCCGGACGATGCCGCCTGCACGAAGCGCTTCCTCATAGGCCTCGGCTAGCCCCTCATCGATCATCGCGCGATCTTCCGGATTGTTCTCCTCGAGGAGATTGCGCACGCCGCTGACGAAATTGGCGACGGCGGTGATCGGCTGGTTGAGCTCATGCGCAAGCGTCGAGGCCATCGTACCCATCGCGCTGACTCGCGCGGCATGGACGAGATCGGAGCGCAATTGCTCGATGCGCTGGTCGGCCGCATGCTTCTGCGTGAGGTCGCGAACGAACCCGGTGAAGACGCGCTCGCCTTCGGAGAGGGCTTCGCCCACGGCGAGTTCCATGGGAAAGACCGATCCATCGCGCTTGAGGCCCGTCACCGTGCGGCCCATGCCGATGATCCGTTCTCGCCGGTCTCGAGGTAGCGGCGCAGATAGCCGTCATGGCGTTCCCGGTCGGGCGTGGGCATCAAACGGCTGACGTTGGAGCGGACGATCTCGCTCTCCGCGTAGCCGAACAACTGCTCAGCGGCATGGCTGAACGATAGGATTTCGCCAGCCTCGTTGATCACGATCATCGCGTCCGGCACGGCGGAAAGGATCGAGCGCAGATGCGAGGCCCCGGCGCTGAGCTTGCGCTCAGCCGCGCGCTGGTCGGTCACGTCGCGGATCACCTTGCCGAATCCCTTGAGCGTGCCGTCCTTGTCATGAAGCGCGGTCATGGTGACGTGGGCGAGGAATTCCGATCCATTCTTGCGCAGCCGCCAGTCCTCCTCCTCGAACCGCCCTTCGTGGCGCGCTCTCGCGAGATCGTGGTCAGGCTTGCCCTCGGCGATCGCCGTTTCGGGATAGAACAGGGTGAAACGGCGCCCGATCACCTCGTTTTCGCTCCAGCCCTTCAGGCGCTCGGCGGCCTTGTTCCAGATCGTCACGCGGCCATCGGGGTCGAGCATGTAGATGGCATATCCGGAGGCGCCGTCGATCAGCAGGTTCAGCTCTTCCGCCAGGTCGTCCGCGCGCCTAGCGCGGCGGTCGGCCCGTTGCTCGCTGTCCTCCGACCGGCGGCGGAGCGAAGTGACATAGCCGGCGATCCAGATGACGAGGGCCGCGGTGATCGCGAAAGCGAGCAGTTCCACCGACCAGAAACCATCGGTCGACCATCCCAACGCATGGACCGCTCCGACTGTGAGAACGGCCGCGAGGATGGCGGGTCCACGTCCGGCAAAAACCGCCGCGGAGAGGATCGCGACCGTGAAGAACAGGAAATAGCCCCGTCCATTGAGCCACGGTTCGAAGGCAAAGCGCGTGAGCGCCGCGACGGCTACGGCGATGATCGCCATGCCATAACCGATCCAGATCCGATCGATTGGGAACGATAGCCGAGAGTTCAAGTACGCCCCTCCCGAAAGGCGGGGAGCCTCCGCGCGATACCTCGCGCGGCTCACCGACAATCAAAAAACCAGTAACATATATTGGGTTCCGCCAAAAGGACTTAGCATGGAGCTCTGGCGGACGCCTCCCCGATTTGGCAGGACGAGATCGCTAATGCCCTGATCAACTCTTCAGAGCGAAACGGCTTGGCGAGCACGGCTGCAAAGCCTGCGTTCAACGCGAAGCGACGCAATTGGGGCGAATGAAGCGCGGTAATCAGAACAGCTCGACCCTGCCAGCCGCGGGCGCGAAGAATGCGCAGGGTCTCGATGCCGTCGCTTTGCGGGAGGATATAGTCGATCACCAGCCGCGATGCGCCTGCCGCCGCCGGTGAGGCCATTGCCGCCTTGGGCCGGGAAAAGGCGAGAACCTCGTAACCCAGGCCGGTGAGCAGCAATTGCAGGGAACGCCGCAAGGCGTCGTCGTCTTCGACGATCACGACTTGGCTTGCG
This sequence comes from Sphingomonas sp., assembly GCF_051962185.1. GTDB lineage: Bacteria > Pseudomonadota > Alphaproteobacteria > Sphingomonadales > Sphingomonadaceae > Sphingomonas. The sequence continues at coordinate 13,775 of NZ_JBQCCN010000300.1, forward strand.
ATCACCGGGTTGATCGTCTCCGTCATCGGACAAGCTCCCTCGCCCCGGCGCATGAGGATCGCGAAGTCCGCGACGCATGGGTATGCCGCCGTTGGCCGCCCGCGAATGCAACGGCGATCACTCTCTTCCTACGCGCACGGATCGTCATTCGGCTGGAGTACGAGCGGCCGGATCCGGTCGCCATCCGCATTGATACGCATGTCCCCCGCTCCGGCCGCAACCGGATCAGGCGGCGAGCGGCAGGCGCAGCGGGCGGCGGGCTGGCAGCCGGCGCGAGTGCTTGGATGACGGTGCCGGCCCAAGGCAATCGAGCGCCCGCTCCACGTCACCGCGCGCGACCACAACGGGAGCGTCGGCGTTTCGGGCGATCCGGCGCAGCGTCGTCATCTCACCCTGCGCGGCGTCCGCCAGGACCAGGCTCGCCTTCAACGGAAGCAAATGCCCTCGCGAGGCGTCGGCCCGCCTCGCGGCGATCACGGAATTCGGGAACCATGGGAGATCTCCGCATCGAAATGGCGCAGGAACCAGCGCGCGGCATGGCCGACCACCGCATCCCATGATAATCTGGATATAGGCGGCAATTCAGATCGAGGTCGCTTTGAAGGCCTGTGGCCCGCCTGACACGCGTTCTCCTGGCGTTTTCCCTGATGATCACCTGATGCCGCCTGAATTGAAGGCGTTGCACGACCTGCATGGAGCCTGATCCCATCCTGCATCGCGCCTGTTAATGTCGTGCGTCGCGGAGCGCGGCGAGGGGCGGGAAAGCCCGGAAAACCGCCGGATTCGACGCCAATCAGCGCGCTAGGCCGTCGCTGTCGGCTGGCGAATTTTGCGATAACAGGATTGCACCGAAAATAGCGCGGTGGCGCAATTCCGTACTGGCCCCGGCTGCCGCAGAGAATGACGGGAGATTTGGCCCTCCGGCCAAGGAAGTGGTTCTCTGGAGTACGGAATGAGTGGCCAAAGCGCGCGGAAGTGCGGCAGTTTCCGCAGTCATGCGCCGGCGATCTCTCATTTGGCAGACTAAGTGGCGGAGAGGGTGGGATTCGAACTCAAGCAATAACTACTTGAGAAAACGCCATCATTTTTCGTCCCGCTTTCCGAAGTACCACGAAAGATACCACGTCAACTTTCTGGCCTAAAAACCAACACTTGCATACTCAGTTCGGCACCGTGCTTCTCTATCGAACCCACGGTACATGATCAATATCGGAACACGCGCCGGGCCGACGACGCGTAGTCAAAATCGACCTAAAATTGGTCGTGTGCGGACTAACAGCTTGTGAGAGTGTCCCTGGCAAGATCCGCTGACGGGCCGGCGTCGGCGCCGCAACGGACAGACAGGTCGCTGTGGTGCCCTTGCCGTCCACCTCCCCGTCGACGCGCCGGCCTATATTACACTGTTAAGTCTGAAGCTTTGATGTGCAGCGTGATCCGCCCCTCACCGACATTGAAGGTCGCGCCATGAGCAGCACCAATCGGTCAAGCAGCTCCTGTTCTTCCGCTTCGTGGTCGATCGGGCGCATGCACGACGTATCGTTATCACATATTGCTCGATAGGCCTCGATAAGCGCCGCGGGCGAGCAGGAATCAGACAGGCGAGATGTGTCTTCTATCTGCTCCCTGTGTGCAGCAATGTCGGACGCAATGACAGGCCGCCCTGCCGCGTATCCGCTGAAACTTGGCTATCAGAAAAGATGAGCGCGCCGTGAGCCGCTCCCCACTTTGTGGAGAGTTAAAAATTGTAATCCTCGAAAGCTGTACGCTCGGCATCGCGCCTAGCGCCAGCCTCCTAACGGACGGTGCATTTGATCTGACAGCGCCCGCTGAAAGCCTTTGCCGGACGAGTGCATCCGACCCGATGACAATCCGATCCATCAATTCCCTGATGATGATCGGATAGCGTCTCCGCGGCTGTCGCGGCTATTTGACAAATCGTCAAATCGTGGGCTATTTCGGAAACATCATTTGACCAACTCGTTTGAGAGTCGGGTCACGTTTCCGGGGTCGTGAACATGAGCAGCGGGCAGTCAGGGTTGAGCGACGCGTCGATCGGCCCCTGCCCGCCGCCAAT
>NZ_JBQCCN010000301.1:0-21835 GCF_051962185.1 Sphingomonas sp.
GTCCTGCATCATCGCCTCGATCGACCAGGTCTCGACCGCACCGGGGAAACGCTCGTTCTCGGGCTTCTCGCCCGCGATCACCGGCATCGCGACGCATTCCTCGGCGAACGAGCGGTAGAGTTCGAGCGCCTTGGCGGTCTCGACCTTGGCCTGCTCGGCCGAGGCGTAGGCGGCATGGCCTTCCTGCCAGAGGAAGTCGGCGGTGCGCAGGAACATGCGCGTGCGCATCTCCCAGCGCACGACGTTCGCCCATTGGTTGATCTGCACCGGCAAGTCGCGCCACGACTGGATCCAGCGCGCGAAGGCGGCGCCGATGACCGTTTCCGAGGTCGGACGAACGACCAACGGCTCTTCGAGCTTGGCGGCGGGATCGGGGATCAGCCCGCCCTTGCCGTCGGGGATCAGGCGGTGATGCGTGACGACCGCCATTTCCTTGGCGAAGCCTTCGACATGCTCCGCTTCCTTCTCGAAATAGGAAAGCGGGATGAACAGCGGGAAATAGGTGTTGTCATAGCCGAGCGCGCGGATGCGGTCGTCGATCAGCCGCTGCATGCGCTCCCAGATGCCATAGCCCCACGGCCGCATGACCATGCACCCGCGAACCCCGCTCTCCTCGGCCATGTCGGCCTCGGCGATGACGGTCTGATACCATTGCGCGAAATCCTCGGCGCGGGTGACGGAAAGGGCGTGCTTGATCATGATGCGGGCGGATAGCGCCAGCAGGTGGCGGCGTCACCCCATTCCGGAGCCAAATGAAGTGGCGAGATGCCCGCTCGTTCGCTAGCACGGTGCAGGAGGTTGTCGTGGCGCGCACACCTAGAATTGTTCTTGGGACAAACCGGCTCGCAAACTGGCAGCGATTTCAACGTTGGATCGATGATCACAGTGATTCCGCCTGGGCCTTTAGGGGACTCGGCGACACTACATATGATTTGATTTCGACGATCGGCCGTATTCCGAATTATTCGGCAGCGCGCGAACAACAAGTGCTAGCGGCCTTTCGCCGGCGGGTCCCGCAATTCTCATCCGAGTCCGGCTTCACCGCGTGGGAATATCTGGCGTTGGCACAACATCATGGCGTGCCCACACGATTGCTGGACTGGACGACCAATCCCCTCGTGGCGGCTTATTTTGCCGCCTCGGCGTCGCCGGGCAGTCGCGAATACCGAAAGGGCGGCAGAACCGTTAACGCCGTGCCGGAACGGACGGCCGTCGATTGTCGCATCGTCGCGGTGCGCGTGCGACATACCCGCGTTCTCGATACCGACGCGCTCTCAGATCCCTTCGCCCTGTCCGATATCGGCTTTGCCCTACCCCGCATGATCTCGACTCGCATCGCTTCACAGAGCGGCCTTTTCAGTGTTCACCCCGCCCCCGATACGCCATGGGGCGAACCGATGAGCAATCCCACGAACATATTCGATATATCGGGCAACGATCGCGACTTTTTCCTGCGAAGATTATTCTATCTGGGCGTCGATCCGCTATATTTGATGGGCGGGCTGGATGGTCTTGGAGCGCGGTCGGCTTGGCAGGCGCGGCAAGGGATCGGCCTAGGAGCGATCGTATGAGCGTGCTACGAAAATTTGTGCCGCAGAATGGAGAGGATACCGCCAGAATTATCGATTGCATCAACCGCCTGGATCAAGACGATCTCAATCGTTTCCATGCGTGGGACGATCTTGCAGATCTTTCATCTGGCACCATTTTCGAAGCAATCGACGGTGATCCCGATAGCGTTGTGCTGGATACCGATGGAAATTTTGAAGCCGTAGCGTCGATCTACGTTACCTTGGTCTATGGATCTGGTACCGACCAAGATACGATGAGCGATGAATATTTGGCTTCCATCAATGGCAGATTGACCGATGACGGTCCAGAGATAGACGTGATCTCGGTCGATACCTCGTCATTTTATGAATAGAAGAGGCGACGCCGGCTAACTTTTACCGGTTCGTCAGGCGACTTGTCACGCCCTCGTGCGACGCGCATGGCGACGCGATGGGGGCGACGACAGCGGCCAGCAACGATCGCGTGATGCTCGGCATCGCGATGCGGCTGCTCGCGGTGTTCCTGCTGTCGAGCCTGTCGGCACTGATCAAGATTGCCGAGGTGCGCGGCGCCAATCTCGCCGAGATCATGTTCTTCCGTCAGGGCAGCGCGGTCCCGGTCGTGCTCGCCTATATGATGATCGCCGGCCCGGGCCTGAGCGCGATCAGGCCGCGGGCGTTCCGCGGCCAGGTGATCCGCGCGGCGACCGGGCTGACCGGGATGGTGTTCAATTTCGGCGCGTTGCTGCTCCTTCCGCTGGCCGAGGCGACGACGCTCAGCTTCACCGTCCCGATCTTCGCGACGATCCTGGGCGCGCTGGTGCTCCAGGAGCCGACCGGCCGGCATCGTTGGGGCGCAGTCGTGATCGGGTTCGTCGGCGTGCTGATCGTGACGCACCCGGGCAGCGGGCATGTCCCGCTGGGTGGCGCGCTGGTGGGGCGGACGTCGGCAATATTCGTCGCGGTGGTCGCGATCCAATTGCGCCAGATCGGCAAGATCGATCATCCGGTGACGACCGTGTTCTGGTTCTCCTTGCTGTCGATGGGCCCGATGGGGCTGATCTATCCGTTCTTCGCGCACGCGCATGACGCGATCACCTTCGCGGTGCTGATCGCGATGGGGCTGGTCGGCGGGCTGGCGCAGATCGCGTTCACCGCCGCGCTCAAATACGCGCCGGTCTCGGCAGTGATGCCGATGGATTATTCGAGCCTGATCTGGGCGACGCTCTATGGCTGGATATTGTTCGACATGCTGCCGACGCCCTGGACCTGGGTCGGGGCGCCGGTGATCGTCGCGAGCGGCCTCTACATCGCTTGGCGCGAGCACCGCGTCGCGCGGCGCCCGCAGGTCCGCGAGGCGATCGCCGATTAGCTCCGCGACATCGCGCCGGCGCGCGTCTCCGCCAGCAGCCGCTTCGCGCGCAGGAACATCTCGAGCCGCGTCGTGGCGAACATGCCGAGCGCGAAGGCCAGGGCCGCGTCGGTCACCAGCATGACGTCGAAGCCCAGTGCCTTTCCTTCCCCCTGTGCGAGATATTTGATCGCGAAGATCGCCAGCAGGAACAGGATCGCCCAGGGCGATCCCTTCTGATTGAGCGCATGCGTTTCCGGGTCGACATGGATGTGCATCAGCCGCCCGCGCTGCCAGCCGAACGCCGCCCCGATCATCAGCGCGACCGCGGAGGCGATCCACGCCGCCGGCGTCGGCGGCCGCACCGCGAAATTGGCCCCGACGAGCACCAGATAGATCGCCGGCACCACCCAGAGCATTTCGAGCTTGAGCGGCCGCATCTGCGACATCCGCCGGGCGCGCAGCGCGAAGATCACGCCGAACAGCGCGATCGGAATCAGATAGTGCAGGATTCCATTGGGTTGAACGACCTGGCCTTGCATTGCGAACCCCCGGTGAAGACGCGCGCGTATTAACAGGGCAAAAGCACCCCGAAGCCAGTCATATTCGGATATTGTTGCGGTTATCCGATCGAGCCGCGCGGCGGCGGCTCGATCGGTTCGGCTCCGCCTTATTCCGCCGCTTGCGCCAGCTCCGGATCCTTCCACACCAGCACCGGCTTGCGCGCCGCGAGCGTCTCGTCGAGGCGCCGGCGCGGCGCGAAATGCGGCGCCGAGCGCAACGATTCGTCGCCCGCCTTGGCACGTTCGGCGACCGAGCGCAGCGCGCCGATGAACTGGTCGAGCGCCGCCTTCGATTCGGTCTCGGTCGGCTCGACCAGCATCGCGCCATGGACGACGAGCGGGAAATACATCGTCATCGGATGATAACCCTCGTCGATCAGCCCCTTGGCGATGTCGATCGTCGAGAAGCCCTCGGGCAGGCCCTCATCGGAGAAGATCGCCTCGTGCATGCACGGCCCCGAGCCGGCGAACGGCGCGTCGAGCGTGTTCTCCAGGCTGCGCAGGACATAGTTCGCGTTGAGCACCGAATCCTCGGCGACCTGGCGCAGGCCGTCGGCGCCGTGGCTGAGGATATAGGTCAGTGCGCGGGTGAACATGCCCATCTGGCCGTTGAACGCGACCATCCGGCCGAAGCTCTTGCCGTGATGCTCGCCCGCCGTCTCTTCCTCGACCAGCGCGAAATGATCGCCCTGCTTCTCGACGAACGGCAGCGGCGCGAACGGCGTCAGCGCTTCGGAGAACACCACCGGTCCCGCGCCCGGCCCGCCGCCGCCATGCGGGGTCGAGAAGGTCTTGTGCAGGTTGATGTGCATCGCATCGACGCCGAGATCGCCCGGGCGCACGCGTCCGACGATCGCGTTGAAATTGGCCCCGTCGCAATAGACGTAGCCGCCGACCGCATGGACCGCGTCCGAGATCGTGCGCATCTCGCGCTCGAACAGGCCGCAGGTATTGGGGTTGGTGATCATCACGCCCGCGACATCGGGCCCGAGCCGGGCCTTGAGCGCGGCGACGTCGACGCGACCGTCGGCGGTCGCGGGAATGTCCTCGACACTGTAGCCGGCAAAGGCGGCAGTCGCGGGGTTGGTGCCGTGCGCCGATTCGGGAACCAGGATGACCTTGCGCTGCCCCTCACCCTTCGCCTCGAGCGCGGCCTTGATCGCCAGGATACCGCAGAGCTCGCCATGCGCGCCGGCCTTGGGGCTCATCGCCACCGAATGCATGCCGGTCAGCGTCACCAGCCAGTGCGCGAGCTGGTGGATCACCTCGAACGCGCCCTGCACGGTGTCGACTGGCTGCAGCGGGTGGACGTCGGCGAAGCCGGGAAGCCGCGCCATCTTCTCGTTAAGGCGCGGATTGTGCTTCATCGTGCACGATCCGAGCGGGAACAGGCCGAGGTCGATGGCGTAATTCTGGCGGCTGAGGCGCGTATAGTGCCGCACTGCCTCGGGCTCGGAGAGACCCGGCAGGCCGATCGGCGCGCTACGCGCGAGACCGCCCAGCCGCGAGGCGACCTTGGCCGGCTCGGCGACTTCGACGCCGGTCGTCTCGGTCGAGCCGATCTCGAAGATCAGCGCCTCTTCGAGCATCAGCGCGCGGTTGCCGGTGAAGGTGCCGGTCGCGCTCTCGCCAGCTTCGGGGCTTGTCGGACGCCAGCCGCTCTGGTGGATGTTGCTCATGACAGCGCCTCCTGGAGCGCGGAGGCAAGCGTCTCGACGTCCTCCGGTGTGGTGGTTTCGGTGACCGCGACGACCAGCCCGTTGGCGAGGCCGGCGGCGTCGGGATAGAGACGGCCGAGCGACACGCCCGCCAATATGCCCTTGTCTGCGAGCGTACGGACGACGGGTCGCGCTTCCTTCGACAGCTTCAGCGTGAATTCGTTGAAGAAGCTGTCGTTGACCAGCTCAACCCCCGGCACCTTGGCCAGCCGCTCGGCAGCGGCGACCGCGCCGGAATGGTTGGTCGCGGCGAGCGCGCGCAGCCCCGCCTCGCCGAGCAGGGTCATGTGGATCGAGAAGGCCAAGGCGCAAAGGCCGCTGTTGGTGCAGATGTTCGAGGTCGCCTTCTCGCGGCGGATATGCTGCTCGCGGGTCGAGAGCGTCAGCACGAAACCGCGCTTGCCCTCGGCATCCACGGTCTCGCCGCAGAAGCGGCCGGGCATCTGGCGGATGTACTTTTCCTTGCAGCCCATCAGGCCGACATAGGGCCCGCCGAACTGCAGCCCGACGCCGATCGACTGGCCTTCGCCGACGACGATGTCGGCATCCATCTCACCCGGCGACTTGAGCGCACCGAGCGCGACCGGCTCGGTCACCACCGCGATCAGCAGCGCCTTTTTCGCGTGCGCGGCATCGGCCAGCGGACGGAGGTCGGCGACGCGGCCGAGGATGTCGGGATATTGGACGACGACGCACGACGTATCGTCGTCGATCGCCGCGATCAGCGCGTCGATATCCGTCTCCGCCGACAACGTCGGCAGCGATGTTTCGAGATGATCGCCGGTATATTTGGCCATCGTCTTCGCGACCGAGACATAATGCGGGTGGAGCCCGCCCGACAGGATCGCCTTGCCGCGCTTCGTGACGCGCCGCGCCATGCCGATCGCTTCCCAGCAGGCGGTCGAGCCATCGTACATCGAGGCGTTGGCGACATCGGTCCCGAGCAGGCGCGCGACCTGCGTCTGGAACTCGAACAGCATCTGCAAGGTGCCCTGCGCGATCTCGGGCTGATAGGGCGTATAGGCGGTCAGGAACTCGCCGCGCTGGATCAGATGATCGACCGAGGCCGGCACGTGATGACGATAGGCCCCGCAGCCGAGGAAGAACGGCGCCTCACCGGCGGCCAGATTCTTGCGCGCGAGCGCGGTCATATGACGTTCGACCGCCAATTCGCTGGCATGCATCGGCAGGCCGGCGATCGGCCCGGACAGGCGCGCGGCCTCGGGCACGTCGACGAACAGATCGTCGATGGTCTTGGCGCCGATGACGCCGAGCATCGCCTCGCGGTCGGGCTGGGTAAGGGGGAGATAGCGCATTCAACAACTCCTCCCCTCCCGCTTGCGGGAGGGGTCGGGGGAGGGCCTGTTGGATCAATCGGGAACGAGCAGCGTGCGGCCCGGTGACACGCCCTCCCCTAGCCCTCCCGCAAGCGGGAGGGGAATCTCATCGCCTCACAGCTTGGCGACGAACGCCTCGTACTTGGCCTCGTCCATCAAACCCTCGAGTTCGCTGGTGTCGCTCAAGGTCAGCTTGAAGAACCAGCCCTCGCCTTCGGGGTCCTCGTTGACCAGGCCGGGATTGTCGGCGAGCTCGGCATTGCCCTCGATCACCGTGCCCGAGACCGGCGAATAGACGTCCGACGCGGCCTTGACCGATTCGACCACCGCGGCTTCGTCGCCCTTGGCGACGGTCTTGCCCTCTTCGGGCACGTCGACGAACACGATGTCGCCGAGCTGGCTCTGCGCGTAATCGGTGATGCCGACCGTGCCGACGTCACCGTCGACATCGACCCATTCATGATCTTCGGTGAAGTAGCGCATTACTTGCTTCCTCTGACATAACGGTGGGGAACGAAAGGCATGGCGGCGACGATCGCTTCATGGACCTTGCCGCGCTGGTTGAGCTGAATGCGAGTGCCGACCTCGGCCAGCGCGGCGGGTACATAGGCCATGGCGATCGGCGCGCCGAGCGTCGGGGCGAAGCCGCCCGAGGTGACCTTGCCGACTTCGGAGCCGTCGGCGTCGAGCACCGCAGCGCCTTCGCGGACCGGCTGGCGGCCCTCGACCAGCAGGCCGACGCGTTTCACGACCGCGCCTTGTTCGCGCTCGAGCAGGATGCGCTCGGCACCGGGGAAATTGCCTTCCTCGCGGCGGCGCTTGCTGGCGACGGCGAAGCCGAGCGCCGCCATGATCGGCGTCGTCTCGGGGTCGAGGTCGTGGCCGTAGAGCGGCAGATCGGCTTCGAGCCGCAGCGAATCGCGCGCGCCGAGACCGATCGGCTTGACCTCGGGCTGGGCACAAAGCGCGTCGGCCAACGCCTCGGCTTGGTCTCCCGGGACCGAGATTTCGAAGCCGTCCTCGCCGGTATAGCCCGAGCGGCTGATCCAGAGCGGCACGCCGTTCCAGTCGAATCGGCCGCCAGTCATGAACACCAGGTCGGCGACGCCCGGCACCAGCCGGCCCAGCGCCTCGGCCGCTTTCGGCCCCTGCAGCGCCAACAGCGCCTGCTCGTCCATATGGTTGAGGGTGATGGCGTCGGGCAGATTGTCGCGAAGGTGCGCGATGTCGTCATATTTCACCGCGCCATTGACGACCATGTAGAGGCCGTCTTCCCAGCGGGTGAACATCAGATCGTCGAGGATGCCGCCATTGTCGGCGAGCAGCAGCGAATATTTCTGGCCGTGGAGCTTCACGCCCTTCACGTCGGCAGGGATCAGTTTCTCGAGCTCGGTATCGAGATTGGGGCCGCTCAGCTGGAGCTGGCCCATATGGCTGACGTCGAACAGGCCGGCCGAGTCGCGCACCCACAGATGCTCGGCCATGATGCCCTCGTACTGGACCGGCATGTGATAGCCCGCGAACGGCACCATGCGACCACCCTTGGCGCGATGCCACGCGTCGAGCGGGAGCGTCTGCAGCTCGATTTCGGTTTCGGTATCGTCGCTCACATCAGGTCTCCCAAAACAGATGGCGGCGCGACACCGGGCCCTGCCAGCCCAATGTCCTGCCGCCCCCTCTGTCACGGGACCTGAGAGCTTTCGCCCGGCTCCGCCAGCGTTTGGCGACGACCCGGCTTACCCCTTCGGTGGCGCGGAAGCAGATGCCCCCACGCGCTTTCCAGAGCGTCGCTGTCGACAAACGCGGTCCGTTTGCCTGAGAGATTCCGGGGCGGTTGCTCCTTCGGCGGCGGACTTCCTTTTTGCAAAGGGGCCCGCGCTCTCCCGCGTCGTCAGCGACTGGGCGATGCTGTGGCGTGACCCGACAGGCGAGTCAATCGGCCAAAATCGACCAAAGCCGTCATCCCGGCGAAAGCCGGGATCTCGGGTGGGGCAATACTGCGGGAGATCCCAGCTTACGCTGGGATGACGAGTTTTGCTGGGACGGCGGTTTCTTGCCGGGACAACGGCGTATCAGCGCGTCGCGTTGTACTTGAGCTGATCGTCGGTGAGCTGGAACCCGACCAGCGCCTCGAACGTGGCGCGGAGCACGGCGTTGCGGACATCGGGTGCGCTCAACGGATCGATCGCGGCCGCTTCGCTGCCGCCCTTGCGCTTTTCGGTGATGCGGCGCTTAACCTCGTCCGACAGGGTCGCCGCCGCGCGATCGACACTGGCCGAAGCCGACCCGGCGACGCTCGCGCGTGTCTGGCCGGCGTCGAAATGGACTACGACACGACCGACGCGCTTGGCGACCACGGCGCTGCCGCCCTGCACCACGGTAATGAAATAGGGCAAGGTCACGTCGCGCGGGCCATCGGCGCGGGTGCGTCGCGCCAGCACCTGGAAGGTGACGTTGGTGATGACTTGCGCGCTCTCGCCGTCGTTGTTGCAGGTCGAGCGGACATCGGTCATCGCGGCGACCACGTCGATCGCATTGGCATCGCGGCTGGTCGCCGGATCGAACAACGTGAGGTCGCCGGTGCCCGCCGGCACGCCGACCGTCGGGCACGGCGTGCGCACCGCGGTGACGCCGGCCCCGGCCTCCGAAATGTCGAGCTCGCCGCGGCTGGCGCAGCCGCCGAGGACCAGCGCTAGAGCGATCGGAGCGGCAAGATAGCGGGGTGACACGAGCGGCAGACCTTTTCGACACGGGAAGGGGCCGCGGCACGCGCCATGGCCCCTGACCCTATACATAAGCGGCGGGCACCATAGGGGGCGATCCTGACGGCGGCAACAGCCGTGAGACCGGTCGCGAAACGGTCCGGCGCAGCTCCCCGAAACCGCCTTTGCCTCGCCACTGCAATCGCGTAGAGCGCGCGCCATGGCTTCCGCCCCTAAACCGACACTCGACTTGCTGATCGCGGCGCCGCGCGGCTTTTGCGCGGGCGTCGACCGCGCGATCCGTATCGTCGAACTGGCGATCGAAAAATATGGCGCGCCGGTCTATGTCCGGCACGAGATCGTCCACAACAAATTCGTCGTCGACAATCTCAAGGCCAAGGGGGCGATCTTCGTCGAGGAGCTCGACCAGGTGCCCGACGGCGTGCCGGTCGTGTTCAGCGCTCATGGCGTCCCCAAGGCGGTGCCGGCCAAGGCGGCCGAGCGCGGCCTGTCCTATCTCGACGCGACCTGCCCGCTGGTCAGCAAGGTCCATCGCCAAGCCGAGCGGCTGGTGGCGTCGGGCCGGCATATCGTGTTCATCGGCCATGCCGGTCACCCCGAAGTGATCGGTACGTTCGGCCAGGTACCCGAAGGATCGATGACATTGGTCGAGACGGTCGCCGATGTCGCCGGCTTCGTCGCGCCGAACCCCGAGAACCTGTCGTTCCTGACCCAGACCACGCTGTCGGTCGATGACACGGCGGAAGTGGTGGCCGCGTTGCAGGCCAGGTTCCCGGCGATCCAGGCGCCGCGCGGCGAGGATATCTGCTACGCCACCTCCAATCGCCAGGCTGCGGTCAAGGCGATCGCCGGCGCGTGCGACGCGATGCTGGTGCTGGGCGCGCCCAATTCGTCCAACTCGCTGCGGCTGGTCGAAGTGGCGGAGCGTCAGGGCATCCCGTCGAAGCTGATCCAGCGCGCCGCCGATCTCGACTGGGACTTCCTCGACGGCGTCGGTACGCTCGGCATCACCGCCGGCGCCTCGGCGCCCGAGGAGCTGGTGCGCGAGCTGGTCGACCGGCTCGCCGAGCGCTTCGAGGTACGCGAGCGCGAGGTCGAGACCACCGAGGAAACGGTCTCCTTCAAGCTACCGCGCGGACTCGAGGCGGCGGCGTGAACGCAATCGTCACCCCAGCGCAAGCTGGGGTCTCATGCAATATTCTTGGGATCCCGGCTTTGGCCGGGATGACGGTTTAGGGTCGTGGCGGTCTACACGCATGTTTCGGCCGAGGCGCTGGAGCAATTTCTCGCGCGCTATGACGTCGGCGAACTGGTCTCGGCCAAAGGCATCGCCGAGGGAGTCGAGAATTCGAACTATCTGGTCGACACGACCCAGGGCCGCTTCATCCTGACCCTCTATGAGAAGCGGGTTGACGCCGGCGACCTGCCCTATTTCATGACGCTGCGCGATCATCTCGCCGAGCGCGGCAATCCGGTGCCGCCAGCGATCAAGGATCGTGACGGCGAGGCGCTGCAGACGCTGGAAGGACGGCCGGCCTGCCTGATCAAGTTCCTGCCAGGGGTTTCGGTCAGCCATCCGACCGCGGCGCAGGCCGAAGCCGCCGGTGCCGCCATGGGGCGGATGCACGCCAGCCTGACCGATTTCGCAGCCGTTCGCGAGAATTCGATGGGCGTGCGCACCTGGCAACCTTTGTTCGAGCGCTGCGGCCGCTCGCTCGACGACATGGCGCCCAACCTCCACGCCGAGGCCGCGGCGATGGTCGACCGCGTGGTGCGCGGCTGGCAAGGCGACCATGTCGCGCAGGGAACGATCCACGCCGACCTGTTCCCCGACAACGTGCTGATGCGCGGCAGCGCCGTGACCGGGTTGATCGACTTCTATTTCGCCTGCACCGACGCGCGCATCTACGATCTCGCGGTGATGCACAGCGCCTGGTCGTTCGACGCCGCCGGCACGACCCACCACCCGGCGATCGGCGAGGCGCTGATCCGCGGCTATCATGGCGCGCTGCCGCTGAGCGACGCCGAGCGTGCCGCCCTGCCCGGCTTTGCCGCCGGCGCCTGCATCCGCTTCTTCCTCAGCCGCGCCTGGGACTGGCTCAACACGCCTGCCGACGCGATGGTCACGCGCAAGGACCCGCTCGCTTACTGGCGCCGGCTCAAGGTCTACGATCCCGGCTTCGTGCGCGACTTCCGGTCGCTGGCATGACCGAGCTCAGCCATGTCGAGATCGCGACCGACGGCGCGTGCAAGGGCAATCCCGGCCCGGGCGGCTGGGGCGTGCTGATCCGCATGGGCACGCGCGAAAAGGAATTGTCGGGCGGCGAGAAGTTGACGACCAACAACCGCATGGAGCTGACCGCGGCGATCGAGGGACTGAACGCGCTCAAGCGCCCCTGTCGCGTGACGCTGTCGACCGACAGCCGCTATGTCATGGACGGCCTGACCAAGTGGATTCACGGCTGGCGCAGGAACGGCTGGAAGACGGCCGACAAGAAGCCGGTCAAGAATGCCGAGCTGTGGCAGGCGCTGATCGACGCCGCCGCGCCGCATCGCGTCGACTGGGTCTGGGTGAAAGGCCATGCCGGTCACCCCGACAACGAGCGGGCCGACCGGCTGGCGAGCGACGCGGCATTGGCTGCCGCGAAGAGTTAGCGCTTAGCTGTTATCTTCGACCGGGGCGCCCGGGCCGTTGGTCTTGATCGACTCGATGGCGTTCTTGGCCGATTCCTTGCTCGAATAGCCCTCGGTCGAGAACATTACTTCGCTATTGAACTTGAAGCGAACGCGGAACTCGCCAGCCTTGTCCTTATAAATTTCGAACTTGTGCGCCATGAGGCCCTCCAGTCTTGATGACTGATATAGGTTAACCTCACGGGCGACGAGGCGCTAGCGGAACCGCGCGGGGGTGTAACGATCCCGGTCGATTTCCGCGACGAGTGGATCGGGCGCGGTGCCGAGCAGAAGGGACGCCGCCACCAGCGACGCCGCCGGCGCGGTCTGGATGCCGAACCCGCCCTGCCCCGCGCACCAGAAGAACCCCGGTACCCGATTGTCGAAGCCATAGACCGGCAGGCGATCGGGCGCGAAGCTGCGCAGGCCCGCCCAACTACGCTCGACCCGCTCGATCCGCCAGTCGACGACCTGTTCGAGCCGATCGATCGCGATCGCGATATCGATTTCCTCGGGCTGCACGTCGCCGGGCGCGCTCGGCACCTCGTCGTGCGGGCTCAACCATAACCGTCCGCCCGATTCGGGCTTGAAATAAAAGTCCCCCCCGATGTGCGCGACGTGCGGCGCGTCGTCGGGCACCGGCGGATCGACGCGCAATTGCACCAGCGCGCGACGCAGCGGCTGGATGCCGATCGGCGCGACGCCGGCCATCGCCGCGACCTGGTCGACCCAGGCGCCGGCGGCATTGACCAGGACCGTCGCCGTAAACCTCCCCGCCCTGGTATCGAGCTGCCAGTGATCGCCGCTGCGCTGCGCGGCGGTCAGTGCGGCATCGACCACCAGCTCGGCCCCTGCCTTCTTCGCGCGCGACAGCGCTGCCGCATGAAGCCCGGCGACGTCGATATAGGCGCAACTCGGCTCCCATACCGCCAGAGTCCACTCGGGACGCAGGCCCTGGATGCGCTCGCGCGGATCGACCAGCGACAGGTCGACGCCGGTGTCCTCGAATTGGGTCAATAGCCCTTCTATCAAGCCGCGTTCCGACTCACGGCCGATATGCAGCGAACCCAAGGGCTGCAGGAATCCGCCCGCCTCGAGCGGCGCTCGCGACGCCGCAGTCAGCGGCTGCACGCCGGGACCGCCATAGGTTTCCTCCCAGAACGCCGCCGACCGGCCGGTCGCGTGATAGCCGGCGACATCCTCCGCCTCGATGATCAGGACCTTGGCGTGCGGCGCTACTTCGGCCGCGAGCGCCGCGCCGGCGATGCCGGCGCCGATGATGGCGATGTCGTAAATCATTGCTGGGCCCGGGCCGATAGGAAGATGTCGATCTCCCCCAAGGCGCGATTGCGGACCGGGTCAACCTCACGCAGGATTTCGTGCGCGCTTTCCTTGCCGAAACGAACGACGCGGACATCGGGCAACAGCAAAGCGACCTTGAGCGCATCGCTGGCGCGGACCAGCTTGTCGGCATCGGCGACGAGCATCAGCACCGGCGTCCTGACCATCTTCACCCGCTTGCTGACGCGCAGCCGCCGGGTCGATTCGAACGCGCGAACCACCCAGCGCCAGCTCGGCGGCCCCAGCTTGATCTCGGGCTTTTGCGCCCACCACCAGGGTTCGTCCGAATAGCGATCCGGATCGTGCGTCAGCAGCGACAGCCGGCTGTCGGTAGTGCCGGGTTTCTCGTTCGATTTCCAGGCCCGGCGCTGGGGGTTGCCGAGCCACATCGCGATCTCCGCGACGCGTTCGCCGAAGCTGGCGCTGATCGGCGCATGCAGCCCCATCATCGGCGCGACCAGCACTGCCGCATCGGGTTCGGCGAGCACCTTGGCGAGCGCGCGGCAAACCAGATGCCCGCCCATCGAATGGCCCATGGCGACATGCGGCCGGGGCGCCGCGGCGGCCCAGTCGCGCCAGAACGCCCCGTAATCGGCGAGATAGGTGCCGAACCGGTCGATGTCGCCGACATGCGGGTCGTCGCTCAGCCGTCCCGATCCGCCCTGGCCGCGCCAGTCGAACGACGTGATCGCCCAGCCTTGGTCGTGCCAGTGATGAAACGTCTCCAGATATTTCTCGAAAATATCGCCGCGCCCGCCCTGGAACAGGATCGAGCCGCGCGGATTCGCGGCGGCGGACGGCCAGTCGAAGCGGCGCAATTGCCAGCCGTCGGGGGCGGTCCAGTGCGAGATCGTGCTGCCGTCGGGATAAGTCCGGCGCGCGGTTTCGGAAGATGCCATCCGTGCTGGTTACTTTTTGGAAAGCCATGCCGTCTAGGTCTGTGATCCGATGGGCTGGGGAATTCTGCCATTCGCGCTCGGGGGAGCGCTCATCCTGATCCTGCTGTCGGCGGGTATCGAGGACGCGCGCACTCGCGAGATCGCCAATTGGAAGAACGCCGCGATCGCGCTGATGGCGCCCGCTTGGTGGTGGGTGCAAGGCTATGGCTGGATCGATATCGCCTGGCAGCTGGGCATCGCGATCGGCGTGTTCGCGCTGTTCGTCGGCGCCTTTCATTTCGGCTGGATGGGCGGGGGCGACGTCAAGATGATCGGCGCGCTCGCTCTGTGGCTGCCGGGCCATGCGTTGCTGTCCATGCTGATGGTCATGTCGATCATCGGCGGGCTGCTGACGCTGATCATGATGTTCGACCATTGGCGCCGCAAGGCGCCGGGGGCGGTCGAGACGCCGTACGGGGTCGCGATCGCGATGGCGTCGATGGTCGCGCTCGGTGAACCGATATTTAACCACTTTGCGTAGATTAACGGCGGTCAACCGGAATCATCGCCACAACGGGGCATGAAGCGACATGGATAGTCGGAAGATCATTTTGCTGGTGGGCGCGCTCTTCGTCGCCGCCATCACCGCGTTCATGGCGCGCAGCCTGATCGCCGGGTCGAGCGCGCCGATCGCATCGGCGCAATCGCCCGTGCCGACGGTCGAGACCGGACCCGAAGTGCTCGTCGCGACGAAGGCGTTGCCGGTCGGCACGATCCTGGATGCGACCAGCTTCAAGTTCCAGCCCTGGCCCAAGGAACTGGTCGAGAACGCCTATTACCTGAAGAAGGACGGGTTCGATCCCAAGACCCTGCAGGGCACGGTGGTGCGGTCGGTGATCACCGCCGGCCAGCCGCTGACCCAGGGCGCGATCGTCAAGCCGGGTGACCGTGGCTTCCTCGCCGCGGCGCTGACCCCGGGCATGCGCGCGGTGACCTTCCCGATCCGCAACGAGAATTCGGTCGCGGGCTTCGTGTTCCCGGGCGACCATGTCGACCTGATGCTTTCGCAGACGGTGCCGGGCGGTGGCGATGGTCCGCCGCTGAAGGTCGCCGAGACGATCATGAAGAACCTGCGCGTGCTGGCGACCGACCAGCGCACCACCACCGATGTCGACGACCAGGGCAAGACCGTGGTCCGCGCGATCTCGATGGTGACGATCGAGGCGACGCCCGCGATCGCCGAGAAGATTTCCGTCGCCCGCACCTTGGGCGACCTGTCGCTGGTGCTGCGCCCGCTCGCCGATTCGGCGTCCGAGCTCGACCAGGCGATCGCCGACGGGTCGGTGAAGGTTCCCGACGGCAAGGATCCGGCCGCCGAAAAGGCGATGCTGGCCGCCGCCGACAGCCAGCCCGTCGCCGGCAAAAGCACGTTCGCCACGGGTGCCGACGTGTCGCGTTTCCAGCGCCGCACCGTGCCGGGCAAGGCCGAAGCGACCGGTCCCGCCGCCGCCGCGGCGACAGCGGGAACCAGCGGCTATCCGGGCGGGGTCCCGGCCAACGCCGGCCCCGTGGTGCGGATCGTCCGCGGGAGCAACGTGACCGAGGTACCGCTCGGTCGTGGGGGGAAGAAGTGATGCAAGCGACTATCGTTCTGAACCGCATCGTCGCGGCCACGGTCGCGACCGCGCTGATGGCGACCATGCCGGTCGAAGCCTTCGGCGGTCCGCAATCGACGCGGCGCGCGCCGGCCCGCCCGGCCAAGCCGGTCCGCGTCGGCGGCCTGCCGGCCGGAACGCAGCGCCCGACCACCGAGGTCCTGTTGTCGACGGGCCAGGGCGAAGTCGTCACCTTGCCGGTCGATGCCGCCGACGTGTGGGTCGCCAATCCGGCGGTCGCCGACGTCGACGTCAGCAACCCGCGCCAGATCCGGCTTTTCGGCAAGGATTATGGCGAGACCACGGTGTTCGTCACCTCGGCCAGCGGCAAGGTGATCTATTCGACCAACGTCCGTGTCGCGCAGAACCTGACCTCGATCGACCGGATGATGCGCGCGGCGATGCCCGACGCCGACATCAAGGTCGTGACGGTCGGCCAGATCGCGGTCCTGACGGGCACGGTCGCGGCGCCCGCCGACGTCGCGCAGGCGCAGCAGATCGTCACCGCGTTGCTCAACCCGGGGGTCGACACCAGCAGTCCCAACGCGCAGCTCAAGATCGCGGTGATCAACCGCCTGCGCACCGCGACGCCGTTGCAGGTCAACCTGCAGGTCAAGATCGCCGAGGTCAGCAAGTCGTTCGCCAAGAATATCGGCGCCAATCTGAGCACGATCGACGGCACCGGCGGCTTCAAGTTCGGCATCACCAACGGCCGAAGCATCGCGACGACCGTGAATACCGCGCCCAGCCTGCCGCTCAGCGTCGGCCTGGGCACCGTTACCGGCTACACGATCGATCCGACCACCGGCAAGCTCACGCAGATGGCCGGAACGGCGGTTCAGCCGGGCCCGCAGGCGACCACGCTCGGCGGCATGGGCCGTCTGTTCGGGCTCGACATTCTCGGCGCGCTGGATCTCGGCGAGACCGATGGCCAGGTGACGACCCTCGCCAATCCGAACCTGACCGCGCTGTCGGGCGAAACCGGGTCGTTCCTCGCCGGCGGCGAAATTCCGATCCCGGTCAGCCAGGGCCTCGGCGCCGTGTCGGTCGAATACAAGCAATATGGCGTCAGCCTGTCGTACACGCCGACGGTGCTGTCCGACGGCCGCATCTCGCTGCGCGTCCGTCCCGAAGTGTCGCAACTGTCGTCGGCGGGCGCGGTCACCATCTCGGGGGTCACGATCCCTGCGCTGACCACGCGCCGCGCCGAAACCACGATCGAACTCGGCTCCGGCCAGTCGATGGTGATCGGCGGGTTGCTGCAGAACTCGACCGACAACCAGATCACCAAGACGCCCGGCATCGGCGACGTCCCGGTGCTCGGCGCGCTGTTCCGCTCGAACGGCTGGAAGCGCAACGAAACCGAGCTGATGATCGTCATCACCCCCTATCTGGTGAAGCCGGTCAACGCCAACGACGTCGTGCTGCCGACCGACGGCTACAAGGCGCCGACCGATCTCGGGCGAGTGTTCCTGGGCCGCCTGGGCGAAGGCACGAGTGGCGGCGACCGACCCAAGCCCATGATGGCCGTGCCGTCGACCGTCGGGCCCGCGCTCGGCGCGACCGCTCCGGTGCCCGCCGTCCCGGCCGGCCCGCAGCCGACCACCGATCCGGCCGCCAGCGACAAGAAGGCGCTGCCGCCCAAGAAGTCGAAAAAGGGCGAAGCGCCCGCCACTCCCGGTTTCAGCCTGTAACGCGCGAGGGACAGTCAGACATGCGTACGATCCTATTCGCCACCCTCGCCGTCCCCGCGCTGATGCTCGGCGGCTGCGGCACGCTCAATCGTGGCGTCGACTCGATCAAGCAGCCGGTCGTCAGCCGCACCGATTACGTGTTCGACGCGCAGTCGACCACCGGCGGGCTCGCGCCGGGCGAAGCCGGCCGCGTCGCCGGCTGGCTGGCATCGATGAAGCTGCGCTACGGCGACCAGGTCTCGGTCGACGATCCCAATCCCTACGGCTCGCAGGCCCGCGCGGAGATCGCCGCGATCGTGTCGAACTATGGCATGCGGCTCGCCGATCGCGCGCCGATCACGAACGCGCCGCTTGCCGCCGGCATGGTCCGCGTGGTGCTCAGCCGCGCGACCGCGACGGTACCGGGCTGCCCCGATTTCACGCGTAGCGGCTCGAGCGAGTTCGAAGGCAGCGCGACGTCCAATTTCGGATGCGCGAGCAATGCCACGCTCGCCGCGATGGTCGCCAACCCGCTCGATCTCGTTCGCGGCCAGCCGGGCGCCGAGACCGCCGATCCGATCACCTCGGGTCGCGCCATCGACACGTATCGCAGGGCCGCCCCGACCGGCGGCGGCGGCACGCAGACCAAGAATGAATCGACGGGAGGCAAGTAAGATGAACGCGCCGTGGAAAGTCGCTGGCGTCGCCCATCGCGAGCCCTTCGTCGCCTATGTCTGCGATGAAACCACCGCCGAAGCGTTGCGTCCGGTCGTCAGCGAAATGGGCTGGTCGGTCGACAAAGTGAACAAGGGCGGGCTGCGCAACGCCGTCCAGTCGCTGTCGGTGTCGGCAAGCCCGCAAGTGCTGTTCGTCGACCTGAGCGAATCGGGCGACCCGCTCAACGACATCAACGCGCTGGCCGAAGTCTGCGAGCCCGGCACGGTCGTCATCGCGGCGGGGCAGGTCAACGACGTCCGCCTCTATCGCGACCTGACCGCGAGCGGCATCCAGGATTATCTGCTCAAGCCGCTCAACCCCGATGTGCTGCGCGAGGCGTTCGGCAGTGCGCAGGCGGTGCTCAATGCGCCGCGTTTGACGGACGCCACGCCCGACCGCCCGCATTGCGCGACGGCGGTGATCGGCACGCGCGGCGGCGCCGGAGCATCGACTCTGGCGACCTCCATCGCCTGGCTGATGAGCGAGAAAGGTGGCCGCACCACCGCGCTGCTCGATCTCGACGTGCATTTCGGCACCGGTGCGCTGGCCCTCGACCTGGAGCCCGGCCGCGGACTGACCGACGCGATCGAGAATCCCAGCCGCATCGACGGCCTGTTCATCGAGCGCGCGATGGTCAAGGCGAGCGAGCGCCTGGCGGTATTGTCCGCCGAGGCGCCGATCAATTCGCCGATGATGACCGACGGTGCCGCTTTCTACCAATTGCAGGAAGAGATGCGCGCCGCGTTCGAATGCACCGTGGTCGACCTGCCGCGCGCGCAGCTGATCCAGCATCCGCATCTGATCCACGATATCCAGACTGCAATGGTGGTGACCGAGCTGACCCTTGCCGCCGCGCGCGACACGATCCGCATCCTGTCGTGGCTCAAGTCGAACGCGCCCGGAACGCAGATCTTGGTGGTCGCCAATCGCGTGCCTGCGGGCGCGCAGCTCGAGATCAACCGCAAGGATTTCGAGGGCTCGATCGAGCGCCGCATCGATTTCGTCATCCCCTACGACCAGAAGCTGGCGGCGCAGGCCGCGAAGCTAGGCAAGCCGCTGGCCGAAGCCGGCAAGGGATCGAAGACGGTCGCGCCGATGACCGAACTCGCGACGCGGCTGATGGCCGTCGGGGACGCCTCGGAACCGTCGGGCAAGGGTTCGGCCGGCAAGAAGGACGCCGCGAAATCGAGCAGCCAGTCGCTGATCGGCAAGTTCGCCGACCTGAAGTCGCTGATGCCCAAGAAGGCTGCGAAGTCGAATTGACCATGGCCGCGCCCATCCGGGCCGGCGAAGACAAGTGGAGCGTTTGAGCGATGCCGTTGGTGCCGCTGATCACGGTCATTGGTGGGGCAGCGATCATGCTGGTCCTGCTGGCAGTCGCCTTCTCCGGACCGTCGGTGGCGAAGGCGCAGTCGCGTCGGCTGACCTCGCTCCGCGAACGCCATAGCGGGGCCGCCAGCGAAGCCGCAATGGCGGCGCAGATGCGCCGCATCACCGGCAAGCGCGACAGCAATATGGACACCGCGATGATGCGGTTCCTGCCGCGTCCCGCCGTGCTCAAGAAGCGGCTGGCGATGACCGGCAAGAGCTGGACCGTCGGCCAGTACGGCATGGCGACGTTCGGCCTGATCGTGGTCGTATCGGCGCTGCTGCTGCTGCGCGGCGCGCCCATCGCGCTGTCGTTGTTGGTCGCGCTGGTGATCGGTGGCGGTCTACCTCATTTCGTGGTCGGCTTCTTCATCAAGAAGCGCATCAACAAGTTCAACGCCAAATTCCCCGACGCCATCGAATTGCTCGTCCGCGGCCTGCGCTCGGGCCTGCCGATCAGCGAGACCATGGCGGTGGTCGGCGCCGAAGTCGCGGGCCCGGTCGGCGAGGAATTCCGCGCCGTGTCCGACAAGATGAAGATCGGCCGCTCGATGGACGCCGCGCTTCAGGAAACCGCGGACCGGCTCGGCACGCCCGAATTCCAGTTCTTCGTGATCTCGATCGCGATCCAGCGCGAGACCGGCGGCAATCTGGCGGAAACGCTTTCCAACCTCGCCACCGTGCTGCGCCAGCGCGGCCAGATGAAGCTGAAGATCAAGGCGATGTCGTCCGAATCGAAGGCCTCGGCCTATATCGTCGGTTCGCTGCCGTTCATCGTGTTCGCGCTGATCATGTGGATCAGCCCCGGCTACATGGGCAATTTCTTCGTCGATCAGCGCCTGATCGTCGCCGGCATCGGCGGCATGATCTGGATGGGGCTGGGCGGCCTGATCATGGCCAAGATGGTCAATTTCGAGATCTGAGGCGATGGAACCGCACCACCCCACCCTGCTCGGCGTCGACGTCCTCTGGGTAGGCACCCTGCTCGCAGGGGTCGCCGCCTTCGCCGTGCTGCTCGCGATCTATGCCGCGACCACCGTGCGCGACCCGATGGCGCGCCGCGTCAAGGCACTCAACGACCGCCGCGAACAGCTCAAGGCCGGCATCACCGCCTCGACCAGCAAGCGCCGCGCGAAACTGGTCCAGAAGAACGAGACTACCGACCGCATCCGCTCGATCCTGCAAAACCTGAAGGTTCTTCAGGACAGCCAGGTCAAGGTCGCGCAAACCAAATTACTCCAGGCCGGCATCCGCTCGAAGGAATATGCCGTCGCGGTCATCTTCGGCCGGCTGATCCTGCCGATCGTGTTCGGCCTGCCGATGCTCTATCTGGTGTACGGCACCGACATGTTCGCAACCTGGTCGCCGCTCAAGCAATACGGGCTCGTCGCGGGCACGTTCATCCTCGGCTACAAGGGCCCCGACCTCTATCTCAAGAACAGGATCCAGAAGCGTTCCGCCGCGATCCGCAAGGGTTTGCCCGACGCGCTCGACTTGCTGGTGATCTGCGCCGAGGCCGGCTTGACCGTCGACACCGCCTTCCACCGCGTGTCGAAGGAATTGGGCAAGGCCTATCCCGAACTGGGCGACGAATTCGCGCTGACCGCGATCGAACTGGGCTTCCTCTCCGATCGCCGTCAGGCGTTCGAGAATCTCGCGACGCGCGTCGACCTCGACGCGGTCAAGGGCGTGGTCACGACCATGATCCAGACCGAGAAATACGGCACCCCGCTCGCCTCGGCGCTACGCGTGCTGTCGGCCGAATTCCGCAACGAGCGCATGATGCGCGCCGAGGAAAAGGCCGCCCGCCTGCCGGCGATCATGACCGTGCCGCTGATCCTGTTCATCCTGCCGACCCTGTTCGTCGTCATCCTGGGTCCCGCGGCCTGCAGCATCAACGACGCCTTCCTCCACGGCGGGCATTGATCCTTTCCTCTCCTCCCGCGCGCAGGAGGAGAGCCGGGGCAACTGCTTGCGCCGCCCCGCAACCCGGCGCAGCATGACGCGTTCCATTCCCGACAGGGAGAGAAGCGCATGCTGTTCACCGACGCCAACCAGCTCGCCGTCTTGGTGCTGGCCTTCATCCTCGGGCTCGTCATCGGCCTGCTGGTCGCGCCCCGAGGCACCAAATGGCGCACGCGCTATGAAGCGGAACGCGACGCCCACGCCGCCTATCGCCAGGATGCCGACGCCAAGACCCGCGAGCGCGACGCGTTGACGACCAATCGCGACGCCTATGTGCGCGACCTGGAAAAGGCGAAGATCGACCTGACCGCGGCGAACGAGAA
>NZ_JBQCCN010000302.1:0-9940 GCF_051962185.1 Sphingomonas sp.
ATCGAGATGATCCTCGAGCCGCGCCGCCATCCGGCCGACCAGATGGCCGTTGCCTTCGGGCCAGGTCAGCATCGTGTCGGGATCGGCATTGGCGGCATGGCCGCGGCGGCTGGCGAAATAATGCACGCCGGCCCAGGCCGAAACCTGGTCGGGCTCGGTGCCGTAGTCGTCGCGGCAGGCATAGCGGACATGCGCGCGCAGCACCGGCGATTTCCAGCCCTGCTGGTCGAGCCATTGGGTGAAGCTCAATTTGTCCAAGGCGAGCAGGTCGGCGTCGCGCGAACTCAGCTCCATCGGGATCGCGAAGGCGGGGCGGCCCTGCGCGTCGCGGCGCGTCTCATAGGCTTTCATCGCGGCGAAAAAGGCCTTGAGGTCATGGACGTCGGTCTCGCTCAGCCCCTTTTGCGGGACCAGCCCTTCCTGCCACTTGCCGAGATAGAGCAGGCGCTCCTCGGGATCCGAGACGAGCTGATAAGGATCATAGACCGGCTTGCCATCCTGCCAGCCGGTCAGGATGCCGAGCTGTTCGAGCAGGTGGATGACGCCCTTCGCCTCGGCATTGGGCAATGGCAGATAATGCGCGCCGAGCGGATAGGCGGAGACATTGTTGCGCCCGCTCCGGGCATTGCCGCCGGTGCGGTCTTCCAGTTCGAGGAGGCGGAAGTCCCGGACGCCGGCATCGGCAAGCGTCCAGGCGGCGGCGAGGCCGGCAACCCCGCCGCCGACGATCGCGACCTTGGTTCGTACCGTTTCCGACGCTTCGGGGAACGTGCCGCGCTGCAACGTGTGCCCGCGGCGGAAATCGGCGCCCCCGAGCGTGCCCGGGATCGCCTCGTCCCGTGGCCGCAGCGCCACCGCGCCGGCGCCGAGCGCCGCCGCGCCCGCGACCGAGCCGGCGATCACGGTGCGACGCGACCAGCGCATCAGCCCTCGAACACCGACCATTCGGCGTCGAATTCGCGAACCAATGCCTGGTTGTCGAGCCGGTTCACCGGGGTCGGCCGCCGCGCCATATCGGGCGGGAAGATGAAGGCGAGCGCATCGGTGCACGGGGTCAGGAACCGCAGGCCTGCGGGCAGTTTACCGGGACCGCCGATCGGTCCGTTGGAGGCGAGGACGAAGCCCCATTCGCCGAAACTCGGTACATAGACATGATAGCCGCGCGTCGTTAGCCCGGCCGCTTCGAGCGTGGTCGACACCGTCCAATAGGCCTTCGGCGCGACCAGCGGCGAGGTGCTCTGCACGCTCAGCATCGCGCCGGGGTTCAGCGCGCGGGCCAGCTCGCGATAGAAACTGACCGTGTAGAGCTTGCCGATCGCGAAATTGGTCGGGTCGGGGAAATCGACCAGCACCGCGTCGAACTTGCGCTGATTGGCGCGCAGCCAGCTGAACGCGTCGGCGGTGATGACATGCACCTTGGGCGACAGTAGCGAGCCGTGGTTGAGCGCGACCAGCATCTCGCTCTTGCGGAACAAGGTGGTCATCGCCGGGTCGAGATCGACCAAAGTCACCGATCGCACGGCCGGATATTTGAGAATCTCACGCACCGCGAGCCCGTCGCCGCCGCCCAGCACCAGCACGTCGCGCGGATCGGGGACGCGGCTCAACACCGGATGCACCAGTGCTTCGTGATAGCGATATTCGTCGCGCGACGAGAATTGCAGATTGCCGTTGAGGAACAGCCGCAGGTCCTCGTTGCGCTTGGTAATGACGATCCGCTGGTACGGCGTCGCGTCGGCATAGATGATCGGGTCGCCATAAGCCGCGACTTCCGCCGTGCGCTCGATCTTCTCCGAGGCGGCGAACCCGGCCGCGAGCACGATCGCGACCAGGATCGCGACCACCAGCTCGAGCGTCAGGCGGCGGCGCTGCGGCAGCATGACGATGACCGCGATCGCCACGCCGACGTTGAACAGCCCGAACAGGAAACCGGTGCGGATCAGCCCGAGATGCGGGACCAGCAGCAGCGGGAAGAGCAATGAGGCGGCGAGCGCGCCGACATAATCGAAGGTCAGCACCTTGGCGACGAGATCGCTGAACTCGAGCCGATCCTTGAGGATGCGCATGAGCAGCGGGATCTCGAGCCCGACCAGGAAGCCGATCGCCAGCACCAGGCCGTAGAGCGGCAGACGGAAATCCTGGACGCGGTCGAACAACAGGAACAGCAACGCCGCCGAGGTGCCGCCGATCGCGGCGATCAGCACTTCGACCCGGACGAAGGTGGCGAGCTCGTTCCTGCGGACGTAGCGCGAGCACCACGAGCCGATGCCCATCGCGAACAGATAGGCGCCGATGATCGTCGAGAATTGGGTGACGCTGTCGCCGAGCAGATAGCTCGCGAGCGTGCCGGCGAGCAATTCGTAGATCAGGCCGCAGGTCGCGACGACGAACGCGGAAACCAGCAGCAACGCGCCGATGCGGGAAGGGCGGGCGACGCCATCCTGTTGCGGCACGGGGCCGCCATGTTGCTCAGTCATACAAGTTTAGCCGTCATGCCGGACGTGTTCCGGCATCCAACGTGCAACAACGGCTGCATTCCGTTGAGGAGGGTTGGACCCCGGAACAAGTCCGGGGTGACGATGAACCTGGCGCAACCGACTTGAACTCCAATCCAGCCGCTCATCCATGGATGGCGGCGGCAATGATCATCGCGACGGAGATCGCGATCGAGCCCGTGAAGATCGCCAGCGCAACGTTCTTCTCGCGGCAGATCTCGCCCCACATGTCGACGGGCGAGATCTTGTCCCACAGCCAGAAGCCGCCGATGAAGATCACCAGCCCGATGCCGGTATAGACCAGGGTCGTGACGAGGATGGGGATGGAAAGCATGGTCCGATCCTTTCGTTACTTATGGGTGGGGCCGTAGGAGCCGAACATCATCGGCCCGCGCGCGCCGCCGGTGGCGAAAGGCGAATAACCGTCGCGCACCGCGAACATCGAGAGGAACACTACGCCCAGGCAATAAAGGCCGTAGATCACGATATGCCGGCTCATCAGTCGTCGTCCCCCGAGCTGTCGTCGTCATCGTCCCCGCCGCCGCTGCCGCTGACGGGGGCCATGCGGCGCTTTTCGAACCCGATCTGCTTGAACAGCACGATCAGCGGCCAGATCGCGATCAGCAGGAAGGCGAGCAAGATATTGCCCCCGAACACGCCGCCACTCTTGATCGTGACGGTGACCGGGATGGTTTCACCGCCCACGCTGGCGGCATTGCCGTTGCTGTTGCTGCCCCAATTGGCGAAGCCGCTGATGCTCGACGTATCGGGCGAGGTGGTGCCGTTCCCGCTACTCTGCGTTACCTGATCCGACGCGCCGCCGGATGGGGACTGACTGGCCCCCGGGGTGCCCGTCGTACCGGTGCTAGTGAACGAATTACCGGGAGTGGTGATGGTGCTGCTGCCCGAACCGCCGTTCCAGCGATGCGCGGAAAGCGTCACGATCAAATCGTATCGCCCGCCGCGAATGCTCGACAGGCTGACTTCGGGGCGCGGATCGCCTTCGCTCCACGGCCCGTCGCTGTCGCTGCCCGAATAATGCTCGGCAAGGCCATAGGTATCGACGCTGTCCTGGGTCTTTTCATCGGTCAGCGAATAATCCAGGTCGACCCAGGCATTGTCGATATTGCCGGCATCGGCATCGACCACCACGCGCGAATGGCCGGGGGGCAGGTCGAGCCCGCGGATCACGACGTTCTTCTCCGCCCCGTCGAGCACGACGTAGGCGGTGGTCTGGCCGATCTGTCGCTCGCCGCCGGCGAAGGTCGAGATGATCATGACGGTGACGATGGCGACCAAGCCGATGATCAGCGCTTCGCTCATCTGGCGTTTGTAGGGAGAGGGCTCGTGCGGCGCGGGGCGGCCGTATTCGCGACGGCGTGCCGGGATGCCGAACGCCTTTTCGGCGACGCCCCAATCGAGCATGTCGAGCCGCGTCCAGGTGCGCTCGGTCTCATAGACCTCGCACGACAACATCGTGCCGGGGCGGACGAAATCGATCTCGTCGACGGTCTCGCCCACCGCCACGCGCCAATAGAATTCGCCGACGACGAAGGTGACGCGGACCGGATAGGTATCGCCGAAGCGCGTATAGGTTTGGCCGTCGAGCTGCAGTGCGTTGCCGAAGCCCATCGTCGGCAAGCGGTCGAGCATGATACCCAGGCTGAAGCGGCGCCCGTCATCGACCAGGAAGGCATAGCCCTCGTAGGGATTGAACAGGAGATATTCGGCCCAGCCGATCTCCTCGTCGGTCCGCTCCATATAGCCGACGACTTCCCACACCCGGCCGTCGAGCGTGCCGCGCGTACCGAGCGGGATCTGGGGCTTCTTGAGCGCCTCGTTGGCGCGGGCGATGACCTGGAGGTCGGGGCTGGTCGCGTCGAGCGTCGAGCCGCAATGTTCGCACAGCACGCTGACCGTCAGGCCCTGGGCGCGGACATTGACGATGCCGCCGCAATTGGGGCAGCTCAGCGCGCGGACGGTCGAGGCGGGGGCGGTAGGCGCGGGCGGCGTCGCCGGCGGCGTCGCGGTGACCTCGGGGACAGGCGCGGGCGAGGGCGCGTCGTCGCTCATGCGCGATAGGCCGGCATCGGCCAGCCCTCGAAACTGCGCAGCCCGGTCGCCTGCAACTCGGCCAGCGTCCGGTAATTGCCGGTATAGGCCTCGACCTCGCCGTCCTGGTCCTTCTGGATGCTCGCGCATTCGCCGCCGGGGGCCATCAAGTCGATACTATAGGCGGCCAGACCCAGCGGCGCGTTGAACGGCAATTCGCCTTCGCTCGCGACGCAGGTCACGTGCTTGGCGTCGGCGACGATATAGTCGACCCCCGCCATCTTGATCTCGCCGCCGATCTTGATCGATTGCCCCGATTGGACATAGCGCATGACCCCCGGCGGGATTTGCTCCTCCGGAAGCTGCCGCAGCATCATGTAGCGGCCCATCGATTCCCCGACCCAGCCGGTCGAGCCGTCGTCGAACAGCGCGAGCCATTCGTTCCACGCGCCATCGGCATAGCGCCAGCGGACGCGGCCGATCAACTCGAAGCTGTGCGCTCCGTCGCGGCCGCGGACCCCCAATTGCAGCGGGCTGACGTCATCGGGCACCTCGGCGATCTTGCCGATCGCCTGGAGGCTGTCGCCGGTGCGCAACACCGATGTCCGGCAATAGTCGCACACCTTGACCGGCAGGTCGTTCGACCTGAACCGGATTGGCGCGCCGCAATTGGGGCAAGTGGCGTCGAGCACCGCGGCGCGATCAGATCTTGGCCAATAGCGCGGTTTTCTTGGCGTCGAACTCCTCTTGAGTGATCGCCCCCGCAACCATCAATTTGTGCAATTTCTCGATCTGCTCGTACGGATCGACCTCGGCCTGCGCCGATGCCGCCGGCGTGCTGCTCGGCGCGCCGATCCCGCTCAGCCCCGCCGCCATCGTCTGGCCGAGCGCCATGCCGGCCGCCGCGCTCGCGCCGATCCCGGCCATGCCGCCGGGATTGGCCGCCGCGGTCTGGATCGAATCGGCGGCCTGGAATTTGGCATATTGGTCGAGATTGCCGAGCACCCGCATCTGGCTGCCCTTGTCGAGATATTCCTGGACATTCTCCGGCAGCGACACGCTCTCAACGAAGAAAGTGCGGCACGACAGGCCCCATTCCTTGAACCCGGCCTCGACCGCGCCTTTGAGCTTGTCGGACATCGCCTGCTGGTTGCCGGCGAGATCGATGAACGCGATCTCGCCGCCGCCCAGCGCGGTCGCGATCGCGGTGTTGATGACGGCGCGCAATTGCTGATCGAGATCGGCGACGGTCAGCCGGTCGAGCGAGCCCATCATCTTGACCGCGAAGGTGGCGACGTCCTCGATCCGGAACGAATAGCTGCCGAAGGCGCGGATACGCAGCGGCCCGAATTCCTTGTCGCGCACCGTGATCGGCTGCGGCGTGCCCCATTTCAGCCCGGTCTGCTCGCGCTGGGTGAAGAAATAGACGTCGGCCTTGAACGGGGAGCGGAAACCCTTGTCCCAATTCATGATCGCGGTCAGCAGCGGCAGATTCTGCGTGTTGAGCGTGTGCTGGCCCGGCTCGAACGCGTCGGCCAGCTTGCCTTCGTTGTAGAACATCGCGACCTGGCCTTCGCGCACGGTCAGCTGGCCGCCGTTCTGGATTTCGCGATCCTGCATCGGATAGCGGATCGCCAGCACGCCCGGCTCGTCGACCCAGTCGATGACGTCGACCAGTTGCTTCTTCAGGAAATCACCCAGACCCATCATGTCCTCCTACGACGATGCGCAATCTATCAGGCTTTGGCGGCGGTGCGAGGGCCGTTTTTCCGGGCAGAACCTAGCCGATCGCGCGCCGACAAGCGAGAGTGTGTCAGCAAGCTAATACGCGATCAGCGAAAAAACAGGGAAGGCGCGGGCAGCGCGGTGGGGCTTGAAGTCGGCGCGATAGTGTATTTGATTGCGGACCAACCAGGGAAGGCCGAGTGGGGAGCGGCCTATCCGTATGGAGAAAGAGGGAGGCCTGGCAACGTTGATCCTGCAAATCCTCGTGCCGGGCCGGGGCGCATGACCCAGCCGGTATCTCGGCGCAGAACGCGTCGGCGGCGTTCCTCTCGGTTCGGCCGGACCAAGGTCCGCAAGCGGCTCATTCTGTTCGGTGCGGTCGCGGTGGTTGCTGCGATCAGCGCGTTTCTGGCGATCTCGGCGTCGGACGGGACCGCGCCGCAGTCGAGTTCCGAACTGCCGGTAGAGGGGGCGCCGGACGGCTAGGACCGGGTGGCCGGGCGGCACCCGCGGCGAGGCGGGATACTGTCGATATGCCGAAGAAGGAGCGGCCGAATGATACGATTCGGATGGCGGATCCGGGCAATGGTGGCAGTAGGCGCCATGCTCTGCGCGAGCGCTTGCAGCGCTTCGACGCGGTCGATCTCCCCCACTGATGCCGCGTCGCCGCTGAAACTGGTCAGGACGATCGCGCTGCCCGACGTGAAGGGCAGGATCGATCATCTCGCCGTCGACCTAGCGCACCGCCTGCTGTTCGTCGCGGAATATGGCAATGGGTCGGTCGATGTGATCGACCTCGACGCCGGGAAAGTGGTGGATCGCATCACCGGCCTGAAGGAGCCGCAGGGCCTGGGCGTCACGCTAGACAATGCCCAGCTGGTCGTCGCCGGCGGCGATGGATCGGTAGGCTTCTACGACACGCGCACCCGGCGCCCGCTCGGCCGGATCGTGCTCGGCGACGATGCCGACAATGTCCGCATCGACCCACGACAGGGCAATGTCGTCATCGGCTATGGCGCCGGCGCCTTGGCGATCGTCGATCCGGCGTCACGGCGCGTGATCGGAAGCGTGCCGCTCCCCGCCCATCCCGAGGGTTTCCGCCTGGCCGGGTCGCGCTTCATCGTCAACGTCCCCGATCGCGGGGAGATCGTCGCGGGCGATCTCGATAGCGGCAAGGCGCTGGCGACATGGAAAACCGGGGGGCGCCATCTCAATTTCCCATTGGCGCTCGATCCGGCGGGGAAGTGGTTCGCAATCGCCTATCGGCTCCCCGCCGCGCTCGAATTGCGCAATCAATCGGACGGCGCGATCGTCGCCGTCCGACCCGCCTGCGGCGACGCCGACGATCTGTTCGTCGATGGCGAGCGGCTCTATCTCGTGTGCGGTGCGGGGCATGTCTATGTGGCGTCGCTCGCCGATCCGAAGGCGGCGCCGATCTCGGTGACGACGGCGCCCGGCGGTCGCACAGGGCTGTTCGTCCCGGAACGTCGTCAGCTGTTCGTGGCGGTGCCGGCGCGCGGCGCGTCCGCCGCCATTCTCGTACTGAGCGCGCCGGCGCGGTAGCGAGCGTTCGTACCGCCGCCGGGTCGTCAGAACGCTTATCGGGAAATGGTGGACAGGGCTGGATTCGAACCAGCGTACGCTTGCACGGGCAGATTTACAGTCTGCTGCCTTTAACCACTCGGCCACCTGTCCCCAGGTCTTCGCCCTTTGCGAAAGGGCGGTCGCTTCGAAAGCGAGGGCGCCCCATGCCCAAGCCGCGCGCCCATGTCAACGCGGTGACGGCAAGCTTTTCTCCCTTCGCGCAGGGCAAGCGTGCGATCCGGATGACACAGTCTTGCGCGGGTGGCGCGGCGGCAATAGCGTGCGCGCCATTCCATCCCCGGGGGAGCTCACCGTTCATGCGCAAGATGATTGCCGCCTTCGTCGCGGCCGCCGCCGTCACCGCCATTCCCGCTTCCCTGCAATCGGCCGACCTGTCGATGGTCAACCGGATCATGGACGAAGGCTTCAACCGGTCGCAGGTGATGACCACCGCCGAATATCTCGCCGACCAGATCGGCCCGCGGCTGACCAATTCGCCCAACATGCGCAAGGCGGAGGCTTGGACCTCGTCCAAGTTCAGCGAATGGGGCCTGTCGAACGTCCATAAAGAGCCGTTCGAGTTCGGCCGCGGCTGGTGGATCGAGAATTCGTCGGTGCGCATGACCAGCCCGCGCCCGATCCAGCTGACCGCGATCCCGATCGCCTGGACGCCCGCGACCAACGGCACCGTGTCGGGGGAAGTCGTCGTCGCGCCGATGGCGACGCCGGCCGATTTCGCCAAGTGGAAGGGCAAGCTCCAGGGCAAGATCGTGCTGGTGACCAAGCCCGACGACGGCTCCGAGCCCGGCGACGCGCCGTTCAAACGCTATACCGACGAAGACCTCGCCAAGATGGATCAGTTCGTCCCGCCCAAATACGACCCCGCCGCCGCCGAGCGCGGCATGAAGCGGCTCGACTTCGCCAGGAAGCTCGACGCCTTCCTGCAGGAGGAAGGCGCGGTCGCCTATGTCAGCAAGTCACGGCTCGACGGCAAATTGGTCCATGGCGAAGGCTATCTGTTCGGCGTCGGCGACACGGTGAAGACGCCGGGGGTCGAGATGGCGGCGGAGGATTATCGCCGGCTGGTGCGGCTCTCGATCGTCGGCGCCCATCCGACGGTGTCGATCAACAACGATGTCCGTTTCGACGATAGCGACGTCAACGCCTATGACATCATCGCCGACATTCCCGGCAGCGCCAAGGACGGCAGCTATGTGATGGCGGGCGCCCATCTCGATTCCTGGGTGGCGGGGGACGGCGCCGCCGACAACGGCGCCGGGAGCGCGATGATCATGGAGGCGGCGCGCATCCTCTCGACGCTCAAGGTCAAGCCGAAGCGGACGATCCGCTTCGCGCTCTGGGCCGGCGAGGAGCAGGGGCTGCTCGGCAGCCTGGCCTATGTCGAGAACCATTTCGCGACGCGCGGCAATCCCAACGATCCCAAGCTGACCGGGCTCGCGCGCTATCAGGGATGGGCCAATCGCTGGCCGATCGCCACCAAAGGCGACTGGTCGAAGATGGCCGCCTATTTCAACATCGACAATGGCTCGGGCAAATTGCGCGGCATCTATGCCGAGAACAACCCGGCGGTGGTGCCGATCTTCAAGGAATGGCTGACCCCGTTCAATTCGCTGGGCGCGTCGTCGGTGGTGATCCGCAAGACCGGCGGCACCGACCATGTCTTCATGCAGGCGGTCGGCTTGCCCGGGTTTCAGTTCATCCAGGATCCGCTCGACTATGGCAGCCGCATCCATCACACGGCGATCGACACGTATGATCATTTGAAGGGCGACGACATGCGCCAGGCGGCGGTCATCCTGGCCGCGTTCCTGTGGAATGCGGCGAACGGCGACGCCCTGCCGCGCCCGCCGCTGCCAACCCAGCCGAGCAAGACGGATCCTTTTGCCTATGCCGATGAATAACTCCCAACCGTCGCCCCGGCGTAGGCCGGGGCCGCCTCGTGACGGGGCGCCGCACCGACTGCCAGCGGCCCCCGCCGCCGCCGGGGCGGCGAGGTATTCATGGCGCGTAGATGCCACCGTCCAAGCCAAGCCCCCCCAACGCCGCCCCGCTGCGGGGGGCGC
>NZ_JBQCCN010000303.1:0-22106 GCF_051962185.1 Sphingomonas sp.
CGCCTCGACGCGCCGCACGCCCGACGACACCGCGCCTTCGCTCACCAGCTTGAACAGGCCGATATCGCCGGTAGCATTGACGTGCGTGCCGCCGCACAATTCCAGGCTGTAGATCTTCTGGCCGTCGCGCCCCATCGACACGACGCGAACCTCATCGCCATATTTCTCGCCGAACAGCGCCATCGCACCTTCCTCGATCGCTTCCTCGGGCGTCATCAGCCGGGTCGAGACCGTGTCGTTCTGGCGAATATAGGCATTCACATCGGCCTCGACCTCGGCGAGCTTGGCCGGATCGATCGCGGTCGGCTGCGAAAAGTCGAAGCGCAACCGCTCCGGCGCGACCAGCGATCCCTTCTGCGCGACATGCGTGCCCAACCGCTCGCGCAACGCGGCGTGAAGCAAGTGCGTCGCCGAGTGATTGGCGCGGATCGCATTGCGGCGCTCGCCGTCGACCACCAGATGGATCGCGTCGCCGACCGCGAGCTCGCCCGCCTCGATCTTGGTACGGTGCGCCCAAAGCCGGCCGAGATGCTTCTGCGTATCGAACACGCGGCCCTTCAGCCCCTTATCGTTGGTCGCGAGACCGGCATCGCCGACCTGACCGCCGCTCTCGGCATAGAAGGGGGTCTGGTTGAGTACGACATCGACCTCGTCGCCGGCGACGGCCCTGTCGACCCGCACACCGTCTTTGATCAACGCGACGACTTCGCCTTCGCCTTCCTCCGACGTGTAGCCGGTGAATTCGGTGCCGCCCTTTTCCTCGACCAGATCGTACCAGAGTTCGTCCGAGGCCTTCTCGCCGGAGCCCTTCCAGGCTGCGCGCGCCGCCCGCTTCTGCTCCGCCATAGCGGCGTCGAAACCCTCGCGGTCGACCTGCAGGCCTTGGGCCCGCAACGCATCCTCGGTCAGGTCATAGGGAAAACCGTAGGTGTCGTAGAGCTTGAACGCAGTCTCGCCGGCCAGCGTCGACCCGACCGCCATGCCGGCGGTCGCCTCGTCGAGCAGCTTCAGACCCTTGTCGAGCGTCTTGCGGAACTGCGTTTCTTCCTGCTGCAGCGTCGCCTCGATCAGCGGCTGCGCGCGGACCAGTTCGGGATAAGCGGCGCCCATCTCGGCGACCAGCGCGGGCACCAGGCGGTGCATCAGCGGATCCTTCGAGCCGAGCAGATGCGCATGCCGCATCGCGCGGCGCATGATGCGGCGCAGGACATAGCCGCGGCCTTCATTGGCCGGCAGCACACCGTCGGCGACGAGGAAGCCGGACGAGCGCAGATGATCGGCGATCACGCGATGGCTCGCCATCTGCTCGCCGACCGCCTTGGTGTGGGTTAGCGCTTCCGACGCGGCGATCAGCGCTTTGAACGTGTCGGTGTCATAATTGTCGTGCACGCCCTGCAGCACCGCCGCGACGCGCTCGAGGCCCATGCCGGTGTCGATCGACGGCTTGGGCAGATTGCCGACGATCTCATTGGCCTCCTGCTCATATTGCATGAACACGAGATTCCAGATCTCGACGAAGCGATCGCCATCCTCGTCCGGCGATCCCGGCGGGCCACCGGGAATGTGATCGCCATGGTCGTAGAAGATTTCCGAGCATGGGCCGCACGGGCCATTGTCGCCCATCGCCCAGAAATTATCCTTGGTCGCGATGCGGATGATGCGCTCTTCGGGCAGGCCGGCGATTTTCTTCCACAGGTCGAACGCCTCGTCGTCGGTATGATAGACGGTGGCGGTCAGGCGGTCGGCGGGGATTCCCCATTTCTTGGTCAGCAGGCCCCAGGCGAGCGTGATCGCGCGTTCCTTGAAATAATCGCCGAACGAGAAATTGCCGAGCATTTCAAAAAAGGTGTGGTGCCGCGCGGTGTAGCCGACATTATCCAAGTCGTTGTGCTTGCCGCCGGCGCGCACGCATTTCTGGCTCGAGGTCGCGGTCGAATAGGGTCGCGTCTCCAGGCCGGTGAAGACGTTCTTGAACGGCACCATGCCGGCGTTGACGAACATCAGCGTCGGGTCGTTCTGCGGCACCAGCGGCGCCGACGGCACGATGCTGTGGCCGTTGGCGGCGAAGTAATCGAGAAAGCTGCGGCGGATGTCGTTCGTCGAGGTCATGCGCCGCGACTTAGGGGACAGGCGAGCGCTACTCAAGCGACGAGATGGCGTTGTCGTATCGCAAGGAGTATGATCGGCGTTCGGCGTTTCGGGAGGGGTACGATGCGCATCTGGTTATTGACGGTTTCGGCACTCGCGCTTGTCCCGGCCGCAGCCGGCGAAGCGACGATGCGGCCGAGTGCGGCCGATCTGCTGGCGAACATTCCGATCTGCGGCGACGACCTGCCGGTCGGGGCGACGCCGCGACTTTATCCCGGCTATGGCGGCGGCGGCTTTCCGATCGCGACCGCCAACCCGCAAGCCCAAGCGTTTTTCGACAACGGCATGCAACTCGCCCATGCCTTCGCCCACCATGCTGCGAGCGCCGCCTTCGCGGAAGCGGTGAAGCTCGATCCCGATTGCGCGATGTGCCAATGGGGCGCGGCGTGGAGCGACGGGCCGACGATCAATTTCGGCATCGGCGCCGACCAGCAGAAGACAGCACTCGCCAAGGTCGTCGCAGCGGAAAAACTGCTGACGCCGCGATCGCCGCAGCGCGAGCGCGACCTGATCGCCGCGCTCAAGCTTCGCTATGTCGACGGCGGCGGCAAGGGGTCGGGCGATCGCGCTTTCGCCAAGGCGATGGACGCGCTCGCCATCCGATATCCACAGGACGACGAGATCGCCACAATCGCCGCCGATGCCTGGATGATCCCCACCGCCTTGACCAGCGGCACCGCCAATCTGCCGCGCGCGGTAGCGCTGCTCGAGGGCGTGTTGAAGCGCAACCCGGATTACACCCCGGCGATCCATTTCTACATCCACGCGACAGAGATGAGCGGCTTTCCCAAGCGCGCCGAGCCCTATGCCGACAAGCTCGGCCGGCTGGCCCCGGCCTCCAGCCATTTGATCCACATGCCGTCGCACACTTTCTATTGGGTCGGCCGCTATCAGGACGCGGCGGACGCCAATGTCTCGGCGGTGGCGCTCGGCGAAGGCGACGCGCGGATCGCCGGCTTGGAACAGCCGGGCCAAATTTGGATGCTCCCCTATCACGCGCACAACGTCCAATATGGCGTCGGAGGGGCGTTGATCTCCGGCGACGGCAAGGCGGCGCTAGCGTTGAGCGACCCGCTGGTCGCGGCGACCGCGAGCCTGCCCGACCCCAACAATTTGTTCGTGCAGATGGGGGTCGGCACCGGCTATTTCGCCGAGGGCCGCTTCGCCGACCCGGTCAAGGTGATGGCGCTCCCCGATCCTGGCGACAAGCAACCCTATATCCGGCAATATTGGCGCTATGCGCGCGGCGAGGCGCAGGCGCGACTGGGCAATGCGGCGGGGGTCCGCGCCGAGCTGGCGAAGATCAGCCTGCCTGCGCTGCCGGCCAAGCCCGACGATCTCGCCAAGCAAGCGCATCAGCTCGTCCGCATCGCCCAATTGGTGCTGGAAGGCCGCGCGGCGATGATCGAGAAGCGACCCGACCTGGCGGCGCGCGCCTATCTTGCGGCCGCCAAGCTCGACGAGGCAAGGCTGATGAAGACGCTGAGCGACCCGCCCGCCTGGTGGTACCCGGTGCGCCGCAGCTACGCCGCCGCCTTGCTCGCGCAAGGCAAGGCGCGCGCGGCGGTGAAGCAGGCAAGCCTGGTGTTGGCGCGCCGCGACGCCGATCCGGTGGCCTTGACGATCCGCGCGGACGCGGAGGAGGCGCTGGGGCAGAAGGATGCAGCCGCCAGGGATCGTACGGCGGCGGCGCGAGGCTGGCGCGGCGACAAGGCGGAACTGACGCTCCCGCTCGCCTGATTGCTCAACGGTTCCCGACGAATAATGCTGCCCCGCAAACGAGTGGCCCAGTATTACTGGCGTCGAGAACGCCGCCTGCCCTTGCAAGGCCATCGCGGCTGACCCCGGGCCCCTTCGCCGGGAAGCGCGCTTTTAGGGACGTGCCTTCCGCCGAGCCGGCCGGAAGTAGCGCAGCAAGTGCATCCCGTCGCTGCCGTCGAAGGGGATCAGATTGGCGAGCCCCATGCCGACAGACAGGATGGCGAAAGCTGTCGCGATCGCGGCGCCCGGCGGCCGAGCGCCCTTCCCTTCGACCGCCAGGACGCTGCCCATGACAAGTCCGCTGACGATGTTGGCGGCTGGCCCGGCGACCGCGACGATGGCGTGGCGACGCCGCGCCTCGATGCGGTCGAGCGTATAGGTGACGTAGCCGCCGAGATCGCCCCGTCCCCATTTGCGGACCAGGCGCAACCTGCGCGACGCCAGCGTGAACTCGAACGGAAATACTACGATCCGGCCGACCTGCCCGCCCACCGCCTTCGCGGTGACGGCATGGGCGAGCTCGTGGATCAACACCGCGAAGAAGCCGATCAGGACGACGACGATATAGGCCCCAAGCGAACCAACGTGCAGGCTGCTCTGTACCAGCGCTCCCTGGGCGGCGATCGAGGTGATGACGAGCACCACCCAGGCAAAGGGCCGCATGTGCTTATCGGAACGGCGCGTCGATCGAGGCGGGCGGCTCGCTGAACCATTTGGGACCAGCCTCGGTCATGTGGAAGCAATCCTCCAGCCGCACGCCGAACTTGCCGGGGATGTAGATGCCCGGCTCGTTCGAAAAGCACATGCCCGGCGCCAGCCTGGTCGTCTCGCCACGCACGAGGTTGACCGGTTCGTGCCCGTCGAGCCCGATGCCGTGGCCCGTGCGATGCGAGCAGCCGGGCAGTTTGTAGCCGGGACCGTAACCGAAACTCTCGTAGAGCTTGCGGATCGCGACATCGACACTGCCCGCCGGCACGCCGATCCGGGCGGCGGCGAGCGCGGTCTGCTGGCCCTGATGGACCTGATCCCAGACCAGGCGCTGCTCCTTGCTCGCGCTGCCATGAAC
Organism: Sphingomonas sp.; assembly: GCF_051962185.1. GTDB lineage: Bacteria > Pseudomonadota > Alphaproteobacteria > Sphingomonadales > Sphingomonadaceae > Sphingomonas. Next base: position 4,976 of record NZ_JBQCCN010000303.1, read on the forward strand.
GAAGGTGCGCGACACGTCGGACTGATAGCCCTGCACCGTGCAGCCGCAGTCCATCAGCACGATCTCGCCCTCGGCGACCTTGTGCACCGCCTGCGTTCCGTGCGGATAGGCCGCCGCCTCGCCGATCAGCACCAGGTTGAATTCGGGGCTGCCGCCCAGCTTGCGCGTGGCGGCATCCATGATCGCGCCGATGTCGCGGCCGGTCATGCCCTTTTCGACGCGCTTGTAGGTCCAACGGTAAGCCGCGATCGTCACGTCGGTGGCGAGCTGCATCAGCGCGAGTTCGGCCGGCGTCTTGATCATCCGGCAGCCGCGCACGACCGGGTTGGCGGAGACGATCTTGGCACCCGGCATCGCATGCGTGAGCATGTCCGGGATGAAGAAGCGAACGGTTTCCTCGATCCCGATCGGGCGGGCGACCAGCTTGCGGTCCTTGAGGAAGCCGGCGACGACCTTGAGCGGATCCTCATCTTCCTGCCAGACGCGTACCTCGGCCGGGATGGCGAGGGTTTCGCGCATCCGCGGTTCCTCGAAATAAGGCGAGACGATGCACGGCTCCCCCTCGACCGGCAGCACCGCGAGCATGGCGCGTTCGCTGCGGCCCCAGCGGATGCCGGTGAAATAGAGCAGCGACGACCCCGGCTCGATCAGGACCGCGCCCAGGCCGTGCTGCTTCATCAATGCCTGCGCGCGATCGAGCCGCCGCCGGCGCTCGTCGGCGCCGATCGCCACCGCGCCGGTCGTCATGTCCTGCAAATCGGACAGGTCGGGCTCGGCGGCGCGCGCGGCGGCCGACACGAGCAACGGGGCGGCGGCGGCCGCGGCGAGGATGGCGCGGCGAGCGGGCGAAAAACGGGGATCGGGCATAGCCGTGACGATAGGGTCCTTGACCGCGGGCCCGCAATCCCCTTTCCCTGCGCGACCGAACATGGGGAGAGTGATTTTGGCCAAGCGCCTGACGACCTATATTCTGATCGCGCTGGTGGTGGGCCTGATCTTCGGCTGGGCGATCCACGCGACCGCCGACCCCTCGCTCGCCTTCTTCAAGCGACTGGGCTGGGCGGCTGACACCACGGATACCGCGGCGTATCTCGGTGGCTGGGCGAAATGGCTCGGCCTGATCACGACGATCTTTCTCGACTTCATCAAGATGATCATCGCCCCGCTGGTGTTCGGTACGCTGGTCGTTGGCATCGCGCACATGGGCGATACCGGCGCGCTCGGCCGCGTCGGATTGAAATCGTTGCTCTGGTTCGTCTGCGCGAGCCTGCTGTCGCTGACGCTCGGGCTGATCCTGGTGCACATCCTGCAACCCGGAGTCGGGCTCAACCTGCCCCTCCCGCCGGTCACCGAGAGCGCCGGCATCGACAAGAGCAAGTTCGATCCGATTCAGATCATCGGTCACATCTTTCCGACCTCGATCGTCGATTCGATGGCGCGCAACGACATTCTGCAGATCGTGATCTTCTCGGTGTTCTTCGGCGTCGCGATCACCGCGGTCGGCGAGCGCGCCGCCCCGCTGGTCAGGGCGGCCGAGGCGCTGACCAAGGTCATGCTGCAAGTGACCGACTATGTCATGCGCTTCGCGCCGCTCGCGGTGTTCGCGGCGGTCGCCAGCGCGCTGGTCGAGCGCGGGCCGGAAGTGATCGGCAAGCTCGGCTATTTCATGCTCAGCGTCTATATCGGGCTGGCCTTGCTCTGGCTGATGCTCGGCACGCTCGCCTTCCTGTTCGTCGGGCGACGGTCCTGGACCTTGTTCCGCTATGTCCGCGAGCCGGTGCTGGTCGCCTTTTCCGCCGCGTCGTCGGAAGCGGCCTTCCCGCGCACGCTCGAGGCGCTCGACCGCTTCGGCGTGCCGTCGCGCATTTCGAGCTTCGTGCTGCCGCTGGGCTATTCGTTCAATCTCGACGGCTCGATGATGTACATGACCTTCGCGTCACTGTTCATCGCCCAGGCCTATGGCATCCATCTCGATCTCGGCACGCAGATCGCGATGCTGCTGACGTTGATGATCACGTCGAAAGGTATAGCCGGCGTCCCGCGCGCGAGCCTGGTGGTGATCGCCGCGACGCTCGGTCAGTTCAAGCTGCCCGAAGCCGGCCTTCTGCTGGTCCTGGCGGTCGATCACTTCCTCGACATGGGCCGGTCGGCGACCAACGTCGTCGGCAACGCGATCGCGGCGAGCGTCGTCGCGCGGTGGGAAGGAACGCTCGATCCGAAGGAACCGGCCGAGATCGAACCGCCGCACGCGCCGAGCCATGGGTTGAGCGGGAAGGAGTGATTCCTTCCCATTCGCCGAAGGATTCCCATAGAGTTAGATCGCGTGGCGTCGTTTTAAGGCACCTCCCCGGCGAAGGCCGGGGCGCAGGACCGACGCCTTCACAGCGACGGATCGCGGCCGATATGTCCCGAAACTGGCCCCCGGCCTTCGCCGGGGAAGTGTGAATGTCGAATGCGCCCGCTAGAGGGACAAGCCAACAGTCAGGCGTCAACGACTAGGCGTAGGCGTAAGGTCCGCCCTTCTCCAGCGCGGTCCTGTAGGCGGGCCGAGCATGGACCTTGTCGAGCCATGCCATCGTCGCCGGGCGCGATGCACCAAGCCCGGCGCGGCCGCGCGCCGCCTCGAGCGGAAAGCTCATCATGATGTCCGCCGCGGTCATTTCCTGTCCGGCGAACCACGGGCGCTCGGCCAGCTCGCGCTCGACATAATCGAGATGGACGTCGATCATCGGCTGGATGCGCTTGGCCGCCGTCTTGCCCATCAACGGAATGCGATTGACGACGAGCAGCACGAGCAGCGGCGGCATCATCGAGCCCTCGGCATAATGGAGGAACTGGCGATAGCGCAGCGCGTCGTCGCGATGCGCGGGCGAGCCCAATCGACCATCGCCTTTCTCGACCAGATATTCGCAAATCGCCCCGGTCTCGACGATCATGCGGCCGTCATCCTCGAGTACCGGCGACTTGCCCAGCGGATGGACCTTGCGCAGCGCGGGCGGCGCCAGCATCGTCTTCGCATCGCGCTGATAATGCCTGATCTCATAGGGCAGGCCGAGTTCCTCGAGCATCCACAGGATGCGCTGCGACCGCGAATTGTTGAGGTGATGGACGATCATCGTCACGTTTTCCTCCCGGCGTTCAGGCCGCCTGGCACGACCATATCCATGCCGCGGCGGGAAAATCCACCGCGTCGTTGCGCAGCCGGTCGGCCAGTACGACGCGAAGCCGTTGCCGCCCCTCTTCCCGCGCCGCGTCGTCCAGCTCCCGCAGCCGGGCGGCGGCCGGGCCGATCCGGCTGAAGAAGACCAGGGCTTCGTCCACCGCGTGCGGCCCCTCGCCCGCCCGCTGGGTATAGGAAATCGCCTGTGGATCACCGTGCCAACCGCTGACGGTCAGAATGGCGCGCACATGATCGGGGTCGGCGAAAGCGAACGGCCCCGGCGACGTTCCCGGCCGCGCGGGAGGACTATTGGTGATCGCCGCAGCCGCCTCGGTCGCCCAGGGATTGCGGTCGATATCGTCGAAGCAGGAAAACACCAGGCGCGCGCCCGGCCTCGCCGCAGCGCGCAGCCGGGCAAAGGCGGCGACGGGGTCGTCGAAGAACATCACGCCGTGGCGCGAGAAGAACAGGTCGGGCGCGAGATCGCCGAGTTCGGTCGCATCGCCGTGGCGGAAGCTCAGGTTCGCGCAGGCCGCGCCGCGCTCGCGCGCGGTCGCGACGAGGCTGGCCGAGAGGTCGATACCGATGACAGACAAGTCCGGCCGCGCCGCCGCCAGCGCGATCGAGGTGCCGCCGGCGCCGCAACCGATATCGACCGCCAGACCGGCTCGCGGTGCCGCTGCGTGAATGGCGGCATTGAGATGCGCGGAAAGATCGCCGAAGCTCAGGTCGGTGCGGCGCCATTCGTCGGCCCAGACATCGCCGACGCGGCCAGCCCAATCATATCCCGACGTCATCCGCCCCTCCAATTCGATGTGCTAAGACGGGAACGCCAGAGTTCCCGGCAGCGGTTCTTCAGGAGGAAGGTCGTACGCCGCGACGTTATCGGCAAGCCCCATCAGCCAAATCGCGCCGGCCTGAATATGAAAGGCCCGCCGACGCGGGCGGGCCTTTCCGGGATGTGCGGCGGAGGGGGGGAATCGCCGCTGGGGTTGTCTCGGTAACGTCGCGAGCGCGAATTGGTTGCACTGCAGCAAAATTTTTTCGCGCCGCGTCGTAATCCGGAATTTAGGTCGGATCAGGCGTCGTCGTCGCCCGCATCGTCGAGGCCGCCGACCATCATTTCCTCGGCGACTTCGGCGGTGCGATTGCGGATCGCGCGTTCGAGCCGGTCGGCGACATCGGGATTTTCCTTGAGGTAATTCTTGGCGTTCTCACGCCCCTGACCGATGCGGATCGAGTCGTAGCTGAACCATGCGCCCGATTTCTCGACCAACCCGGCCTTGACCCCGAGATCGAGCACCTCGCCGATCTTGGAAATGCCCTCGCCGTACATGATGTCGAACTCGACCTGCTTGAACGGCGGCGCGACCTTGTTCTTGACGACCTTCACGCGCGTCGTGTTGCCGACGATATCGTCGCGATCCTTGATCTGGCCGGTGCGGCGGATGTCGAGGCGGACCGAAGCGTAGAATTTGAGCGCGTTGCCGCCGGTCGTGGTCTCTGGATTGCCGTACATCACGCCGATCTTCATGCGCAGCTGATTGATGAAGATCACCATGCAGCGCGAGCGGCTGATCGAGCCGGTCAGCTTGCGCAGCGATTGCGACATCAGGCGGGCCTGCAGGCCGACATGGCTGTCGCCCATCTCGCCCTCGATTTCCGCGCGCGGGACCAACGCCGCCACCGAGTCGACGACGAGCACGTCGATCGCGTTCGAGCGGACCAAAGTATCGGTGATCTCGAGCGCCTGTTCGCCGGTATCGGGCTGCGACACGATCAGCTCGTCGATGTCGACGCCCAGCTTCTTGGCATAGACCGGATCGAGCGCGTGCTCGGCATCGACGAACGCCGCAGTGCCGCCATTGCGCTGCGCCTCGGCGATGACATGGAGCGCGAGCGTGGTCTTGCCCGAGCTTTCCGGCCCATAGACCTCGATCACGCGGCCGCGCGGCAGGCCGCCGACCCCGAGCGCGATATCGAGCCCGAGGCTGCCGGTCGAGATCGCCTCGACCTGCATCGCCTCCTTCGAGCCGAGCTTCATCGCCGAGCCCTTGCCGAACGCGCGGTCGATCTGCGCCAGCGCGGCGTCGAGCGCCTTCTGCCGGTCGGAATTCTGTGATGCCATGCCGTCGATAACCTTGAGAGAAGCCGTCATTGATGAGCCTCCGCGCTAGCCGGGTTACTGCCGGCATTCAATCGTGTTGGAGGCCGTGTATCGTATTTGTTCTCATGGAACAATAGCGGAACATCAACTTTTTTGCCGCCGTAATGGAGGTTTCCCGATATCGCTTGCCCCGCACCCCCTCCCGGCTTCATGCTCCTGCACATGACGACCGATCTCGACGCCTTCATCACCGGCCTGCCCAAGGCCGAGCTCCATTTGCATATCGAAGGCAGCCTCGAGCCCGAATTGATGTTTGCGCTGGCCGAGCGCAACGGTGTCGCCATCCCCTTCAAGTCGGTCGACGAGGTGCGCGCGGCGTACAGCTTCTCGAACCTCCAGGACTTCCTCGACATCTATTACGCCGGCGCAAGCGTGCTCATCACCGAGCGCGATTTCCGCGATCTCGCGGTCGCCTATTTCGATCGCGCCGCGGCCGACGGCGTGGTCCATGCCGAGATCTTCTTCGATCCCCAGACACACACCGATCGCGGCATCGCGTTCGGGACGGTGGTTAAGGGATTGCTCGCCGGCATGGCCGATGCCGAGGCTAAGCATGGGCTGACGTCGAAGCTGATTCTCTGCTTCCTGCGCCATTTGAGCGAGGACGCGGCGTTCGAGACATTGGCTCAGGCCGAACCGTGGCTCGATCGGATCGCCGGCGTCGGCCTCGATTCGTCCGAAGTCGGCCATCCGCCCGAGAAATTCGCGCGCGTGTTCGCCGCAGCGCGCGAAAAGGGCCTCAAGCTCGTCGCGCATGCCGGCGAGGAAGGGCCGCCCGAGTACGTCCACCAGGCGCTCGACCTGCTGGCGATCGACCGGCTCGACCACGGCAATCGCAGCCTCGAAGATCCGGTGCTGACCGCCCGGCTGGCGCGGACCGGAATGACGCTGACCGTCTGTCCTTTGTCCAACGTCAAATTGTGCAACGTCGCCTCAATGGACGCGCACCCGATCGACCGCATGCTCGACCTGGGGTTGCGCGCCACGGTCAATTCGGACGATCCCGCCTATTTCGGCGGCTATGTCGGCGAGAATTACCGCCAGGCCGCCGCCGCGCGCGGGCTCGGCAAGGATGCGCTGGTCGCGCTCGCCCGCAATTCCTTCCTCGGGTCGTTCCTGAGCGACGACGATGTCGCCCGCCACACCGCCGCGCTCGACGCTTTTGTCGCGGAGCATGGCTGATGCCGGTCTTCACTCGCATCCCGCACGACGAATTCGAAGCGCAGGTCAAATCGCTCGCGGCGGAGATCGCGCGCGACGGCTGGACGCCCAGCTTCATCATCGGGATCGGTCGCGGCGGGCTGGCGCCGGCAGTCTATCTCAGCCACGCCACCGGCCTGCCGATGCTGTCGGTCGACCATTCGTCGCGGGTCGAGGATTTCTCCGACGCCCCGCTGATCCGGCTGGCGGCGCGGACGCGCGACGGCGAGCGCTTGTTGTTCGTCGACGACATCAACGATTCGGGCGCGACCATCGGCAAGCTGCGCGCGGCATTGGCTACCGCGGGCGCGGCGCGCGATCATGTGCGGTTCGCGACCCTGCTCGACAACAAGCGCTCGCGCGAACAGGTCGACTATCGTGCCGAGGTGATCGACCGCGACGAGCGCAAGGACTGGTTCGTCTTCCCGTGGGAAGCGGTCGCGCCCCAGGCGTCGCTCGACGCCGACGCCGCCGACATGCCCGAACGAATCGCCTGATTAACTCCGAGTTTCGCGGGGACCCACAGAAGCTCTATGTGCGTCGGCGATCTTCGTCTCTTGATATGTCTCGATGATCGCAAAGAATAAAAACATCACAACCGCTATTTCCCAATGGGCCCAGCCGCTGAGCGCAAACGACACGGATATCAAGGTCGCCGCTTGCAAGTTGACCATTGCCTGTAATCCGGCTTGTGGCGATAGTAGCTGCTTTCGGGGCCGGTAGTTCTTTGTCGCGCATTGGTGCCAGCGAAAGCGATATAAGGCGTGCGATATGACTAATATGAAAAAGCCGAACATGGCGCTGAATGTGGCCAAGATATGAACATAATCGAGGCCCGTAGCCGCCATCAGGGGATTGGTGGTGGTTACCTGCGTCATTCCGGCTAGTGCCAGCGTGAAAAGACCACTAGACCAAGCAGAGGCTTGCCATATGAGATTATCGAAATGGCGATAGGCGTCGCTATATGAAAACGATATAGGGGGCTGCGTTGATGAGCCGTTATTGCGCTTGGCCAGCGAGCGTAGTTCTTTTTCGTCTATCTTTTCCGTCAACGCGGTGAACTGGTCCGTGCGATTATCCTCAAGCCGTTTCTCGCCGATCCCATCTCCATGCTTTACCGTATGAATTACCGCTTTGGCCGGCATGTAGACATTGTGAATGACGAACGGCGACGTCGTGAATCGCTCGCCAGCAGCATATATTCTGAATACAGGAATACCATCCATCAGTTCCGCGTACCCGATCCATCCGGTTTGGACGATGTACGTCTCCAGCACTCTGTTGTGCCAATGAGATTTTTGCCAGCCGCCCGTGTCGGACGCCTCGGTACGAATGTAAGCCGTGCCGTCGTTTTTTAGCAGTCGGAAGCGTAATTCGCCCGTGCGCTTCATCCTGCCATGGCGAGACACGATTCCATGATACTGAGCGGCGTCTTCGCTAGATATCGCTTCCTCATCCACCGCGCGCTCCTTTTATTCCAACCCCTCCAACGCCTTCTGGACGCCTTCCATCGTATAGGGTTTGACCAGGCGCGGGCGGTCGGCGTGGCCGTCGACCATCTCGCTCCCACCGCTCGACAGGACGAACGGAATGTCGCGCGCGGCCAGCACATCGGCGACCGGCCAGCTTTTTTCGCCCCCCGACAGATTGATGTCGAGGATCGCGGCCTCCGGATGCTCGGCGTCGATCGCCGCGAGCGCCGATGCCACGCTGTCGCAGGTCACGACGTGCGTCTTGCCGAGCGCGTCGAGAAAGTCCTCCAGCATCATGGCGATGAGGGGTTCGTCCTCGACGATCAGGATGCGCTGGGGAGACGCCATGGCCATCCCTTAGGGTGTGCGCCGTTTAGCGGCAATGCCCCGCAACGAGCGGTTGTCCGGCGACCGACGATCGTCCAATCAGGCGTCCGCCGCGTCGCTGGCGAGCAAGTCGCGCGCCGCCTCGGCCAGTTGCTGCACCGAGAAGGGCTTGGGCAGGAAGGCGACGTTGTCGAGGTCGATCGACTTCCGCAATTGCTCCTCGGCATAGCCCGACATGAACAGGATCGGCAGGTCGGGATAGCGTTCGCGCGCGTGGCGCACCATGGTCGGGCCGTCCATCGACGGCATGACGACGTCCGAGATCAGCAGGTCGGGTCGCTCGCCCCGCGACAGCAATTCGAGCGCCGCTTCGCCATTCTCTGCGGTCAGCACGGTATAGCCCTGGCGAGTCAGCGCGCGCTCAGCGACCGCGCGCACCATGTCCTCGTCCTCGACCAGCAGGATCGTGCCGGTGCCCCATAGGTCGGCCGGACGGTCCTTGACCGCGACCTTGCCCGGCTTCGGCGCCTCGGCGGTATGGACCGGGAAATATATCGAGAAGGTCGCCCCCTGCCCCGGCTTCGAATCGGCGAAGATGTAGCCGCCCGATTGCTTGACGATGCCATAGACGGTCGACAGGCCAAGCCCGGTGCCCTTGCCGACTTCCTTGGTGGTGAAGAACGGTTCGAAGATCTTGCCCAGGATCTCGGGCGGGATGCCGGTCCCGGTGTCGCTGATCTCGAGCGCCGAGTAATCCGCCACCGGCAGGATGTCCGAGCCCATCTTGCGGACGTCGCCGGCGCTGACCGCACGTGAGGTGATGGTCAGCGTGCCGCCGCCCGCCGGGTCCTTGCTGAGCATCGCATCGCGCGCGTTGATCGCGAGATTGACCACGACCTGCTCGAGTTGCCCGGGATCGGCGCGGACCGGGCCGAGATTGCGGCCGTGCCTGACCTCCAGCTTCACGGTTTCGCCCATCAGGCGCTTCAGCAACTGCGACACTTCGGAGATGACGTCGGGCAATTGCAGTACTTGCGGCCGAAGCGTCTGCTGGCGCGAGAAAGCGAGCAATTGCCGCGTCAGGCTGGCGGCGCGGTTCGAGTTCGCCTTGACCTGCTGGATGTCGTCATAATCGCTGTCGCCCGGCGAATGACGCATCAGCATCAGGTCGCAATGGCCGATGATCGCGGTCAGGATGTTGTTGAAATCGTGCGCCACGCCGCCGGCGAGCTGGCCGACCGCCTGCATCTTGGTCGCCTGCGCCACCTCGCGCTTGAGCCGGGTCTCCTCGCCATTGTCCTTCAGGCTGAGCAGTACCGCGGCGTCCCCCAGCCCGCGCGCGCCGGCGATGGTCAGCGCGACCGGCTCGTCGGGATGGTCGCGCAGGCGGATCGCCATGTCCATCGAGTGCGTCGCGCCATTGGCGAAGCGGCGGATCGCGTCGGCGACGGCGCCCTTGTCCTCGCGCACCACCAGGTCGCCGGGATAGAGCGGCGGCTGCGCCTGGTCGACGTGCGCGGCGCGCACGAACGGGTCGTTCATCTGGACGAAGCGCCCGTCGCGATCGACCAGGGCGAGCCCGACCGGAAGCAGCGAGATCAGGCTCTTGACGTGCGCCGCGGCCGAGCCGCCGATCGCCGGCTGGCCATGTTCCTCCTCGTCGAGCAGCGCCACCAGGATCGGCGCGTCCTCGCCGTCGAGGAACGGGATCTGCAGGATGCGAAGCGGCGCGCCGCGCAGGCCTTCGCGCTCGAACCGCACCTGGCCCTTATCGTCGGCGATCAGGAATCGGGCGAAGTCGCGGCCGACCACCACCGCTTCCTCATGCCCCATCGATCGTTCGCGCAGCACGCGATTGGCCGCGAGCAGCCGGCCGTCGGGCGCGATCAGCGCGGCCATGATCCCCGCGGCGGCCAGCCGGTCGCCGGTCGGCCCGGCGATCAGCGCCTGAACGTTGGTCGCGAGATCGAGTCCCTGCGCCTGGTGGAAGCGCCAGACGAGCATGTCCTCGCTCTCGCCGGCGCGCTCGATCGCCACCGCCATCGGACTGCCGCGCGCGGTGACGCGGTCGAGATCGGCCGAGCCGTCGCGCCACGCCGCCCGTCCTGCCGTCGCGAGATCGGCTGCCCCGCTGCCGTCGAGGGGCAGGCCCGGGGGCGTCGGATAACCGCCGAACCGCGCGCGATAGCGTTCGTTGGCACAGATCAGGCGGCCGGCGCGGTCGGTGACCGCGATCGCGTCCTCGCTCGCCGCCGCCAGCGCACGCGCGACGCTCCAGTCGGTTTCGCCGGCTGCATCGGTCGAAGCCGGCGCGAAACGCGACCAGACGAACGCCGCGCCCACCAGCAGCAGCATCCCGGCGGCGAACCCACCCGCCACCGCGAGGCTGTGCAGGATCAGCAAGGCGATCACCGCCGCCGCCACGCCGCAGACGGCAGCGACGGCCAATGCCTGGCGCTGACCGGGGGCGAGCGGATCGGACTTCAGGGGACGTGACGCCATCGGTCCCTTGTGGCGTGATGGCGAGACAGGTCAAGCGGGCGCCGCGCCCGCCCGGCGCTGAGGACGGCTTACTTGTTGTCGCTCGGTGCGGGAGTCGCGCTGGTGGTCGGCGCCGTCCGCTTGGGAACCGAGAACACGCCGGTGACGCGACCGCCGGTCTTGCTGGTGCCGAGCTTCGACCCCCCGGCATCGAGCGATGCGGCATTGCTGTTGAGATTGATCACCAGTCGCCCGCCACGCACGACGTTGACGCCGCGATGGAGCACGACATTGCCGATCATCGTGATCGTGCGCTTGTTGAGATCATAGATCGCATAGGAGCCCGACGCATTCTCGTCCGGGCGCGTCACCACGACGTTGCCCGAAGCGCGAATCTGCGAGATTTCCGGCGGGCTGCCGCCGGCGTCGACGATGCTCGCCGAATAGAGCACTTCGGCGCGATCCGAGGTCACCGTCATCGTCCCCTGGCGCGCCCGCACGCTACCCGTGAACAAGGCCCGCTGCGTCTTGTCCTGGATCTCGATATGGTCGGCATCGACGCTCAGCGTCTCGTTGCCGCCCGACTGGACGGCCGATGCCCGCGCGCCGAGCAAGGCGGTCGCGGTGCAAGCAAGCAGGATGAACGTGGTAGCCCGGTGTGCCATGAATTTTGCCTACAACAAGGTTTCGCGGGTTGAAAGCGCCGAACCGCGCCAAAGCGAAACGCGGACGACGGATAGGCGGCTGGCCCTGAACGAGCGCTGATAAACCCGTTCAGATAAACGAACGCCGCCGACGGAATGTCCCGCCGGCGGCGTCGCGACGTGTCGCAGCGTCTCGCTTACCAGATGCGCACGCGATCGGCCGGGGCGAGGTACAATTTCTGTCCGGGCTGGACTTTGAACGCCGAGTACCATGGGTCCATGTTGCGAACGATGCTGGCGCGCGCCACCGACGGCGCGTGCGGGTCGGTGCGGAGGCGCTTGAGCAATTCCGGCTCGCGATAGCTGCGCCGCCAGACCTGCGCCCAGCCCAGATAGAAGCGCTGGTCGCCGGTATAGCCGCCGATCACCGGCGCCGGCTTGCCGCCGAGCGAGCGGATATAGGCATCGTGCGCGACGGTCAGCCCCGCGAGGTCGGCGACGTTCTCGCCCAGGGTCAATTTGCCCTGGACGTGCTGGCCCGGGAGCGGTTCGTATTTGTCATATTGGGCGGCCAGCGCGTCGGTGCGCTTCTTGAACGCCGCGACATCGGCCGGCGTCCACCAGTCGGTGAGCTGGCCGTTCTTGTCGTACTTGGCGCCCTGGTCGTCGAAATGATGGCTCATCTCGTGACCGATGACCGCGCCGATCCCGCCGTAATTGATCGCGGCGTCGGCATTGGGGTCGAAGAACGGCGGCTGCAGGATCGCTGCCGGGAAGACGATCTCGACCATGCCGAAATTGGCATAGGCGTTCACTTCCATCGGGGTCATGCCCCATTCCCAGCGCTGCAACGGTTTGCCTAGATGGGCGATATTGTCCCGACGCCCCCATTCGTTGGCACGCCATTCGTTGCCGAACGCATCGCCCTTCTCGATCTTGAGTGCGCTGTAATCGTGCCATTGCGACGGGTAGCCGATCTTCGGGCGGAACGCGGCGAGCTTGGCGTGCGCCTTGACCGTGGTCGCCGCCGACATCCAGTCGAGCTTGTCGATCCGCGCGTTCATCGCCGCGATGATGTTCTTGACCAGCTGATCCGCCGCCGCCTTGGTCGCAGGCGGGAAATATTGCGCGACGTACAGCTTGGAGACGTCGTCCTCGAGCGAATTGGTGGTGAATTCGACGCCGCGCTTCCAGCGCGCTTCCTGCTCCGGGATGCCCGACAGCGTCTTGCCGTAGAAATTGAAATTCTCGTCGTCGAACGCCTTGGGCAGCACATCGGCGTAATTGTCGAGGCTGCGCACGATCAATTGATCCTGCAGCACCGTCATCGGCGCATCGGACACCAATTTGGTGATCCCGGTGATCGCCGACGGCTGCGCCACCAGCAGGGTATCGACCGGCGCGCCGATTCCCTTGAAATAGGCCGGGAAGTCGAACCCGGGGGCCTTGGCCTGCAGCTCTCCGACCGACATCTTGTTGTAACGCTTGTTGGCGTCGCGGCTGTCGATCCGCGACCAGCTGACCGCGGCGATCTGCGTCTCGAGGTCGACGATCGCCTTGGCGCGCGCTTCGGCATTGGCCTCACCCGCCAGGCTCAGCATCTTGGCGATGTGCGCCTGATAGGCGGTCTTGGCATCGGCGAACTTGGGATCGCTGTAATAGTCGCGGTCGGGCAGCCCGAGCCCGGCCTGGCGCAGGCCGAGTATATAGGTCTCGGGTGCCTTGTCGTCCTGGCCCACGCCAGCGCCGAACGGCCCACCGACGCCGCCCATCGACGCTTCGGCCAGCAGCGCGGGATAGCCGGCCTTGTCGGTCGACTTGATATGGTCGAGCCACGGCTTGATCGGCGCCAGGCCCCTGGCTTCGATCGCACCGGTGTCGAGATAGGTCGAATAAGCGGTGCCGATCTTCGAATTGGGATCGCCAGCGGCCTTTTCCAGGATGCCCTTGGTCCGCGACTCCGACAGATCGGCGAGCAGGTTGAACGCGCCGTAATTGGACTTGTCGGCCGGGATCGGCGTGGTCTTCGCCCAATTTCCGTTCGCGTAATCATAGAAGCTGTCGCCCGGCGCCACCGACTTATCCATGCCGGCCTCATCCATGCCGAACGTGCCGAAGGTGGGCTTGCCGGTCGAGGCGGCGACCGTCTGCTGGGCCAGCGCCGCGGCGCCGAGCGCCGTCGCCGCGAGGAGAGCGAACGCGAAGGGTTTCATTGCGGAAGGCATCCTTTCCTGTGCGATGCGGAGGAGCGGACGCTCGCGTGGCAAGCCGGAGCCATCGCGTTCCCCCTTTATTGATGGCGCGTGTTCTACTCCGGTGACACGCCCAGTCAATCGCGCGTAACGCGCGGCGATCCGCAGATTTTTTCGTCTCGAAAGGGTCGGCTCGTGTCGGTCAGCCGTGATCGCGCATGATGCGGCCGGCCTCGCGCTTCCAGTCGCGTTCCTTGATGTGCTCGCGCTTGTCGTGCGCCTTGCGACCCTTGGCCAGTGCCAGTTCCACCTTGGCGCGGCCGCGCGCGTTGAAATAGACCGTCAGCGGAACCAGCGTCATGCCCTCGCGCGCCACCGCGCCATGCAGCTTGTTGATCTCGCGCGCGTGGAGCAGCAATTTCCGCGGCCTTTTGGGCTCGTGGTTGAAGCGATTGCCGTGGCTGAACTCGGGGATGTTCGAATTGACCAGCCAGACGCCGCCATCGGCGGAAACTTCGGCATAGCTCTCGGCGATCGACCCCTCGCCGAAGCGCAGGCTCTTCACCTCGGTGCCGGTCAGCGCGATCCCCGCCTCGAACGTCTGCTCGATGGCATAGTCGAACCGGGCGCGCCGGTTCTCGGCGACGATCTTCTTCTTGTCGAACGTGGCGGGCTTGGGACGAGGCATGGGTCGCGCGATGTAGGCGTCCGCGGCGATTTAGGGAAGCCTCACGGCATCTGCAGCGGATCGTCCCCGAAGCGGTTGGGGCCGACCGTCCCCGGCAGGATCAGAAAGACGATCATCATGACGAAGATCGCGAAGGTCAGCAGGTTGACCAGCGACATCATCGACATCGACCGCATCGCATCGCGAAACGCCGGATTGTTCATGTCGGGCTGACTTCCCGGCTTCATCGATCCCATCATCGCGAAATAGCGGGGCAGGAACGATGTCACGAAGATGGGCGTGACGATCTGCATGCCGTAATAAGGCGCCGCCCACCATCCCGAGCGATTGCTGTCATGGAGCCGTCGTACGACCGCGGCTGCGGTCAGGATGAAGAACAACACGGCGGCGACAATGGACAGCATGACGAAGTCCTTCGTCATCGGCATCATCAGCTGCACCATCGCCTGCGGATCCTGGTCGAAGCGATGCCGGTCGCTCCGCATCGCCGGCATCAACCGGTCGAAGAAGGACATTACGATCGGGATCATCGCGACGATCATCACTACCGTCTGCACGCCGTAGACGATCAGGACCCACAGCCAGAAGGGTTGACGGTTCTCCCTGCCTTGAAAGCTGGTCAATCCCGCCAGGTGGCGACCTAGCAAACCAATGGCAATTCTCCCCCCTTCCACCGTCACGAGCGACTTTATCCGCCCCGGGCAGCGATGGGAAGCGGCCCCCTGCCGCCGTGGGCCACGCCACCGTCGTCGCTTTCCATGGTCAGGCCCGTCTTGGCGACGTTCGAACGCATTCGCCGCATGCGCCTTGGCTCGAACGGTTACCGCTTGGCGCCGAAGCCCGCGCCGTAACGATTGTCGCCGGGCCAACTCGCCATGCTGCAGAGCACGATCAAGGCGATCAGCGTTCCGAGATAGACCATGTTGCAGATGAAGATCACCGCGAACAGGGCAAGGAAATTGGGTGCCACAGCCGGAGTCGGGCCCGTGGGGATCCAGGAGAACATCCGGTACATCCCGCCGAAGCTGCAGAGCAGGAACGGCAGCGGCATGATGCCCCACCAGCCCGATCGTCCGCTATCGTGCAGCCGGCGCGCGACCGCGGCGGCGAGCAGGAAAACGACCAATATGCTGATCGCCAGCATGCCGCCGATGAACCAGGTGAAATCGGGCATCAGTTCCGCGTGATAGCCACGCACCTCGATCGAATAGCCGTTCGGCCCCACCGTCCGCGTTACCTGATCGGGATGCTCGCGCGCGAACCGCTCGATCTTGCCGAACGTGTCGAGAAACAGCGGCACGAAGATCACCGCGGTGCCGATCGTCGTCGCCACCATGACCGCTAGCACCCATAACCAGAACGGCTGGCGCGGCTCCCGTCCGGCGAACCTCAGCAGCCCGCGCAGATGGTCGCCGATCAGCCCCATGGTCAGAGGCCCGCGGTTCGCATCGCCGCGTCGACCGCCGCGCGGCTCGGCTCGTTCGCCTCGGTCATCGGCAAGCGAAGATGCATCGGCCATTCGGACTTGATCTTGCCCAGCGCGTATTTGACCGGGCCGGGCGACGCATCGGTGAACATCGCGACGTGGAGCGGATAGAGCTTGTCGTGAAGCGCCAGCGCGGCGGCATGGTCGCCCGCTGCGCAGGCCGCCTGGAAATCGGCGCACAGCCGCGGCGCGACATTGGCGGTGACCGAGACGCAGCCGATCCCGCCCATTGCGTTGAACGCTAGAGCGGTCTCGTCATTGCCGGACAATTGCACGAAGTCCGCACCGCAGCCGAGGCGCTGCTCGGTAACGCGCCCGAGGTTGCCGGTCGCATCCTTCACGCCGATGAAGACGTCGGGGAACGCCTTGACGATCCGCGCCATGGTCGCGGGCTGGATGTCCGTCACGGTTCGGCCCGGCACATTGTAAAGTACGATCGGCAACGGCGTTTCGTGCGCGATCGCCTCGAAATGGCGGAAAATGCCCTCCTGGCTGGGCCGGTTGTAATATGGCGGCACCATCAACGCGGCGTCGGCGCCCGCGGCCTTTGCAGCATGGACGTTGGCGATCGCCACCCGCGTGTCGTTCGACCCCGCGCCCGCCAGCACCGGCACGCGCCGATTGGTCTGCTCGACGCAGACGCGCACCGCGTAGAAATGCTCTTCGGCCGTCAGCGTCGCCGCTTCGCCGGTGGTGCCGACCGGCACCAGGCCCGCCGATCCTTCGGTAATTTGCCACTCGACGAGCTGGCGATAGGCATCCTCGGCAAAGCTGCCGTCCGATTCGAACGGCGTGACCAACGCCGGGATCGATCCCGAAAACATGTTTAAACGCTCCCGCGCGGCGGCAATCCGCCGATTTTTCGTGTTTTTGTATCCTGACAGATAGGGCGCGAAGGCATATCCTGTCCACATGCTTGCGCCATGGTTGAAGAGCGGGATTGCCGCCGCCGCCCTTTCGGGAATGGCGGCGACGGGTGTTGCGTTCCAGGATCAGCTCGAATGGGCGAAGTCGAAGCTGATGGGCGCGCCCAGTGCCGATCCCCGATCGGTCACCGCTTTGTCCGCCGCGATCACCGACTGGCGCTCGCTCAGCCAGACCAAGGACGCGCCGTTCGAAAGCTATGCGCGGTTCATGCTCGCGCACCCCGGCTGGCCCAACGACGTTCAGATGCGCCGCGCGGCGGAAGCGGCGCTCGCCCAACCCGGCTGGTCGCCGTCGACCGCGGTCGCGTTGTTGCGTCGCGATACCCCCCCGAACGGCACCCCCAGGGGCCCCATCGCCCACGCCCAGACCGCCACCGGCGCGGTGGAT
>NZ_JBQCCN010000304.1:0-2356 GCF_051962185.1 Sphingomonas sp.
GTTGGCGCAATCGCCCTTCACGCCACCGTAGTCGACCGACGCCATGTCGTACCCGCTGGTGTAGTTCACCGTGCCGGTCAGCGACGTGTCGCCGAAGTCGAGCGTGTTGACCCAGGTCCCGCGCCACTTCGGCGCACCCGAGCACGACGTGATGTCGCACGGGCTGAGAGTGCCGTCATAACGCTGGACGCTGCCGCCGATATCCTTCTCAAGCTTGATCAGATACGATGCGTCGACCCGACTGGTGAAGGTGATGTTGCTGCTGATCGGGAAGCGCGCGGTGCCCGAGAAATCGAGGCCCGACGCGGTCTCCGAATTGGCGTTGACGAACGAATATTGGATGAAGCCCAGCAGCGGCAACGCGGTGGGATGATCCGGATCCGCGACGCCCTTGATCACCGTCAGGCCCGGAATGTTCACCACACCGTTGTTGGAATAATAGGCATCCACCACGCCCGAATAATCAGGATTGGTGATCAGTCCCTTGATCTTGATGTGCCAATAGTCCGCGGTGAACGAGAAGTTGCGGGTCGGCTCGATGACGATACCGCCGGTATAGGACGTCGACTTTTCGGGCTTCAGCGACGGATTGCCGATCGCGGTCAGACCATAGGAATAGGGCTGAGTCGCGTAGGCATTATTGCCGTGCGCGGCGAGGAAAGCGGCACCGCCGGCCACCGAGCTATCGACGGTATGCGTGATATAACCGGTCGTCGGCAGACCATAAGCCTCATTGAAGCTCGGAATGCGGAAGCCCTTCGAGAAGGTGCCGCGCAGCTTGATCTGCTTGATCGGCTTGAAGATCGCCGTGAACTTCGGGGAGAAGTTCTTCTGGCCCGACGAATAATCGTCATACCGGCCCGAAACGTTCAGGCTGAGCATGTCGACCACCGGCGCTTCGACTTCGAAGAAGGCCGACTTGACGTTGCGGCTGCCGGTCGCGCCCACCGCGTTGATGCTGTAATAGCGGTCGGCGGGATTGACCTCATTGGCCGGATTGGCGCTCGGGTTGTTGATCGATTCCTTGCGGTACGAGACCCCGACCGCCGCCGACAGCGCGCCGCCCGGCAGCTGGAACAGATCCTTCGAGAGGGTTGCCTGAACCTGCCACAGGTTCGACCGCGAATCGGTCGACTGGGTCGGCGCGATATAGTCGCGCATCGTCTGCGTCATCGCCGACGGATTGAGGAAGTTGAAGCTTCCATCGTTGATCACGTCGACCAGATGCTGCGCATACAGGAAGTTCTTGTTGGTGATCTTGAGGTCGACCTGGGACCAGGTGAAGTCCGCCGCGTAACGCCAGTTGTCACCGAACGACCCGTTGACGCCGGCCGACGCACGATAGGTCCGGGCGTCCGACAGCGTGATGCGCGGCTGGTCATAACGATAATTGACCCGCGCGAACTGGCCGCTTGCCGCATAGGGGTTGTTCGGGTTGAGCGTGCCGTTGGCCGAGGTGCAGGCGACGGTCGTGCCACGGGGGCAGACATAGACCGGCAGCAACACCGGGCTCAGGGTGAACTGCGTCCCGCCCGCCGCCGTCTGGCCGGCGAAGTTCAGCGGCGCGATCGAGCTGTCGGTCTTGGTCTGGTAGAAATTGAACATCGCATAGGCCTGTGCCCTGCTGCCCAGATTGACCGTGCCGCGAACCGTCGCACCGAGGCGCTGCACGCTCGGCTGCTCTTCCAGATAACGGTTGACATTATCCTGCTGGCATTGCTGCGCCCCATTCGTGACGCCGGTATAGCCGACATTGTTGAACGTGTACGTGCCGTCTCCGTTGTCCTTGAAGGACGGTGCCGTCGAGCCCTGCTGAGCGGCGTTCAATGTCACCGACGTCAAGTTGCCGCAGCCGGCAGCCGGATTGGCGAGCTGCCACGGACCCAGCGCCACCGTCCCCGGGGCGAAGGTGTGGCTGGTGCCGCCGGGATCGACGAAAGTGAGCGACGTCGTGTTGTAGGGGCGGATGATCGGAACCATGGTCGAGCCGACGCCGGGGAACGAACCGTCGCCTTGGATGCCGTTGACCACACCGTTGTTGAGGCAGCTGCCCGGCGCGTTACAGATCGCGCTGAGGTCCGCTCCGTTGAACGGATATTTGCGATCGCGCGCGTAGAGCGGGTCGTTCTTCTGATATTCGACGTTGGCGTAGATGTTGAAGCCCTGCTCGTTGAGCTTACCGTAGCCCACCGTGCCGCTCAGGCGACGCTCGCCTGCATCGCCATATTCCGAAATGCCGGCCGACCCGTCGAGATGGATGCCGGTGATTTCCTTCTTGACGATGACGTTGACCACGCCCGCCACGGCGTCGGCGCCGTAGGTCGACGAGGCGCCGTCCTGCAGCACTTCGATACGG
>NZ_JBQCCN010000305.1:0-3773 GCF_051962185.1 Sphingomonas sp.
CATCCGTTCGATCAGCGCTTCGTGCGCGATCCGGCCGCGTTCGAGCACTTCCTGCCGGATGCAATCGGCTTCCGCGCCGCAGGCGACCGAACTGATCACGCCGAGGCACCCCCGGGGATCGTCGCGGCTGGTCTGGTTCTCCAGGCTGCCGAGCAGCAACCGCTCGGCGACGCCGCGCGCGGTCGGCGCCTCGAGCGCCTGGCCGATGTAACAGAGCTTCTCGCGTTCGTAGAGGTCGAGCGCCTTGCGGAACAGCGACTCCTTGTTGCCGAACGCGGCGTAAAGGCTGGGACGCGTGATGCCCATCGCATCGGTGAGGTCGGTCATCGACGCGCCCTCGTAACCCTTGCTCCAGAACACGCGCAGGGCCGCCGTCAACGCCTCATCGACGTCGAATTCACGCGGGCGGCCACGAAGAATGGCTGTTTCCATAACGGTCGGTAGGTAATTATCGCGTGCGTGTTTGTCGAGTCCCGCGGCCTACCCAGCTTGGGGGACCCGTCGGCTTCGCCCTAATCCTTCCCCGCCAGGGGAAGGTGGCAGCACCGGCAAAGGCCGGGGCTGACGGAGGGGGAGGAGGCACGACGGCAAATGACTCGCTGTCCGCCCCGTCCGTCGGGCTGCGCCCGCCACCTTCTCTGGCGGAGGAGGATCAGAAATGCCGATCTCTCCTGGCTCACACCGGCGCCTAGGCTGTTGTCAGCGATCAGCCCTTGCCGGCATAGTCGCGGCATGACGAACAGGGTCGAGGAAGTGGCGCCCGGCGCCGCCATCGCATTGGCCGATCGCACGGCGCCGGCGGTGTTCCGCGGGGTCGCCGCCGACTGGCCGGCGGTCCGCGCTGCGGATCCCGGCGCCTATCTGGCGCGGTTCGATAGCGGCAAGCCGATCGGCGTGGCGATCGCGCCGCCCGAGGCCAACGGGCGGCTGTCATACACGCCCGACATGGCGGCGCTGACCTTCACCCGCGAATCGCGCACGATCCCCTGGCTGTTCGCCGAGCTCGATTCCGTCGCCCGCGCCGCGCCGCCGCCAACCATCGCGGCGCAGGCCGTGATGGTGCCTGAGACGCTGCCGGGGTTCGAGGCGGAGAACCGGATCGCGTGGGTGCCCGACGGCGTTGCGCCACGCATCTGGATCGGCAATCGCGTCACCGTGGCGACGCATCACGACATGAACAGCAATATCGCGGTGGTGATGGCGGGGCGGCGGCGCTTCACTCTGTTCCCGCCCGACCAGGTCGCCAATCTCTATATCGGCCCGATCGAATTCACGCCGGCAGGAACGCCGATCGGCCTGTTCGATCCCGACGCGCCCGATTTCGAGCGTTTTCCGTTGGCCCGCGAAGCGATGGAGCATGCGCAGGTCGCCGAGCTCGAACCGGGCGACGCGCTCTTCATCCCGCACATGTGGTGGCACCATGTGCGCTCGCTCGACCCGGTCAGCATCCTGGTCAATTACTGGTGGGACGAAGCGCCGGCGCCGCAGCCCGGTCTCGCCCCGATCGACACGATGGTCCACGCGATCCTGGCCTTCTCCGACTTGCCGGAGAACCAGCGCGCGGCGTGGCGGGCGATGTTCGACACCTTCGTGTTCGGCGGTGCGCCCGGACATGTGCCGGAGGAGCGGCAGGGCATCAGGGGTAAGCTGAGCGAGGAGAGCAAGGCGCGCGTGCGGCGCCAGCTCGGACAGATGATGGCGCGATAATTCCCCCTCCCTGCAAGGGAGGGTATTATGGGGTGGGTGAGCGTCGGGCGAGGCTCGATGCCTCGTCCGATGCTGTTTTGGCGAGTTGCTGGAAACATACCGATGACGGTGCAGACGCGCTTCGCGCGCACCCACCCCCAACCCCTCCCTTCCAGGGAGGGGGGCTATTTGGTCAGTGCCGTTGCCGCTTGGGGAACGCCGCTCGGTTCCCCTCCGATCCACGTCTCGCGGACGGTATAATCGTCGTCGAGCAGCACCAGGTCCGCGCGCAGCCCGGCCGCGATCGTGCCGGTCTGTCCGCCCAGCCCGAGGAACGCCGCCGGGGTCGCGGAGGCCATGGTCACCGCTGCCGCCAGCGGCACGCGGCCGCGTTCGACCATGCCCCTGACCGCGCCGGCCATGGTCAGGGTCGAGCCCGCGAGCACGCCGTCGGCGCCGTGCAGCGTATCGCCGTCGCGCCAGATCTCGCGCCCCTGCAGGACGAATCGGGTCTCGTCGCTGCCGACGCTCGGCATCGCGTCGGTCACCAGCATCAGCCGGTGCTGGCCCTTGGCGCGGACCGCGACGCGCAAAGTGGCGTCGTGGAGGTGGTGGCCGTCGGCGATGATGCCGGCATAGGTGCTGTCGTCCTCGAGCGCGGCGCCGACCATGCCGGGCGCGCGGTTGGCGAGCTGCGACATCGCGTTGAACAAATGGGTGAAGCCGGTGAGCCCGGCGTCGATCGCGGCACGAACGGTTTCGTAGCGCGCGTCCGAATGGCCGGCGCTGACGACCACGCCCTTCGCGGCGAGATGCGCGATCTGCGCGGGCGTCGCGCATTCGGGGGCGAGCGTGACCATCGTCCGGCCGCTTTTCGCCGAGGTCAGCAGATCGAGATACTCGTCGCGCAGCGGCTGGAGCTTGTCGACCGAATGGATGCCGTGGCGCGCGCTCGACAGGAACGGCCCCTCGATATGGATGCCGAGGATGCCCGGCACGCCGGCCGCGATCGCGGCATCGACCGCGTTGATCCCGGCCTCGACCACCGACAGATCGTCGCTGATCAGGGTGGGGAGCAGGCCGGTGGTGCCGTAGCGACGATGCGTCTCGGCGATGACGCGGATCGTGTCGACGCTGGGATCGTCGTTGAACAGCCGCCCGCCGCCGCCGTTGACCTGGGTGTCGATGAAGCCCGGCAGCAGCAGGCGCCCGCCGAGATCGACGATCCGCGCCTCTTGCGGCGGGGCCGAGGAGATCGCGCAAATCTCCCCCTCGCCGATCACCACGCAGACGTCGTCGCGCAGTCCCGAGGGCAGCAATATGCGGGCATTGGTCAGGGCAGTGCGCGTCATACCGTCTCGGTCACCTTGGCGAGGTGCGGGGGATGGTCCGGATCGCGCCCGCGCGCAACCGCCAATGCGTTGGCGAGCCGGTAGAAGCTCTGGACGAGGAGCAGGGGCTGAAGCGCGGGGTGCGCGTCGGGCGCGGGAAGGCGAATGCCGGGCACATCGCCGAGGCCCGCGCTCAGCACCAGCGCGCCGCGCGCCGCGAACTCGGGGGCGAGGTCGGCGACGCTGTCGCGCGATTCGTCGTCCTGGCCGAGCAGCAATACCGGAAAGCCCTTTTCGACGATCGCCATCGGACCGTGGCGGACCTCGGCGGCGCTGAACGCCTCGGCATGGAAGCCACAGGTTTCCTTGATCTTGAGCGCCATTTCCTGGGCGATGCCGAACGCCGGGCCGCGCGCCACGACATAGAGATTGGTCGCGGTGCGGAGCGGCTCGAGCGCGGGCGTCCAGTCGAGCGCCCAGGCCTGGTCGAGCAAGCCGGGCAGGTCGTCGAGCGCGGCGAGCAACTCGGCATCCTGCGCCCAGTCGGCGATCAGGTGAATCAGCGCGGCGACGCTGGTGATGAACGACTTGGTCGCGGCGACGCTTTTCTCGGGTCCGGCGGCGAGCGGCAGGAAGGTGTCGGCCATTGCCGCCAGCGGCGAGCTCTCGTCATTGACCAAGGCGACCAATTGCGCGCCGCCCGTCTTGCCGGTCTCGGCAGCCGCGATCAGATCGGGGCTCCGGCCCGACTGCGAG
>NZ_JBQCCN010000306.1:0-13369 GCF_051962185.1 Sphingomonas sp.
GCGTGCCCGACCGGTCGACGCCACCGGGAACGACGATGGCGATCTTCATCGGCCGGCCCCGATCAATTCGGCATAGATCGCGCAGAGCCGCGCGCCGACGCGGTCGAACGACAGTTCGCGGCGGAAATGCTCGA
Organism: Sphingomonas sp.; assembly: GCF_051962185.1. Lineage (GTDB taxonomy): Bacteria > Pseudomonadota > Alphaproteobacteria > Sphingomonadales > Sphingomonadaceae > Sphingomonas. Next base: position 135 of record NZ_JBQCCN010000306.1, read on the forward strand.
TCGCCTGGCGCCGTAAGGCCATGCGATCGCGGGGCGCGAGCTCGACCATCGCGGCGGCGAAGGCGGCGGCATCGCCCACCGGGACCAGCGCGCCGACCGGCCCGGCGATCGCACGGAACGGGGCGATGTCGCTGACGATCGGGGTCGCACCGCAGGCCAGCGCCTCGATCAACGCATAGCCCGACCCCTCGCGGTGGCTGCCGAGCAGGAAGACATCGGCGGCGTTGAGCAGCGTCTCGATCTCGGCGTGCGCGACGCGTCCGAGCAGATGGACACGTTCGGCGAGCGAGGGTGAGCCGGCGATCCGCGCCAAGACCGCGGGCAACAGCGGCTGGTCGTGGAAGCAGCACCAGAAATGCAGCGCCGGGAGCCGGCGCGCGGCGATCTCGATCGCGTCCAGCATCGTCAGCGGGTCCTTGTTGGGATCGAGCCGCCCGACCCACAGCACCGCCGGATCGCCGTGCATGCCGCAGCGCGCACGCGCCGCGGTCTGGTCGCCAGGCGAAAACGCGGTCGAGCTTTCGGGAACGGCGAAAACCGGGATGTCGGGCGCGAGTTCGCCAGCGGCAACGAACGGTCCCGCTTGATCGGTCGCAGTGAATGCGATCCCGGCGACGCCGGCCAGCGCGCGCCGCCGCGGAGCACCGCCCGCGCCGGCGCGGCTGGCATGGTCCTGGACCAGGACAGGGAGGCGGAGCCGTCGCAGCGCCGCCATATGGCGCGCGAAGTCGAGCCCGTTGACGTGGAGGATCTGGGGGGCGCCATCGGCCACGGCGCGCGCCAGCCGGCCCGGTCGCAGTCCCGTCGCGCGACCCGGCAGCGCAGGTTCGGCGACGAACCGGTAACGGACGCCGTCGGCGACGAATTCGGCGTCGCGATGGAACGACTGGACCACGGTCACTTCCGCCCCGGCACGCTGCGCCGCCGCTGCGATCGCGGGGAGCGTCGGCCAGTCGGCGAGCAGGCGCTCGGGGTCGATCCGCGTGCGCGGGCGGACGATGTTGACCTGGGCGACGCGCATCAGCCGAACCTCGCCTGGAGCAGGTCGATCGCCGCATCGGGATCGCGTGTCAGCTGTAATCGCCACGCTCCCGGCGCTGCCAGTGCCGCGACCGCCGCCGCCGATTCCGCGCACAACAGGTCGAAGCCTGGCTCGAGCTGCGACAGCGCCGCAACCGCGTCGGCCGGCGTGATGGGATCGAGCGACAGAGGATCGCCGCGGGAGAGGACGACCAGCGCCGCGCGATCAGCTTGGCGCGGACCAGCCGTTGTGGTGATGGCATGCTTGCGCTTGCCGCCGCGCAAGCGAACATCTTGCGCGCCCGCGGGAGCATCGGCCGGCAAGACATGGATCGGCCGCGGAAAACCCCAGATCCGCAAGCCCGCCGCGCTGTCGACATAAACCGTGTCGTCCGACAGTATTGGCAACTCGCGCCGCATCGCCGCCAGCGCCAGCGTGCTCTTGCCCGATCCACTCGCGCCTGCGAGCAGGATCGCCGTCCCGCCGATCATCACGCCGGCGGCGTGGATCGGCACGCGTCCGCGCCGTGTGGCGATGAACAGCAGCAGCGTGTCGAGCACCTCCTCGGCGAGCGCGCGGGGGGCGTCGATCAGCCGCACGGGGACCAGACAGCGCGCTTCCCCGTTCGTCGCGTCCGCCGCCCCCGCGATTCCGCCGCCCGCGATCGTCAGGCGTGAACCTTCGACGCGGATCGCCGGACTTACCTTGTCGGCGGGCGTGTCGTCGCGAACGAGGCGGAGGATGATCTCAGGCTCGGGGATCGACGGCTCGACCAGCCAGTCGGCGACGGCCGCCCGAGCGGTCGCGAGCAAGTGGGGATCATCGGCGATGACCAGGGTCGGAATGCCAAACAGCATCAACTGGCATTGCCCGGCCGCGTCCCGCACCATTCCGTCCCCTGTTCGCATCCGTCATCGCGGCGCCGGCCGAAAGGCGCATGCCGCGTGATTTTGTTCTCCCATTCCAACTTCCTGGTTCATGACGCGAAGCAACAGGCCAAGATGCGGCCCTATTCGCCGCTGTCGACGCTGATCGCGGCGGCGCTGGTGCGGCGTGCGGGACATGAGGTCGCGCTGTTCGATGCCACCTTCGCGCCTGGGCTCGACGCGTTCGAGGCGATGCTCGACGCCATCCGGCCGCACGTCGTCGTGGTCATGGAGGACAATTTCAACTTCCTGACCAAGATGTGCACCACGGTGCGCCGCGAAACCGCATTGGCGATGATCCGCGCGGCTGCCATCCGCGGGTGCCGAGTCGCCGCCAACGGGCCGGACGTCAGCGACAATCCCGCCATGTATTTGTGCGCCGGCGCCGATGCGGTGGTGCTGGGCGAAGGCGAAAGCGCGTTGCTCGAGCTGGTCGACCATTGGGAAAGCGGGGCGGGCGAGCTCGCGCGGATACCTGGGCTGATCCTCCCCGACCTCGGCGCCACCCGGCCGCGGCGCGCGCAGCAGGACCTGGATGCCTTGCCGCATCCGGCCTGGGATTTGCTCGACATCGCCGCCTATCGCGCCGCCTGGACCGGGGCGCACGGCGCGCTGTCGTGGAACATCGCGACCTCGCGCGGCTGTCCCTATGCCTGCAATTGGTGCGCGAAGCCGACCTTCGGCCGCCGCTACACGGTGCGCTCGCCCGAGGATGTGGTGCGTGAGATGGCGCGGCTGAAGCGCGAGGTCGCGCCGGAGCATTTGTGGTTCACCGACGACATATTGGGGCTCGATGTCGACTGGACCTGCGCCTTCGCCGACGAAGTACGGCGCGCCGACGCGGCGATCCCCTTCACCATGCAATCGAGGGTCAATCTGATGACCGAGCGCAGCGTCGCGGCACTGGCGGAAGCCGGCGCGCGCGACGTGTGGCTGGGGGTGGAATCGGGGTCGCAGGCGATCCTAGACGCGATGGACAAGGGCAGCACTGTCGATGCGGCACGCAGCGCGACGCGGACACTCAAGGCGCATGGCATCAAGGCCTGCTGGTTCATCCAGCTCGGCTATCCGTCGGAAAGCTGGGACGATCTGATCGCGACGCGTGACCTGATCCGCGACGAGGCGCCCGACGAGATCGGCGTGTCGGTCGCCTATCCGCTGCCCGGCACCGATTTCTACGAACAGGTCCGCGCCCAGCTCGGCCGCCAGCGCAACTGGAAGGACACCGGCGATCTCGCGATGCTGTTCCAAGGTACCTACGACACCGCCTTCTACCGCAAGGTGCGCGATCTGCTGCATCGCGAGGTCGAGACCGGCGAGCGCGACGATCTGGCCTGGGCGCGGCTCGAGGAGCAGACTCACGACCATCGCTCGCCGAGCCCGTTCCGCCTCGCCGTCGGGTCTTGAGGCGATGCCCGCGAACGAGCTGTCGCCCGCCGCTTTGGCGTTCGATTCGATCGCCGACGGGTTCGATGCCCGCTTCACGCCGTGGTTGAGCGTCGCCGCGCAACGCCGCGCGGTGCGCGAGGCGCTGGCAGCGACCTTCGCGCCGCGCTCGCGACTGATCGAGCTCGGCGGCGGAACTGGGGACGACGCCTTTTGGATGGCGGGACGCGGGCATCGGGTGCTGATGACCGACCCGTCGCCGGCGATGGTGCGGGTCGCCTCGGCCAAATTCGCCGGGCGTCCAGCGCTCGCGGCGCAGGTCGCGCCGGCCGAAGACCTGGCCGCGATCAAGGGGATGTTCGACGGCGCCTGGTCGACCTTCGCCGGCCTCAATTGCGTGAGCGATCTCACGCCGGTGGGGCGTGGGCTGGCGCGACTGCTTCGCCCCGGCGCCTCGGCCATGCTGGTGCTGTTCGGAACCTGTTGCCCGGGGGAGATGCTGGTCGAGGCGCTGCGCGGGCGGCCGCGCAATATGTTCCGGCGCGCCGCCAAAGGCATGGTTCCGGCGCGGCTCAATGGGCACGATTTCACCGTGACCTATCATCGTCGCCGCGATCTGGTGGCGGCATTCGCACCATGGTTCGCGCCGGCGGACCGCCAGGGGATCGGCGTGTTCGTGCCGCCGAGCGCCGCCGAGCCGTGGATCTCGCGCCACCCGCATCTGCTGGCGCTGCTCGATGCCCTGGACGATGCGCTCGGCCGGCCGCTGCCGGTGTTCGGCGACCATGTCCTCTACCGCTTCGTGCGCACGGAGGCGGCGGCGTGAGCGAGGCGGCACTGGCGCAATTCGCGGCCGATTATGCCGAGCATCGCGCGGCCGAAGGCAGGGGTTATGCCGGCGACGCGCTGCTCAGCCTGCCCTATCTCCGCCAAGGCCCGTTCGCCGCGCAATGGGCGGTGCGTGCGCGGAGTTTCGAGGCATTCATGGCGCGCGTCGTCCGCCCGTTCGCCGCCACGCATGGCGCGCTGACCATGCTCGACCTCGGCGCGGGCAATGGCTGGCTGAGCTATCGGGCCACGCTCGAGGGGCATCACGCCATTGCACTCGATATCCGCGACGACGCGGTCGACGGGCTGGGCGCGGCGGCGCCGTTCGTCGCGCGCGCGCCGGGCGGGATCGATCGCATCACCGCCTCGTTCGACGCGATCCCGCTCGGCGCGGCGAGCGTCGACGTCGCCGTGTTCAACGCCGCGCTGCATTATGCCACCGACCTGCCGGCGACCCTGGCCGAGGCCGCGCGCGTCACGCGACCGGGCGGGCGGGTCGTGATCCTCGATTCCCCCTTCTACTCGCGCGAGCGGGATGGATTGGCGATGGTCGCGGAGAAGCGGGCGCAGGCCGGCGACCGATTCGGCACGCGGGCCGATACCTTGCTCGCCTTGCCCTTCGTCGAGTTTCTCACGCCGGAGCGATTGGCGGCGGCATCCGACCTCGCCTGGCGTCGGATCCGCGTGCGCTACCCGCTCGCTCATGAACTGCGCCCGTTCCGCGCCGCGATCGCCCGGACGCGGCGCCCATCGCGGTTCGATTTGTGGGTCGCCGAGCGGCCATGATCCTGCTGGTCAACCCGCGCGCCACGCGCCCCGACAACCGCCGCTTCCCGCTGTCGCTGATGGCGGTCGGCGCCGGGCTTCCCGCGCATCGCAACTGGGAGATCGTCGATGGCAATCTGCCGCATATCAATATCTTCGGCGTGATCTGCGATTGGGTCGAGAGTCGTGCCGGCACCGACGACCCGGTCACCGCGATCGCGCTGACGGTCATGCCCGGGCCGCAACTGGTCAGCGCGGTGCCGCTGTCGAAGGCGCTCAAACAGCGTTTCCCCGCGATCCCGATCATCTGGGGCGGCAATTTCGGCAGCCTCTATCCCGAGCCGGTGCTCAATGCGCCTTATGTCGATTGGGTGATCCGCGGGCAGGGCGAGAACAGCTTCGCCGAGTTGCTCGAGGCGATCGAGGGCAAGCGCGATCCGAAGACGATCGCCGGCATCGCTTTTCGGGAGGCGGACGGCAGCCATTTCAAGGCGCCCGAGCGCGTCTGGCTCGGCCCCGACGATCTGCCCGCGCCGCCCTATCACAAGGTCGACGTCGCCCAATATCTTCACCCGACCTTCCTCGGGCGCAGATCGGGAGTCTATCAGGCGTCGATCGGCTGTCCGTTCGGGTGCAATTTCTGCGGCGTGATCTCGGTGTTCGGGCGGCGCGAGAAGGTCCAGGCGCCGGCGCGCACCGCCGAGCATCTCGGCTTCCTCGCGCGAACCCATGGGATGGATTCGGTCCACTTCTACGACAACAATTTCTTCCTCAACGAACCGCATGCGCGCGAGATCGCCGATGCTTTCGCACCGCTCGGGTTGCGCTGGTGGTGCGAGGCACGGGTCGACACGCTGACCCGCTTTTCCGACGACACCTGGCGGCGGCTGAAGGGGGCCGGGCTGACCATGGTGTTCTGCGGTGCCGAGTCCGGATCGGATGCGATTCTCAAGAAAATGAACAAGGGCACGACCACCCATCAGATCGCGCTGACCGCCGCCAAGTGCCGCGAGCACGGCATCGTCCCCGAATTCTCCTTCGTGTTCGGCGATCCCGACGAGCCCGAGCGCGAGATCGAGAACACGCTCGCCTTCATCCGCCGTCTGAAAAGCATCAACCCGGCGATGGAATTGATCAGCTATTTCTACACGCCGACGCCGCAGCGCCGTGATACTTATGGCAATGTCGACCCGCTCGCCGGCACGCCAGGGACGCTGGAGGAATGGATCGAGCCCGAATGGGTGGCGTGGATGACGCATGAGAACCCGCACACGCCCTGGCTGGAGCCGCGGCTGAAGGCGCGGGTCGACGATTTCGAACTCGTGCTCAAGAGCCGCTTCCCCTCGGTCCACGACCGCCGCACGCGCGGCTGGGGAAAGGCATTGGGCCAGGTCGCCGCGTGGCGGCGCTGGGCGCGGGAGGACTATGCCGATCCCCATTTGCTGCGCCGCATCCGCAAGCTCGCGCGGATCATCCCCGACGACAACCAGCTCTACGGTCATTTGCGGCCGTCGGCCAAGTCAGGGGAGGCGCAGGCCGCCGAGTAATTGCCAGCCGCGCGCGCGATAGATTTCGAGGCTGCGGCGGAGCGATTTGTGCGGGATCAGGTCGGCGGCGAGCTGTTTTCCCCAGCCGCGTGGCCCTCGCGTCCACATGAAATGCTCGGCGAGCGATAGCCGGCCGAGCCGTTGCGCCGTGGCGGGCGTCAGGCGCCGGACGACCTCGACCACGCGGCGCGGCGCGGCGCGCGCGCAGGCGGCCAGCGCCCCGGGCGGGACCGTGCCGGGAGCGAGTTGTTCGGCGAAGGCGAGCGCGGGATAGGCATAACCGAGCGCGTCGCAAGCGACCGCGATCGCGTCGAATTCGAGCCAGGACAAGCGCCCCGACGCGGAGTCGCGGCGGATGACCAGGACCAGTTCGACAAGCCGCACCAGCGTCAGGTTGTGCAGGCCATGCCCGGCATGCACCGCCAGATGGAGCGCGAGCAGCGGCTGGTCGAGCGCGTATCCGGTCGGCGGATCGCCCCAGCGCCGCGACGTCGCCATCGGTCGCCCGATATCGAGCCTCGCGACCGGCGCGCCCGGGGCGACCTCTATGTCGAGCGAATGATGGAGGTCGACCGTCCAGGGATCGTCGCGATGGACGAGGTACAGCGAGTTGGGCTGGGCCGGGGCGCCGCCTTCGTGCCAGGTGCTTTCGAGCCGCCCGCGCGACGTAGGGATCAATCCGCGCGACCACAGGATCCTTTCCGCGGTCGTGACCTGCTCTGGGCTCACCAGCAGGTCGATATCGGACGCCGGCCGCGTCCCGAGCGCTGGAAAATAGGCGCTTTCGGTGTCGAGACCCTTGAGCACCACGGTGGGAACCCCGGCCGCAGTCAGCGCACCGGTGATCGCCGCACAGGCACGCCGCAAGCGCCCGGCGCGGTCGCGATTATGCCGCCAATGCTCGCGCAACGCCGCGGTGATCGCCTCATCCGCGGCAAGGCGTCCGTCCGCGGCCCACCATCCTAGCAAGGGCCCCATGCCGGACACATAAGCGGCCACTCCGATCGCCGCTGCGTCGCCCTCGATCGTCGCGCAACCGTCGACGAGAACGCCCTGTGTCGCCCGTGCGATTGCGCTCATCGCCCTGGCTCGCCGTTCGATGTCGATATCGGGCCACAACCAGGCTGGATTGCCGCGTGCGGCCGCCCGTCGCAGGCGCTTGGCTATCTCTTCGGGATCGATCGCGCCCTGCTCGGTCATCTGCGAGGTTGGTGTCGCAGTCAGGCGGCGACGTTCACTGTCAATTGCGCCGCAACGATCGCTACGTCAATTCGCGTGGAAGCTCGTCCGGTGAGTCGCTGGCAAGCTCAATGCCGGGCCCCGATATTGTCGCGTTCTTCGTCTGTAACTTTAGATATACATGACCGAATAACTGATATGATTACGGTGAGAATTATCTTCCCCGCGGCCGAATTATACAGAGATCACCGTAGCTTGATCGACGTTGCGTCGTTCGGACAGCTGCCGCGCCTTCCCGTAATGCTAAACCAGTATAGTTAAAAAGCGTTACATAATTGGACAGTGCGCGCGAAAATTAATCAGCGATTTCGGCACCATAGGGGCATAGAAAAATGACACGGCAACGGCCGGTGGGACAAAGGGAGTTAACAAAATGCGTGATCTTCGTTTTGACGAACTGAACCATGTCTATGGCGCTGGCGGCCGTGGCTGCTACACCCCGCCGTCGTGCGGCGGTGGCAACGGCAGCAAGTCCAAGAAGTCGAAGTCGCACAAGTCGAAGTCGCACAAGTCGAAGTCGAACAAGTCGAAGTCGCACAAGTCGCAGCGTTATTGCTGACTTGAGGGCGGGCCGCGTAGGCCCGCCGTTTAGAAGTTCGCAAGCCGGCTCCTATATACTTCGGTCCGACTGAAGCAGGAGCCGGTTTATGCATGTGATGCGTCGAGACATGGATAAGGCCGCCGCGAGCGCCACCGATCTCGAGCTGATCTGGCTGCTAGGGCAGCCGCAGCTGACCGATTATCTGGACTTCGTGAAGCACAAGGTGATCGGCGGTGACGCGGTCGATCCGCGCGTGCTGGTCGACGAATGGCGCGCCGCCAACGATCATTATTACGAGCTCGAACAAGGCGAGGCGGGGATCGCCGATCGCATCCAGGTCCGACCGGTCGAGAAAGCGCTGCAGCCCCTGTGTGCCGAGCTGGAAGCCAATCCCTGGTTCCGCCGCTCGTTCGACAACCTGCCTTATACGATCTGCAAGGTGGAACTCGACAAGCTCGTCGTGTCGCAGATCCATGTCGAGCGCGGCGTCACCTTCGGCCGGGCGCAGAAGCTCGGCGCCAAACCGTCGCCCGAAGCCTTGTTCAATTTCTGCCTGCCGCGCGAACGCGCGCTGCCGCAGGTCACCGTCCAGCGCCTTAGCGGCGGCCGCTATCTGTTCACGTCGCCCTCGACCGATTTCCGCGCACACGACACCGTGCTGCTGCGTCCAGAGCAACTGGTCGATTACGATTGCGCGGGGCCGATGTTCGCGATGCTGGGGCTGCCGGTCGGGTTCGGCTCGAATTTTCTGAGCGGGATCCGCAGCGGTAGCCGCGTGCTGCTTCAGAACGGCTATCACCGCGCTTATTCGCTGCGCAACGCCGGGATGAAATACGCTTATTGCGTGATCGAGGACGTGACCCGCAAGGACGAGCTCCGGCTGACCGCGACGTCCGACATCATGGACGATCCGGAATTCTATTTCGCCGCCAAGCGGCCCCCGTTGCTCAGGGACTTCTTCGACCCGCGGATCGCCAAGTCGCTCAAGGTGCGGCGGATCGACAGCCAGGTCGAAGTGGAGATCAAGGTCCGCTCGGGCAGCGCGACGCTGCTCTGAGCGTCACTCCGCCGGTGCCGCCAGCAGATCCTTGCGGCGCGACTCCATCACCGCCTGGCCGCCGGCGATCCGCACGACATAGTCGGCGCGCTCGATCAGCGCCGGGCGATGCGCGATCACCACGCGGGTGATCGGCAGCGAGGTGACCATGTCGGCGATGCGGATCTCGGTTTCGGGGTCGAGGTTGGCCGTGCCCTCATCGAGGAACAGCACGTCGGGATCGCGATAGAGCGCGCGTGCCAGCATGATCCGCTGGCGCTGGCCCGAGGACAGTGCCGCGCCCATGTCGCCGATCAGGCTTTGATAACCCATCGGCATGCGCATGATGTCGTCATGGATCTGGGCGAGCTTGGCGACCTGCTCGATATCCTGGTCGCGCGCATGCGGTGTGAAGAACGAGATATTGTCGGCGATCGTGCCGGTCAGCAGGCAATCGTCCTGCAGCACGGCGGCGACGCGCCCGCGCCACGCCGACATGGTGGCCGGCGACAGCGGAATCTCGTCGATCAGGATCTTACCCGAATTGGGCTGCATCAGCCCCAGGAGCAGGCGCATCAGCGTGGTCTTGCCCGACCCGCTCGGCCCGATCACCGCGACGAACGAGCCGGCCGGGATCGTCAGGTTGGCGCGCGCCAGGATCGGCGCTTCGCCGGCGTCATAGGCGAAGTTGAGGTCCTCCAGACGGATCGCCGGGCCGGTCAGCAAGCCACGCCGTTGATGCGCCGGGAACTCTTCCTTCTGCTCGGTGACGATGTCGGACAGGCGTTCGAGATGGACGCCGAGCAATCGCCACTTCTGGAATTGCTGGACCAGCGCGGAAGCGCTGCTCGCGAAACTGCTGCGATAGGACAGGAAGGCGAGCAGGGTGCCGACCGTGAGGCCGCCTTCCAGCACGCGCAGGCCCCCGAGATAGACGCACAGCACGAACGACAGGCCGAACAGCAAGTTTTCGCCGAGATCGATGCCGATCTCGTACAAGCGGGTGCGATAGGATGCCGAAATCACTTCCGCATAGCGATTGCGCCAGCCGCTTTCGCGCTGCGCCTCGTGGCCGTGGATCTTGACCGCGCGGACGGCGCGGATGGTTTCGAGCAGATAGGTGTCCTCGTTGGCCCGCGCGATGATCTCTTCCTGCGACCGCATGCGCAGGCCCGGGTAGAGCAATTGGGACAGGGCGAGATAGGCGAGCGTGCTGACGACGACGACTCCCGCCAGCACCGGGCTGATCATCAGCATGACAATCAGCGTGGTCGCGACGAGCATCGAGTCGATCAGCACGCTGACCAGGCCACGGGTGAGCAGCGACTGGATCGGCGAGATCGACCCGATCCGCGACATGATGTCGCCGACGTGGCGCCGTTCGAAAAAGCCAAGCGGCAAACGGATAAGGTGGCGAACGACATTGCCGCCCATATGGAACGACAGCGACTGGCCGACGGTCAGCAATACCCAGTCGCGCAGCGCACGGGTGATGCCGTTGAGGATATAGACCGCGCCGAACCCGATCATCAGCAGGAACAGCAGGTTGGAATCGGCCTGGGCGATCGCGTCGTCGATGACGATCTGGATGTAGAACGGGGTGAGCAGCCCGGTCAGCTGAAGGACCAGCGACAAAGCGAGGATCCGCGCGAACGTGCTGCGGTAATTGATCAACCGGCTCCATAGGTCGGTCAGCCGCGTCCTGGTCTGCGCGACGATCGGCTTGAACGCCGCGGTCGGCGAGAGCTCGAGCGCGACGCCGGTGAAATGCTTGCCGACCGTCGCCAGCGGCATGATCTTGCGCCCCTGCGCCGGATCGAGAATGACCGCCTTGCCGTTGCGCACCGACTCGATCACGACGAAGTGATTGAGGTCCCAATGCAGCACCGCCGGCATCTGCAGCTGGCCGAGTTCGTCGAGGTCGAGCCGCACCGCACGCGGCGCGAGCTCCAGGTTCGACGCGATCGCCATCAGTTGCTCGAGCGTCGCGCCCTTGATCGACGTCGGATAGAGCCGGCGCAGGCCGGGCAGGTCGACCTTGTGGCCATAAGCGCGCGCCACCATGGCGAGCGACGCCAGCCCGCATTCGGCGGCCTCGGTCTGCAGGATCGGCTGGACCCGACCGCTCCCCGTCCAGTTCATGCTCATGGCCCCATCTTCCCGACCAGCGGTCCGAACAGCAGCGCCCAGAGCGGCCGCCGCGCCAGGACCAGATCGGCCGACAGGCTCATGCCCGGCCGCACGGTGGCTTGCGCCGCCGGAATCGTCGAGGTCAGCGCCACGCGGACCCGGAACACCGGCTCCTTGATCTCGAGCGAGGGATCGACCGTCGCCGGATCGACCGCGACGGGAGAGATTTCGCGCACGACGCCGCCACCCGAGCCGTATTTCTCGAACGGAAAGGCGTCGAACCGCAGCCGGACGCGCTGTCCCGGCTTGGCGAAGCCGATCGCCCGTGACGGCGCGTACAGCCAGACTTCCATCGAGCTCGCCTTGGGCAGGACGCTGACGACCGACTGGTCCGCGGTGACGTGCCGGCCGATCTCCACGGTCAGGTCACCGACCTCGCCGTCGACCGGCGCGGTGAGGACGATGTTGTCGGATCGCTGGATTTCGTCGCGCTGGTTGGCCAGCGCCGCGCGTTGCGCCAGCAGTTGCGATCGCGCCTTTCCGGCATCGAGGCCGCCTTGCGACAATTTCGCCGTCAGGTCGGCGACGGTACCGCGCGCGGTGATGATGCGCTCGCCGAGCACCTCCGCCTCGCCGCGCTTGGCCAACAGGTCCGCCCGGGCGTCCTCGACCTGCCGCTGTGTCCCGGCGCCCTGTTTCGCCAGGCGCACGTTGCGGTCGACAGCCGACTGCGCCAGCTTGACCTGGGCTTCGGCGATCACTTGCTGGCGTTGCAGCGACGTGATCGTCTGGGTCATGACCGATCGTTGTTCGGATATCGCGCCCGATGACGATTTTTCGCTGGCGGTCGCCAGCGAGAGCTGTCGATCGATCTCGGTGATCTGCTTGTCGAGTTCGTCGAGCTGCGCCGACAAGCCACGCTCGCCCTGCGCCAGCGACAGCCGCAGCAATTGCTGGCCGGCGGAGACGTGCTGGCCGGGGCGCACGTAAATTTCGCGAACCTCGCCGGCGGTGCGCGGATAGACGCGCGCGACGCCGTTGTCATAGGCGACCACGCCGCGCACGCTCGCCGTGCTGGCATAGCTGCCGAAGGTCAGCGCCAGCAGCAGGCAGACCGCGACGGTCGAAATGATGATCGTATAGATGCGCGCCGACGGCGGCGCTGCGACCATCACCGTTCCCGCGAGGCGCTGCCTGCCCTCCTCGATCACTTCCTGTCGGAACAGTGCTTCCGTCACGCGCGGTTTCGCTATCCTGATTACGTACCGCAGGCCTAGCGATGTCCGACTAATAGCCGGTTAACCGCCGGACACCGCATTTAAACGTGACTTTAAGACGGGCGATTTACAGCGGCCGGATGAAGAAGCGGGCGGTATTAACCTTCGTTATAGTTGCGCCGATGGCCGGATGCGCGCCAAAACCGATGCTCGCGGTGCCGCCGTCGGTCCTGTCGGACGACTGGCGCGAGCCGGTGCCCGCCGCGACCACAGCGCGCTGGTCGCTGGGCATCCTGCTCGGCGCGCCGCCGCTCGAAAAGCTCATCGCGGAGGGGAAGGCGAACAACGCCGACCTCGCCGGCGCGCGGGCGCGGCTCGATCAGGCGGTCGCGTTGCTGCGCATCGCGCGCAAGTCGACGCTGCCGCTGGTCACTGCCGGCGCCACCCCAAGCGCCACTAATTATCTGACCAAGGCGTTCGACTTCTCGGGCAGCGCCGTGAGCGTCGACGTCACCATTTCGCCCGACCTGTTCGGGCAGGAAAGCGCCAAGAAGCGGGCCGCCGCCGCGCGCGTGACGGCGAGCCACAACGATGTCGAG
>NZ_JBQCCN010000307.1:0-2727 GCF_051962185.1 Sphingomonas sp.
TCGGCGAAGTGTGCTTCCACACCGCGATGACCGGCTATCAGGAGATCATGACCGACCCCAGTTTCGCCGGTCAGATCATCACCTTCACCTTCCCGCATATCGGAAACGTCGGCGCCAATCCCGACGATGTCGAGGCGGATAACCCCCATGCGCTCGGCATGATCGTGCGCGAGGACGTGACCGCGCCGTCGAACTTCCGCTCGGCAGAGCGGCTCGACGACTGGATGAAGCGCCATGCGCGGATCGGTCTCGCCGGCATCGACACGCGTGCGCTGACCAAGCGGATCCGCGCGGGCGGCGCCCCCAATGGCGTCATCGCGCATGCCGCCGACGGCAAGTTCGACATTCCCTTGCTGCTCGACATGGCGCGCGCCTGGCCGGGCCTCGAGGGCATGGATCTCGCCATCGCGGTCACCACCGAGATGGATTACGGCTGGGAAGGCGGCGTCTGGCGGCTCGGCTTCGGCTATGAAAATGAATCCCCCTCCCGCTTGCGGGAGGGGCTAGGGTAGGGCGTGTCCACCAACGACGCGCTCGCCTCGAAAAGCCCTCCCCCGACCCCTCCCGCAAGGGGGAGGGGAGATAAGCCTCACGTCGTCGCGATCGATTACGGCTCGAAGCGCAACATCTTCCGCAATCTGGTGCAGGCCGGCGCCAAGGTCAGCGTCGTCCCGGCGACCGCGACCTTCGACCAGGTCATGGCGCTCAAGCCCGACGGCATCTTCCTGTCGAACGGCCCGGGCGATCCCGCCGCGACCGGCGAGTACGCCGTGCCGGTGATCCAGCAATTGCTGGAGACCAAGATCCCGCTGTTCGGCATCTGTCTCGGCCACCAGCTGATCGGTCTGGCGGTGGGCGCGACGACCACCAAGATGTTCCAGGGCCATCGCGGCGCCAACCATCCGGTCAAGCGCCTGTCCGACGGTCTGGTCGAGATCACCAGCATGAACCACGGCTTCGCGGTCGAACGCGACAGCCTGCCGGCCAATGTCCGCGAGACGCACGTGTCGCTGTTCGACGGCTCCAATGCCGGCCTCGAACTGACCGACCGGCCGGCGTTCAGCGTGCAATACCATCCCGAGGCAAGCCCTGGGCCGCAGGACAGTCTGTATCTGTTCGAGCGGTTCGTCGGTGGGCTGAAATGAGCGAGAATCTCAAACAGGTCGAGTGGGCCCTTGCAACGCTCAAAGTGTTTGAAGATCAAGGCGAAGATTTCGGCGACACCCGTCACGTCATTCATTTCTTCTATGGCGGCAATTTTTCGGCGCTTAGCGCTGCATTGGACGAACTCGGATATACGGTTCGCCCCACTGCCGACGATGATGGTGTGATTGCTGAACGATATGAAGCGATTGGCGAAGGCTGGCGGACCTCCACGCTGCTTCACCTTTGCGAACTCGCAGACAGCTACGGCGTAGATTACGACGGTTGGGAGGCATCCATGACGCGCCAGCCGCCAACGCCAGCCCCTATACCAGCTCAGCCCAAGCCAGCCGGCTGGGCTTCCAAACTCTTCGGTAAAAAGAAATAATGCCCAAACGCACCGACATTTCCTCGATCCTCGTCATCGGCGCCGGGCCGATCGTCATCGGCCAGGCGTGCGAGTTCGATTATTCGGGCACGCAGGCGATCAAGGCGCTCAAGGAAGAGGGCTATCGCATCGTCCTGGTCAATTCGAACCCGGCGACGATCATGACCGATCCCGAACTGGCCGACGCGACCTATATCGAGCCGATCACGCCGTCGGTGGTCGCCAAGATCATCGAGAAGGAGCGGCCCGACGCGGTGCTGCCGACGATGGGCGGGCAGACCGCGCTCAATACCGCGCTGGCGCTGGCGCAGGACGGCACGCTGGAGACATTCGGCTGCGTCATGATCGGCGCCGATGCCGAGGCGATCGACAAGGCCGAGGATCGCCTCAAGTTCAAGGACGCGATGACTAAGATCGGGCTCGAAAGCGCGCGCTCGGCGATCGCGCATTCGGAGGCAGAGGCGCTCGAGGGGCTCGACAAGGTCGGCCTCCCGGCGATCATCCGCCCGAGCTTCACGCTCGGCGGCACTGGCGGCGGCGTCGCCTACAATCGTGACGAGTTCATCGAAATCGTCCGCAAGGGGCTCGACGCGTCGCCGACCACCGAGGTGCTGATCGAGGAATCCCTGCTCGGCTGGAAGGAGTACGAGATGGAAGTGGTCCGCGACCGTGCGGACAATGCCATCATCATCTGTTCGATCGAGAATATCGACCCGATGGGCGTCCATACGGGCGATTCGATCACCGTCGCGCCGGCGCTGACGCTGACCGACAAGGAATATCAGATCATGCGCAACGCGAGCATCGCGGTGCTGCGTGAAATCGGCGTGGAAACAGGCGGTTCCAACGTCCAGTTCGCAGTCAATCCGAAAGACGGCCGCCTCGTCGTCATCGAGATGAACCCGCGCGTGTCGCGCTCCTCGGCGCTGGCGTCGAAGGCGACTGGCTTCCCGATCGCCAAGGTCGCCGCCAAGCTGGCGGTCGGCTACACGCTCGACGAGATCGAGAACGACATTACCGGCGCCACCCCGGCCTCGTTCGAGCCGACGATCGACTACGTCGTCACCAAGATCCCGCGCTTCGCCTTCGAGAAGTTCAAGGGCGCCGAGGCGGTGCTGTCGACCGCGATGAAGTCGGTCGGCGAAGTGATGGCGATCGGCCGCAACATCCACGAATCGATGCAAAAGGCGTTGCGC
>NZ_JBQCCN010000308.1:0-3405 GCF_051962185.1 Sphingomonas sp.
TTGCCTGTGCGGCGACGTGCGCATCGTGGCGACGGGCGAACCGTATCGCGTGGGCATCTGCCATTGCCTCGATTGCCGCAAGCATCACGGGGCGCTGTTCCATGCCTCGGCGATCTTTCCGGAAGAGGCGGTGACGGTCGAGGGCGCGACCCACGCTTATGCCGGGCGGCATTTCTGCCCGCGCTGCGGATCGTCGGTGTTCGGGCGGAGCGGCGACGAGGTCGAGGTCAATCTGGGATCGCTCGACGCGACCGACCAGTTCGTGCCGACCTACGAATTGTGGACCATCCGGCGGGAAGCGTGGCTGCCGCCGTTTCCGGTCAAGCATCGTTACGAGCGCGATCGCGAGGGTGGAGGCCGGTCCGAGGGATAGCGGCGCGGAAGCCATGTCAAATCCTCGCCATCATAGATGGGGAGGATTTCTGGTGCTCATCCGTCAGGAAAGGGCCCGCTTGGATCACGCCCCTTCATCTTCGTGGCTTTGTGTCTTCGTGCGAGAAAGATGACCTCGCACAAAGACACAAAGTCACGAAGAAAAAGAGGTTGCGCTTCGCGCTTGGTAGCTACCGCCCCAGAAATGCCGCGACGTCCTTCGCGAAGCGCTGTGGTTGCTCGACGAACATGAAATGGCCGTCCTGCGGGTAGAGCAGGAAGCGGCCGTGCGGCAGCGCCTTGGCGAGATCGCGCTGCGGTGCCTCGACCGCCTGGAAGTCGCGGCCGCCGGCGATGACCAGGGTCGGCGCGGTGACCTTGGCGGTGCCGGTGAAGCGGTAGCTCCACAGCCCCTTGGCGCCGAGCGCGCTGCCCAGTTCGCCGCTATTGCCGAGGCCGTTCGCCGAATCCAGCGCATCGACTTTGCGGCCGGTTTCGGGGTCGGGATACATGTTGCGGTGGATCGCCGCCGACATGGCGTCGCCGTCATAGGCGCTGAACACGTCGCAGCGCGGATAGGCGCCCGGCCTGGTTTCCCGCGTCGCGCGGGCGAAGGCGGCTGGGTCGCTCTTCTCCAGCGCCGCGCACTGGAGGTCGATCGCGCGCGGCAGATCGGGCACCGCGCCGGCGAGGACGAGATGCGCGACACGATCGGGATAGCGCGCGGCATATTCGAGACCGAGGATGGTGCCGAACGAATGGCCGATCAGGTCGATCCTGGGCGCGCCGAGCCGCCGCCGCAGCGCCTCGATGTCGTCGACGAGTTGCGCGATCGAATAATTGTCCGCCGCCTTGGGCCGGTCCGACCGCCCGCTGCCGCGCTGGTCGAGATAGACCATGCGCAGCCGCTTCTCGAGCGCCGGGCCGGCGTAATGCGCGAAGGTCTGGCTGCCCTCGCCCGGGCCGCCGTGGAGGAAGATGACGGGCACGCCGCCGGGCTTGCCGGCGACGCGGTACCAGAGATGGACCTTGCCGACGGCGAACCGGTGTTCGCCGGTGGTGGCGGCGGAGGTCGGGCGTGCGGCAACGGGTGCGGGGAGGAAAAGGCAAGCCGCAAGGGCGGCGGCCAGGAAGCGGACGTGGGTCATTCGCGGAGGCTCGATGATCCCGCCGAACTAGGCAAGGCCTTCGTGCTTTCGGCGAGCCATATCCACGCCGTCACCCCGGCCTTGTGCCGGGGTCCACTGAGCCGCCTGTCCTGTGCTCGCGGCGCCGTGGATGCCGGGACGAGCCCGGCATGACGAAGAAGAGTCAGGTGCGCACGCTCAACCACTCTTCCTCCGGCGCCCGGTCGGTGCGCAGGCGGTTGGCGGCGTCGCTCGTGTCCTCATAGCCGATCGCCATGCCGCAGAAGAGCATGCGGTCGGCCGGCGTGCCCAGGAAGCGCTCGATCGTCTCCGGATACATCGCCCAGCATTCCTGCGGGCAGGTCGCGAGGCCGGCCTCGACCGCGAGCAGCATGACGTTCTGCAGATACATGCCGAGGTCCGACCATTGCGGCGGCCCCATGCGGCGATCGACCGTGCAGAACAGCGCCGCCGGCGCGCCGAAGAACTGGAAATTGCGCGCGAACCACGACCGCCGCGCCGCCTTGTCCTCGCGCGGGATGCCGATGTGGCCGTACATCGCCTCGCCCACCGCGAAGGTACGGGCGCGGTAGGGCGCGACGAATTCCCTGGGATAGATATCGTAGCCCGGCGCCTCGGTCTCGCCCGCGCCGATCTTCGCCCTCATGATCGCCTTGAGCGCGGCAAGGCTATCGCCGGCGACGACATCCACATGCCAGGGTTGGATATTACCTCCGCTCGCCGCGCGCGCCGCCTTGACCGCGATGTCGCGGAGCAGCGCCGGATCGACCGGCGTGTCGAGGAACCCGCGCACCGACCGGCGCGCCGCGATGGCGTCGGAAACGTTCATGCCGGCCAGCCTTCGCCGCGCGCAGGCGGATCGGCAAGTGCCATCGTGCAGCATGGCCCCGGACCGCGACGCGCGCCGGGGCCGTGCCGTTCATGGAGCCATCGTGACCTCCGACCACATGCCATCGTCGATGAACGAGCGGTATTTCTCGTACCCGGCCACCGCGGCCTTGCCGTCGGCCTCGCTGAACCTGGCGAGAATCTCCTTTTCGATCATCTGATCGCGCGCCTGATCGGGCTCGAGCATCGCGGCGCTGGTAAAGTGCGTCATGATCAGGACGCTCGGCGCGCCCTTGTTATAGCCGTTGCGCACCAGGAACTTGTACGAATCGATGATGCCATGGGCCTTCATCACCTCGAACCCGGGAACCTGCGACCGGCGAAGGCCGGTCAGATAATCGTCGACATGATTGGGATCGACTTCGATCGCGTTGACTTCCCACAACCCCTTTTGAGGCGTGTAGTCTTTGTATTGCTTGGCAATACCGACAGTTGCCGTAAGACAAGCGGCACCTATCGCCGCCAAAACGATGGCACGACTCATGGTAACCCTCCCTCGCTTAATTTGACAAGAAAGAGCCCATTCCGGACCAGATGCAATCAAAATCTACCCATAATGGGAGATGGATTTTGGATTCGTCGCACGATCAATGTATTATGTTTTGCGCAATGGCCCAAGCACGGTGGCGGAATCGCCGCATACCGGCTTTTTTCGACGAAGGATTGTCGGATTCCTGTCGTTGCCGGGTGCGAGCCAGCGGACTCGCGACCGCCCATGGCCACATCGAAACGGGTGGAATCGCCCGCTGGTCAGGAAATGGCGCCGAGCCAACACCGGGAACGGTTGGCCGGACGCAATCGGACCCTGAACCGGCGGGATGCGTGCGCAAAAACGACGCGAAACGCGTCATGCCCCCGCGCGCATCAAGGGTCAGTCGTCGAAGACCGCCGGGCGCTTCTGCATGTTGGCCGCGACCGCTTCCATCATGTTGGGCTTGCCGATCACCTTGACCTGCTCCTCGGTCTCGGCCTCGAGCATCGCCAGCGGGTCGGCGTC
>NZ_JBQCCN010000309.1:0-12765 GCF_051962185.1 Sphingomonas sp.
ATCTCACTACAGTACAATTATCACTGTGTCGATGCCGACTACTCGTCAGCAAATTCGCGAACTTTGCATCCATCCACCCAGGCGAAGGCCGGGGCCCAGTATCGAAGAACAGGCGATGGCGCTGTGCGATCGAGAGGCCAATGCACCTGGGCCCCGGCCTTCGCCGGGGCGGGACTGCTGATCGCTTGAGCGTCCCCTCCTGTCAGCAAGCCAGCCAGGTATCGTTGAGCCGGTAGCCGTGCGGGAAGGGATCGTCGGGATCGGTCCCGTAATGCGAGACCCCCGTGAGCCACGCCCGCCCCGCGACCCGCGTCACCACCGCCGGGCCGCCGCCGACCGCCGTCTCCGCCTCTATCCCGCAGGCGAATTCGGTGTCGAGGATCGAGGTGTGGACGAAGCGCTCGCCGACCGCGAGGTCGCCGCGGGCGTGCATCAGCGCCATGCGGGCCGAACTGCCGGTGCCGCACGGGCTGCGGTCGATCCGCCCAGGGGAGACGACGACAGCGTTCTTC
The DNA here is from genome assembly GCF_051962185.1 of Sphingomonas sp. GTDB lineage: Bacteria > Pseudomonadota > Alphaproteobacteria > Sphingomonadales > Sphingomonadaceae > Sphingomonas. The sequence goes on from NZ_JBQCCN010000309.1 coordinate 513, forward strand.
GCGGTCTTGACCCCGTTGCGCTCGGTCAACGGCCCGGCGAACAAGGTCTGGTTGATCGTGTGGATGCCGGGATTGTCGGGATGGACTGAGGGCAATTGCTCGGCGGCGGCGAGCTTGATCCCCTCGCCCATCTCGACCAGCGCACGCGCCTCCTCACGGGCCAGCGTGAAGCCGAGCCGCTCGGCCTCGACGATCACGTAGATCATCCCGCCATAAGAGACGTCGACCGTCACGCTCCCCAGCCCCGGCACCTCGACCGTCGCGTCGCGATGCAACACGAAGGCGGGGACGTTGCGGAACGACACGCGGCGGCATTTGCCATTGTCGCATTCGGCCACGACCTGGACGAGCCCCGCCGGCGTATCGACCGTCAGCCGCGTCACCGGCTCGACCATCGGCACCATGCCCGTCTCGAGCACCGCGGTCACCGTGCACATCAGGTTCGATCCCGACATCGCCGGATAATAATCGGACTCGATCACGATCAGGCCGATATCGGCGTCGGGCGAGATCGGCGGCGTGACGAGATTGACCGCGGCGTTCACGCTGCCGCGCGGATCGGACAGCAGCATCCCGCGCAGCCAGTCCTGATCGCGGATGAACGCCTGTTGCCGCTCGAACATCGATGCCGCGCGCGGCGCGATCACCCCGCCGGTGATGACGCGGCCGACCTCGCCCTCGGCATGAACGCCGACGACCGTGACGACTTGCTGCAACCGCATGGGCTTCCTTTCCGGCAAGGGGACGCATCCCCTCGCGCCCGCCAGAGCGTTGAATTGGGCTTCATGTATATTGGATACAATCCATCGGTCAATGCGCCTCGGCGGCACGCTCCCGGCGCAGAACGGCAACGAGATTGCGCCCGGCATCGAGGATATGCGCCCGCAGGAAGGCGGTGGCGCCATTGGCGTCGCGCAACGCGCATAGCCGCAGGATCTCGCGATGCTCGCGCTCGGCCGCTTCCAGCCCGTCGGTCATCAGCAAATGCAGCCGGATATAGCGTTCGACCTGGAGATTGATGCCCTGCAGGATTGCCAGCGTCTGCGGCCGCCCGGCGGACTGATAGAGCCGGCGGTGGAATGCCCAATTGAGCCGCCCCCAGCTCGCCATGTCGTCGCGCCGGTAGGAGTCCTCCAGCGCCACCAATATCTCGCGCGCCTCGGCGACGTCGCCATCGGTCATGCGCGGGACCGCCCGCCGCAGCATGTCGCTTTCGAGGAGAGCGCGGAGCTCGAACAATTCCTCGACCTGCTCGGTCGGGATCGAGGTGACGACCGCGCCCTTGTGCGTCTCCATCGACACCAGCCCGCACGCCTCGAGCTGGCGCAACGCCTCGCGCACCGGCATACGGCTGACGCCATATTCCTCGGCGATCGCATCCTGGACCAATGCCTCGCCATCGCGGAATTCGCCGCTCAGGATGCGTTCCTGGAGCGACTCGCGGATACCCTCCGGGATGCTGCGCCGTTCGATCCGATACCGCCCCGATCGCGCCTCGCCCTGCTTCATGCGCCGTCCTTTCTCCGCGCCGATGTGCCGCAATCGACCGCATCCGGCAATGCCCATCGACACGCCCAAAGTTATATTGTATACTGTATCCAATACAATCCAACAGGAGCGAATGACGTGGCTGAAAAATGGGCGGGCGTGTTCCCGGCGGTGACGACCAAGATGACCCAGGCGGGCGAGCTCGATCTCGACGCGATGCGCGCGAGCCTCGACCGGCTGGTCGGCAACGGCGTGTCGGGCGTCATTGTCCTGCCGATGCTGGGTGAGAACGCCTCGCTCGCCCTCGCCGAGCGGGAGACGATCATCCGCACCGCGGTCGAGACGGTCGGCGGGCGCGTCCCCGTCCTGTCGGGCCTTGCCGAGATCACGCTCGACACCGCGCGCGCCAATGCCAGGCTCTACAAATCCTGGGGCGCAAAAGGCCTGATGGTGTTCCCGAGCTTGGGCTACAAGAGCGACAAGCGCGAGACGGCGGCCTGGTATCGCGGCGTCGCCGGCGCCTCCGACCTGCCGATCATGATCTACAACAATCCGATCGCTTATGGCGTCGATGTCACGCCCGACGTGCTCGACGGGCTGGCCGACGTGCCCGAGATCGTCTGCGTCAAGGAAGAGAGTGGCGACATCCGCCGCGTCACCGACTTGCGCGTGGCGTTGGGCGACCGGTTCAGCATCTTCTGCGGAGTCGACGACCTGATCGTCGAGAGCATGGCATTGGGCGTCACCGGCTGGGTGTCGGGCATGACCAACGTCTGGCCGAAGCAATGCGTCGCCTTGTTCGACCTCTGCCGCGCCGAGCAATTCGCCAAGGCGCGCGACCTCTACCGGATGCTCACCCCCAGCTTCCACCTCGATACCCACGTCAAGCTGGTCCAGTACATCAAGCTCGCCGAGAACCTCGTCTATGGAGCGCCCGAATGGACACGCTCGCCGCGGCTGCCGCTGGTCGACGCGGAACGCGCCTTCGTCGTTGACACGATCCGCGGCGCCGTGGATGCGCTCGCCGGCTCGGCCTGGGCCTGAGGCGCATCGAATCCGGACCGCGCTGTCGACATGCTCGATCCCCCGTCGGGGGGATGGCCCAAAGGGATGGCTGAGGCGGAGAATGGTCTGAACACCGATATCCCCCAACGCTTGTGCCAGCGGGGCCACCAGGAGAACCCAATATGACCGACATCCAGCGTTTCCACCCGACCACGCGCATGCACCAGATGGTCGCCTATAACGGCCTGGTGTTCACCGCCGGCCAGTGCGCGGAGGCGACGATGGGCCAAGGCGCCACCGAGCAGACGACGGAGATCCTGGCGCGGATCGACGCGCTCTTGCGCGAAGCGGGGACCGACAAGACCCGCTTGCTGAGCGCGACCATCTATCTCGCCGACATCGCCGACTTCGACGCGATGAACAAGGCGTGGGACCCTTGGGTTTCCCCCGACGGCAAGCCGGTCCGCGCGACGGTCGAGGCGCGGCTGACCGATCCCGCCTTCAAGGTCGAAATCGCGGTGGTCGCCGCCGCCTGACCTCAGGTCAGGGAGTCGCGGGCGCTTCGTCGATCGGAGCGCTCGCGGCCCTCGCTCCGCTTCCCCGCGGCGCGATCGCGATCAGGAAGGCGATCGCGGTGCCGATGCAGAGCTGGAACGGGAATGCCAGGTGACACAGAGCCGCCGGCAGGCCGATCGCCGTGGCGATCGCCGGCTGGAGCAGCAGCACCGTAACGAACCCGGCGATCAGCGAGGCGATGACCGAAGCGCTCGTGCCCCGCCCGGTCAGCACCGCCGCGAAATAGACGCCGAGCAGCCCGGCATAAGCGAATACCATGACCTGCAACGCGAATTCGAGCAGGCCGAGCTTGGCATAATGCTGCCAATAGAAGGACAGCACCGCCACCGCGAGCATCGCCACGCCGATCACGCCCATTCCGGCGCGGCCGGCCTGAACATAATGATATTCGGCCGCCGTCCCGCGCCGCTCGCGCCACGGCCGATAGAAATCCTGCACCAGCACCGACGACATGGCGTTGAGCGCCGAATTGGTCGTCGCCACCGCCGCGGCGACGATCCCCGCCGTCACCAGTCCGCGCAGGCCCGGCGGCAATTGCGTCAGGATATAGTGCATGAAGATGCTGATCTTCTCGCCGTCGAACGCCTGGCCGGCGACGGCGGTGGCGCCGCCCATCAATTCGGCGCGATCGTAGAAGACGTGGAGCAGCAGGCCGATGGTGATGAAGATCGCCACCACCGGCACCGTCGCCAGCACCGACCAATAGAGGCTGCGCGCGCCGGTGCGGGCATCGCGGCAAGCGAGCAGCCGCTGCGTGGTGTCCTGGTCGAGCCCCGACGAGGCGATGTAGAGCAACGCGATCCCGGTGACGATCGCCAGCAGCGAAAAGGGCTGCGACGGATCGAGCGACAGGTCGAACAAGCGCAATTTGTCGACCCCGCCTGGCGCATGCGCGAGGCCGTGGATGATCTCGGCATTGGTCGCCGGGATCGCCAGCCGCAGGAAGATCAGCACCGCGATCGCCGAGCCGATAAAGATCACGAACTGGAACAGGTCGATCCACAAGACCGAGCGCAACCCGCCGACGAAGGTCGACAGGAAGCTGGCAACGACCAGCAGGGTCGCGGCGATGACGATCCCGTGCGCGCTGACCGTCGAGGTCATCACCATCGCCACCGCGATCGCGGCGAGATAGAGCCGCGCGCCATTGGCCAGCACGCGACCGACCAGGAACATCGCCCCGGTCCAACGCGTCGCCACCGTGCCGAAGCGTTGCGTCAACAGCTCGTACACCGTCGTCACGCGCGCCGCATAGAATCGCGGGATCAGCACCCGCGCCACGAAGATCGCGCCGATCAACCCGCCGAGATTGGTGCCGAGATAGGTGAAGTCGCCGTGATAGCCGAAGTCCGGCCCGCCGAGGAACGTCGCGGCGGACTGCGTCGCCGACAGGACGGAGATGGCGGCGAGCCAGGCCGGGACGGTGCCGCCCGCCAGGAAATAATCGCGCGCGGTACCGGTGTGGCGCGGCGTGAAATACCAGCCCCCGACCACCAGCAACGCCAGATAGCCGAGGATCACGAGCCAATCGATGGGACCGAAGGGAGAGACCATCAGTACAGGAGGTACCTTGCGCGCCGCGCCTTGAACAGCGCCAGCTCGGGCTGCCAACCCGCGGCGACCGTACGCGGGTCGACTCCCGCCTTGATCCGGTCGAACACTGCGCGATTGCGGAGCAGCCGCTCGACGCGATCGATCTGGAATGTCGCGCCGTAGAGCTTCCACAAGGCGGCGACCGTCTCGACGCCGAGTTCGGGCGCGTCGAGCCGCGCGCGATCGTGGATCAGGATTTCGACGCCTTCCACCTGCTGACCGGCGTAGGGATAGAGCTTGTCGCTCGCCGCGACGTAGCGCACCGCGAGGAAACTGACGCCGGGGATGGCGCGCGCGTTGAGATAAGCGGCGAGCTCCATGCCCTTGATCCACGGCGCGCCGAAGCGGAGGAAAGGTGCCCCGGCCGGTCCCTTGATGTTGACGTTGGTCCCTTCGAGCAGCGCGGTGCCGGCATATGCGGTCGCCTGCGTCACACTGCGCAGATTGGGCGACGGGTTGATCCACAACAGCCCGGTGTCGTCATACCAATCGCCGCGCTTCCAGCCGGTCATGCGGATCACGGTCAGCCGCGCGCCGATCCGGTCTTCCGCGTTGAACATCGTCGCGAGCTCGCCCAGCGTCATGCCTGGGCGCATCGGCTCGGCCGAGGGCGTGGTGTAATCCTCGCGCCCCGCGGTCGAGACCGGTCCCTGCACCGCCAGGCCGTTGATCGGATTGGGGCGGTCGAGTACGATCACCTCGACGCCCGACGCGGCCGCCGCCTCGAGGAAATATTTGGTCAGCGTCTGGAAGGTCCAGTAGCGCACGCCGACGTCCTGCAGGTCGATGACCACCGCATCGAGTCCCGCGAGCTGAGCGGCGCTCGGGTGGCGTTCGGCCTCGGTCTTGCCGTACAGGCCGACGATCGGCAGCCCGCTCGTCGGGTCGAGCCGGTCGTCGATATTGGTGTCGTCGGTCGCGGCGTTGATGCCATGCTCGCCGCTGAACAGCCTGACGACCTCCAGCCCGGGAATGGCGGCGTGCGCATCGTTGCGCAGCACGTCGATCGTCCGCCGACCCGCGCCATCGACACTGACCGGATTGGCGAGAATCGCCAGCCGCAAATGGCCGCCATGTCGCGCGGCGATCGTGCGCAGCGGGGCGAAATGCTGATCCTCAAGCACGTCGATCCCGGTATGGACGCGCGCTGCGGCGGGCATCGCCACGATCAGCGCGATCAGCAGGACGACGAGCCGCGCGATCATTTCGTCGCCGCCGCGCCGTCGAGCACCGACAGCAGTGCGGTATGGATCGCCGGCCGCGCCTGGCCGATCAGCGGATTGTTGCGGGTCGGATTGACCCGATTGGTCAGCAGGATGATGAACGCGTCGCGATCGGGATCGATATAGATCGAGGTGCCGGTGAAGCCGGTGTGGATGATCGCATGCGGCGAGGCGAGCGGGCCGGAAAAGCCGCCCGGCGTCGGCATGTCCCAGCCCAACGCGCGCGAACTGCCGGGCGGGATGTTCTGCGGCGTTTCGAACAAGGCGATCGTGCTCGCCTTGATCAGCCGCTTGCCGCGATAGCTGCCATGGTCGAGATAGAGCTCGGCCAAGGTCGCCAGGTCGCGCGCGGTCGAGAACAGCCCGGCATGACCCGCCACGCCGCCCATCACATAGGAATTCTCGTCATGGACGACGCCATGCACCAGCATGTGGCGGAAGGTATCGTCCTGCTCGGTCGGCGGGATTCGGGAAAGCAAGGCGCTCGACGGCCGGAAGCCGGTGTCCTTCATGCCGAGCGGCCCGAACACCTCACGCTGCAGGAAGCGATCGAGCGGCAGGCCGGACAGGCGCTCGACGATCTCCCCGAGCAGGATGATATTGGTGTCCCGATAGACATATTTGGTCCCGGGCGGGGTGAGCGAGGGGACGGCGTAGATCTGGCGCAGGAGACCCTGTCGATCCTTGGCGTTCCGCCATAGCCCGTCCGCCGATTGCAGCCCCGAACTATGGGTGAGCAGGTTGCGCACGGTGATACGGTCGTGCCCCGGCGTGCCGCCGAATTCGGGCAGATAGCGCACCACCGGCGCGTCGAGATCGAGCTTGTGCCGGTCGTAGAGGATTTCCGCTGCGGTGGTGGTGCCGATGACCTTGGTCAGCGAGGCGAGGTCGAAGATCGCGTCGACCGGCATCGGCGGTGCGTCTGGCGCCGAATCGAGCTTGCCGAACGCCTTGAGCGCGACCAGCCGGCCGTGCTGGCCGACCGCCAGCACCGCGCCGGGAAAGGCTTTCTTGGCGACCCAGGAATCAACCTCGGCGAAAGCGGGCGCGAAGCGCCTGTCCTGATCAGTGGTCGCCACCACCAGTTGCCGCGCGGGCGTGGGCGACGGTGTGGCGGCGGGGCCGGGCTGGCCGACCAGAAGCAGGGCGCCGGCGGCCGCGGCAAGCCAGAGAGTGTCTTTCTTCCGCTCGGTCCGATTGTTCATTCGCCTTCGATCCCTCTCGCCAGCAACAGCGCGCCCGCCACCGGATCACCGAGCGGGTCGCTCAGGCGCTCGGCAGTACGGACGCGAAGCCAGGGGCGCAGCCGCGCCGACAGCCCGCCGACCAGCGCCAGCCGCGGCGCGCCGCGCGCGAAGATCGTCGCGATGAAGCGCTCGACATGGAGCACCGCGTCTTCGACGATCGACAGCGCGATCTCGTCACCGGCCTCGGCATAATCCATGACCAGCGGCGCGAAGGAGGCGTAATCGGCGGGCGCGGCCTGATCCATCCAGGCGATCGCGCGCATCGTGTCGTGGCGGAACCGCCCGGCGATTTCCTTGGACAGCAGGGTACGCTTGGTCCGCCCGTCCATTGCCCTGAGCGCATGGCGCACCGCGCTCAACCCGAGCGCAGCACCGCTGCCCTCGTCCGATATCGGAAAGCCGTAGCCGCCGACGGTGAAACGCTCGCCCCTGACCTGGCCGAAGCCGATCGAACCGGTCCCGAGCACCAGGATGGCGCCGTCGGCACCATTATGCGCGCCGAGGTTGGCGATCGCGGCGTCACTGTCGAGCGTGACGCTGGCGAAGGGGAAATCGAGCGCCGCTAGCGCCTTGGATATGCCCGGGCGGCGAATGCCGGCGATGCCCATGCCGGCGGCGACCTCGCCCCAACGCTGCTCGGGAATGCCGGCATTCTGCAGCGCGTCGGCGGTGACGCTCAGCAGCCGGTCGTACAAAGGATAGAGGCCCATGCGGGTATTGGCCGGCCCGGCTTCGGCGCCGCCCAGCACTTCGCCCCGGGCATCGGTCACGCGGACGCGGCAATGGCTGCCGCCGGCGTCGACGCCGAGGAAGATCTCAGCCACGGCCCTGTTTCCCCCTGAGGCGCGGAACCGCGTTGCTTGCCGCTCGACCTGGTCTCGTCGCTCGCATGCATCAGGCATTGCGGATGGCCGGCGCGGTGTCGAGCCTCAATCTGACCCGGCGATCCTCGCGGTTATGGATAGCGTCATCCAGGTTATAGTCGCGATCCTTTGCGCGCCGCGCCGCTCCCGGTAATCAGGGCCGCTCACATTCGCCTTTTGCCGTCGAGGTCCCGATGCCCACCGAAACTGTTGATCCCCGCTTCGTGGACATCGACCGCTGGCCGACCGCGTCGGCGGTGGAAGCTATGCTCGAAGGGCAGCTCGCCGCGGTCGCCGCGCTGAAGGGGCAGACCGAAGCGATCGCCGCCGCGGCCGATGCCGCGGCCGCGCGGCTGCGCCGGGGCGGGCGGCTGGTCTACGCCGGCGCGGGCACCTCGGGCCGGCTGGCGGTGCAGGACGGGGTCGAGCTGACCCCGACCTATGATTGGCCGGCGGAACGGCTGGTCTTCCTGGTCGCCGGCGGCACTGGCGCCCTGTTGCGCAGCGTCGAGGGCGCGGAGGACAATGTCGCGGTGGCGCGGGAAGAAACCCTCGCCGCGGAGATCGGCCCGAACGACGTACTGATCTCGGTCGCGGCGAGCGGCCGCACGCCTTATGCCGTGGTGGCGTTGGAAACGGCGCGCGAGCTTGGCGCGCTGACCATCGCCATCGCCAACAATCCCGGCACGCCGCTACTGGCGGCGGCGGATCACCCGATCGTCGCCGACACCGGGTCGGAGATCGTCGCGGGCTCGACCCGGATGAAGGCCGGCACCGCGCAAAAGGCCGCGCTCAACATCCTGTCGACCGCGATCATGCTGCGCTGCGGCTTGGTCCATCGCGGGATGATGGTGAACATGCGCATCTCGAACGAAAAACTGGTGCAGCGCGCGCGGCGGATGGTCGCGTCGCTCGCGGGGATCGACGAAGCGCGAGCGGCCGACGCGCTGGCGCTCGCCGACGACGACCTGAGACGTGCGGTGCTCGTCGCGCGCGGGCTCAGTGCGCAGGACGCAGCGAAGCGGCTGACCGATGCCGGCGGCGATCTGGGCGATGCGCTCGCCGCGTTGGAGCAGCCCGAAGCCGAGTAAGCCAGTGACCGCGCTGGCGAACCGAGATTTGATTTAGCGCCATCAATCTCAAACGCCTCCCCGGCGAAGGCCGGGGCCCAGTATCGAAGAGGCCGAGATGGCGGCTCGCCGCTTTGAGCGTGTTGCCACGGGGCCCCGGCCTTCGCCGGGGAGGCGATGAAAAACACAGCTCTCCGCAGTGAGCGGCGGCAGTTCAGCTCTTGAGCAGCTTGACGGCCTCGTCCAACCGGTCGGCATAGCGATTGAGCGCCGCCGCGGTCTTCGCGACATATTCCCTGGCGTCGTCGAACCGGCGCTGTTCGATCCCCTCGCGGACCCCCGGCAGCGTTTTGGCGCCATAGCCGGTCAGTGTGCCCGGTGCGTAGATCAGGTTGCGGTACCAGGGCCGGCCGGGCAGACCGTTCTTGTCGAGCAACAACTGGTCGATGCCGTTGAGCAGCGGCGCCACCCGCGCCAATTTGTCGGGCGAAGCGCGGTCGAGCGCGGCGTCGGCGGCGTGCGCCGAGCGGGTCAGCCGGTCCGACGCATCCTCCAGCGCGAGCATGTCGATCAGCGGCGTGACGCCCCTGTCCTCGGGAGCGATGGTAGGATCGACCGGGCTCGAGGCCAGTTTGAAGACATCGTCGCGGCCGAGGTCCTTGAGCGCGCGATCCTGTTCGCGCTGATCGGTGTCGAGCTTCTTCACTTCGCCGACATAGCGCGCGACGGTCGAGGCGAAGTCGCCATAGCGCATTGGCACGCGCGGCGCCGAGGCCGAACGCAGCACCATCCGCCCGACCACCTTGGACAAGGTCGCGCCATAGACCAGCCCCGGATCGTCGAAATTGGTCACATGGTAATAAGTGTCATAGGCCGAGTGGTACGAGCCGCCGCCCGCGCCTTCGCCGCCGAAGCCGAGATTGACCGACGGAATGCCGAGATGCTCGATGAAGGCGCTATAGTCCGAGCCCGAACCGAGCGCGCCGATCGGCAGGTCGCCGCCCGCCTTGGCCGCTTCGAGCGCGCCCGGCGCGTCGCGCCCGCCGCCCGCATAGGCACTCGCGCGGATCGCGGCACGCTGGCGGTCGTAGACGCTGACCCCGGTCTGCGGGTCGGGAACGTCGCGCGCGATCGAATTGACGAAATGCTGCAGCGTGTGGCTGCCCTCCGCGCCGAGGAAGCCGCGCGAGGTGTCGTCGGTGTTGATGTAGAGCACCGCCTTGGCCTGGAGCTCGTCGGCATGCGTCTCGGCCCATTCGGTCGAGCCGAGCAGGCCGGGCTCCTCGCCGTCCCAGCTGGCATAGACGATTGTCCGTTCGGGCCGCCAACCGTTCCGGGCCAGCGCGCCGAGCGCCTTGGCTTCGGACATCAACGCGACCTGGCCCGACAGCGGGTCGTCGGCGCCGAACACCCAGCCGTCGCGATGGTTGCCGCGCACGATCCATTCATCGGGCCGTGTGCTGCCCTTCATTACCGCGATGACGTCGTAGAGCGTCTTGAGCGACCAGTCGGACTTGACCGCGAGGTGGACCTTGACCGCGTCCGACCCGCCCCAATGATAAGGGATCGGCAAGCCGCCGCGGTCGCGACCGGTCACCACCGGGCCGTTCAGCCCGGCGAGGATCTTGGTCGCGTCGCCATAAGAGATCGGCAGCGCCGGAATCTTGAGGATCGTCTTGGCCTCGGCGCGCGTCAGGCGCTTGGCATTGTCGGTCGCGCCGACGCCGGGAGTCAGCGGGTCGCCCGGATAGATGATCATATCCATGACCGACCCGCGCTGCACGCCGCCCTCGGGCCGCGCGCCGCCCTTGGGATAGGCGTCGCCGCGGGCATAGCCGTCGTCGGCCGGATCCGAATAGATCAGGCAGCCGACCGCGCCATGTTCCTGCGCCAGCTTGGGCTTCAAGCCGCGCCAGCCGCCGCCGTAGCGCGCGATGACGATCTTGCCCTTCACGCTGATCCCGCGCCGCGCGAGCGCTTCGTAATCGTCGGGCATGCCGTAATTGACGTAGACGACCGGGGCAGTGACATCGCCATCGCCCTGATAGGCGACATAAGGCGGCAGCGCGCCGTCGAGCTTGTCGGGGCCGAGCTGCGGCTCCTGCCCGCCGAGCGTCACCTTGTCGGGCGAGATCAGCTCCAGCGTGGTAGAGATCGGCGTCGGATAGAGGACCTTGAAGGTCTCGATATGCGCGTCCCAGCCCCATTGCTTGAAGAGGGCTAGTTCCATTTCGGCATTGGCCTTGTCGTGCGGGCTGCCGACATGGTTGGGCGCCGACGACATTTCTTTGAGCCAGGCAAGCTGGTCGGCGGCGCTGATCTGGGCGTCGAAGGCCTTTTCGGTCGCCGCGGTGCCGACGGTCTGCGCACCGAGCGGCTGGCTGGCGACCAGCGCCGCCGTCGCGAGGGTCAGCGCCGACAGGCTCCCCAACCAGGCGCGTCGCGCCCCCGACCGACCCCGAATTTGGTCCTTCGCCATCGCGCGCCCCTTTTCTGCTGGATGTTTCAGCCCCGTGGAAACGGGGCGCACCCTAGCGAAGTTGTTGGAACTGACCAGTGTTTGCGGGGAAAAAAGCGGAGGCCGTGGATTCGCAAATCCAACCCACACCGTCATGCCGGCCTTGTGCCGGCATCCACGGAGCCGCATGCGTAGGCTCTGTGGGACGGTGGACCCCGGCACAAGGCCGGGGTGACGGTTGGAGGAAAAGAGGTCGGTGGGACTCTGTCCCGTGACCTGACTCTATTCCCGCGCCATTTCCTCCGCCGAGAAGACGCCGCGGATCAGCTCGTGCCGTTCCATGCTCTTGTACATATGCGCCCGCGCCGCGTTGCGCGCGGCGGACGGGTCCTGGCGGCGGATCGCGGTGAAGATCGCGGCGTGATCGTCGGCGATCGCGCGGACATATTCCTCGCGCGGGACGTCGTCGGTGTTGCGCAGATAGACGGTACGCGGCGGCACCAAGCGAATACCGAGGAATTCGGTGAAGCGCACGAAATAGACGTTCCGCGTGGCGCGCGCGATCGCGGCATGGAAGGCGGTGTCGGCGTCGACCGCGGCGTCGACGTTGGACGAACCGATCAGCGCGTCGATCGCATCCGACATCGCCTCGAGATCGTCCTTGCTCCGCCGCGCGGCGGCGAGCTCGGCCATTTCCGCCTCGAGCGGCGTGCGCATCTCGAACAGGCGG
>NZ_JBQCCN010000310.1:0-20320 GCF_051962185.1 Sphingomonas sp.
GCCGCCCGCCGCCGCCACCGGGCGCGCCTTTGAAGTCGCCCGCCAGGGGGCAGACGACGGGTCGAAGGGCAGACGATCAGACCAATGGGGGCATGCGAGTCGATGTCGAGCTGGTGCGCCAGCTCGCGGCTTTGCTGGACGAAAGCAACCTGACCGAGATCGAGGTCGAGGACAACGACCGCCGCATCCGCGTCGCGCGCGAAGTGCATGCCGTTGCCGCGGCGCCGGTCAGCTATGCCGCGCCGGCAGCGAGCGCGGCACCTGCCGCGGCCGCGCCGAGCTCACCGGCCGCCGCCGATCCCGCGCCCGCCGCCAACACCGCCAACGCGGTCAAGTCGCCGATGGTCGGCACCGTCTATCTGGCGGCGAACCCCGAAGCGAAGCCGTTCATCGCGGTCGGACAAAAGGTCGCTGCCGGGGAAACGCTGGTGATCATCGAGGCGATGAAAGTGATGAACCCGATCACGGCGCCCATTGGTGGCACGGTGTCGGCGATCCTGATCGAGAACGGCCAGCCGGTCGAGTTCGACCAGCCGTTGGTCGTGGTCGAGTAAGCCAGGCGGGCATGCCCGAAATCAAGAAACTGCTGATCGCCAATCGCGGCGAGATCGCGCTGCGTATCCACCGCGCGTGTCATGAAATGGGGATCAAGACGGTCGCGGTCCATTCGACCGCCGATGCCGACGCGATGCACGTGCGGCTGGCCGACGAGGCGATCTGCATCGGGCCGCCGCCGGCGACCGAATCGTATCTCAATATCCCGAACATCATCTCGGCGGCCGAGATCAGCCATGCCGATGCGATCCATCCGGGCTATGGCTTCCTGTCGGAGAATGCCCGTTTCGCCGAGATCGTCGAGGCGCACGGCATCATCTTCGTCGGGCCCAAGCCCGAGCACATCCGGACGATGGGCGACAAGATCGAGGCCAAGCGCACCGCCGGCGCGCTCGGCTTGCCCCTGGTTCCCGGCTCGGACGGCGCGATCAGCGATATCGCCGAGGCCAAGAAGATCGCCGAGGCGGCGGGCTATCCGGTGATCATCAAAGCCGCGTCGGGCGGCGGCGGGCGCGGCATGAAGGTCGTCAATTCGCCCGAAGAGCTCGAAACCCAGATGCAGCAGGCGGGCAGCGAAGCCAAGGCTGCGTTCGGCGACGCCACCGTCTATCTGGAAAAGTATCTCGGCAATCCGCGCCACATCGAGTTCCAGGTGTTCGGCGACGGCAACGGCAATGCCATCCATCTCGGCGAACGCGACTGCTCGCTACAGCGCCGCCACCAGAAGGTGCTGGAAGAGGCCCCCTCCCCGATCATCACGCCCGAAGAGCGCGAGCGGATGGGCGGGATCGTCGCCAAGGCGATGGCCGAGATGGGCTATCGCGGCGCCGGCACGATCGAATTCCTGTGGGAAGACGGCGAGTTCTACTTCATCGAGATGAATACCCGGCTCCAGGTCGAACATCCGGTGACCGAGGCGATCACCGGCCTCGACCTCGTCCGCGAACAGATCCGCATCGCCGAAGGGCATCCGCTGACGCTGCGCCAGCAGGACGTGCAGTTCCGCGGCCATGCGATCGAATGCCGCATCAATGCCGAGGACCCGCGCACCTTCGCGCCGTCGCCGGGGCTGGTGAAGCAATATCATGCGCCGGGCGGGATGAACGTCCGCGTCGATAGCGGGCTCTATGCCGGCTATCGCGTGCCGCCTTATTACGATTCGATGATCGCCAAGCTGATCGTCTACGGCACGACCCGCCAGGGCGCGCTCCGGCGTCTCCGCCGCGCGCTCGAGGAATTCGTGATCGAGGGGATGAAGACCACCATCCCGCTCCACCAGGCATTGCTCGACGATCCGGAATTCCAGCAGGGCCAGTACACGATCAAATGGCTCGAAGAATGGTTGGATAGGCAAGGGGCCTGACCCGATAGAGTGGAGGGGCGTGGTGCGGAAAGCGATCATCCTGCTCGGACTGGCGGCGATCGCCGCGGCACCCGCCTCCCCGGTCAATTCGCTCGCCGGGCGCTATTCGAAGCATTTCCAGAATGGGATGGTCGACGGCTCGAAATTCTGGTCCGACGATGTCGTCGAGATCGTACCGGTCGATGCGACGCATGCCTATTTCCGCGCCGACCTCGCGTTCTACAATGGCCATAGCTGCGGCATCACCGGCATCGCCAAGGCGGTCGGCGACAAGTTCGTCTATACCGAGAAACAGCCGATGTACGACGGCGGCCCGACGTGCCGATTGACGATATCGGCCAAGGGCAAGAGCCTGTTGCTCGACGACGGCGAGGGCAGCTGCCGCGGCTATTGCGGCGCGCGCGGGTCGCTGAGCAATTTCGACTTCATCCCGTTCGCGTCGAAACGACCGATCACCTACATGGCGCGGCTCAAGGGATCGAGCCAGTACAGCAGCGCGATCGCAGATTGGAAAGCGGGCAAGACGGAGTGACGGAGGGCGAAAACCCTCTCCCGCTTGCGGAAGAGGGGGGGCCCGTCGCGGAGCGATGGGAGAGTGGGGGGCTTCTTTCTTCTTTTGGGCGAGAGCCGCTTGGAAGCAGAAAGGAGACCCTCACCCAACCCTCTCCCGTAAACGGGAGAGGGCTTTAGATAGCGGGAGGCGCTTCATGTTCATCGGTCACTATGCGCCGGCATTCGCTGCCGCGACGTCGGCCAAATCGCCAAAGCTGGGCGCCCTGTTCGTCGCCGCACAGCTCGTCGACATCGCCTTCTTCAGCTTTCTGATCCTGGGCGTCGAGAAAATGCGGATGCTGCCCGGCGCCACCGTGATGAACGGCATGGACCTGTACGACATGCCCTGGACCCACAGCCTGGCCGGCGCGATCGGTTGGGCTGTGCTGTTCGCGATCGTCGTCCGGCTGTTGCGCGGATCATGGACCGCGGGCGCGATCGGCGGCGCGGTGGTGGTGTCGCACTGGCTGATCGACCTGCTGGTGCATCGCCCCGACCTGACCCTCGCGGGGAGCCCGCCGAAACTCGGGCTGGGCCTGTGGAATCACCCATGGATCGAGATACCGCTCGAACTCGCCTTCGCGTTCGGCGGGCTGTGGTTCTTCGTCAGCCGGACGCGCGCGACCGGGCCGGCGGGCAAATGGTCGCCATGGCTGCTGGCGCTGGGCATGGCGGTGCTCCAGGCGATCAACTGGACGACGCCGCAACCGACAGAGGCAGGTCCCGCGCCGGTTTCGACCGGCTGGCTGGGGCTGTTCGCTTATGCAATCCTCGCGCTGCTGGCGTGGCGGACGGCGCGCAACCGGACGCTGCGCCGTGCCTGAGCGGGAACCTTTTTCCGGGCGATTGCATCCAATGGAACGATGACCCTCCTTCGTTCTTCACCGGTCCGCGATGAAATCGGGCTGATCGACCGCGCCCGGGCCGGCGATCACGACGCGTTCCGCGCGATCATGACACGGGGCAACCAGCAATTGTTTCGCGTCGCGCGCAGCATCGTCCGCGATGAAGCCGAAGCGGAAGACGTGCTGCAGGAAAGCTATTTGCGTGCTTTCCGTGCGATCGCCGGGTTCCGCGGCGATGCCGATGTCATGACCTGGCTGACCCGGATCGTCGTCAACGAGGCACGCGGGCGGCTGCGGGCGCGCCGGCCGACGGTCGAGATCGACGCGATCGAGCAGGCACAGCGATCGGGCGCGGCGATCATCGCCTTTCCGCTGCCGCCCGGCGTGCCGACCCCCGAGGCGGCAGCCGAGACGATTCATCTGCGCCGGATGATCGAGTCAGCGATCGACGACCTGCCCGAGCCGTTCCGGCTGACCTTCATCCTGCGCGACGTCCATGGCTGCGACACCGCCGAGACCGCCGCCGCGCTCGATATCGCCGAGGCCACGGTCAAGACGCGGCTGCACCGCGCGCGCCGGCTGATGCGCGCCGCGCTCGACGACCGGTTGCGCGCGACGATCGCGGAGGCGTTCTCGTTCCTGGGCAGCGCTTGCGCGCGGATCACCGCCACGGTGATCGACCGGCTCGACAGCGAAGCCCCCCTGCCCGACCGCTGAGGAATTTACGGGAACCTTTGTCTCCCCATCCCATCCAATGGGCTGAAACCTAGGGGAGAGATGTCATGCTGGTTTATGCCGTTATCGTCTTCGCCATCGCGGCGGTTGGCGGATTGATCATGGCCGCGTCGGTGTTGCGCGGGCTGTTCGCGCCCTGGGCCCTGTCGTTGATCCACGCGGCCCTCGGCGCGACCGGGTTGGTCCTGGTACTGCTCGCCGTTGTGCACGGCGCCAAGGGCATGGCACCGATCGCGCTCGCCATCCTGGTGGTCGCGGCGCTTGGTGGGTTCCTCCTCGCTTCGTTCCACCTGCGCAAGCAGCCCGGGCCGAAGGCGGTCGTCGTCATCCATGCCGGTGTCGCGGTGATCGGGTTCCTGCTGCTCGCCGGGACCGCGTTCGAGCTGGTCTGACCGGTCGATGCGTCTGTTCGGTCACCCGCTTCACCCCATGCTGGTGCATTTCCCGATCGCGCTGTGGGCGGCCGGGAGCCTGGCAGACGCACTGACCCTGGGCGGAATCGAAGGCGCGCGGTCGATCGCCTGGCTGGCGATCGGCGGCGGCGGCGCGGTGGCACTGGTCACCATGACCGCGGGTCTGCTCGACTATGCCGAACTCGACGACGAGTTGTTGCCGGTCGCGCAGCGGCACATGGCGCTGATGGGGCTGGCCTGGCTGCTCTACGCGGTGGCGTTCGTGTGGCGCAGCCACGGTCTGGCGCCGGGGACCGGGTCGATCCTGGGCCCTGCTCTGTGCGGGTTCGCCGGCTTCGTCGCGTTGATCGCCGGCGCGTGGCAAGGCGGGCAACTCGTCTACCGCTTTGGTGCCGGCGTCGCGCGCTGACGGCTGGTATGGACGCCCGGTTTCGCGTAGCCCCTGCCCGGCACAGGGGAGAGCCGGATGTCGCTGGTCACCGAACTCAAGGGACTGAATCGCAGCCAAGTCCATTCGATCTGGGCGAGCTATCTCGGCTGGACGCTCGACGCGTTCGATTACTTCCTGTTGGTCTTCATGCTGTCGGCGATCGCGAAGGAATTTGGCACCGACATCAAGACGGTGTCGGAGGCGACCTTTCTGACATTGGCCGCGCGCCCGTTCGGCGCCTTCGCCTTCGGTTGGCTGGCCGACCGGTTCGGACGGCGGCCGATCATGATGATCGTCATCCTGTTGTTCTCGGCCTTTTCGCTGGCGTCGGCCTTCGCCTGGTCGCTGGCCAGCCTGTTCGTGATCCGGACGATGTTCGGCTTCTGCATGGGCGGCGAATGGGGAGTCGGCGCGAGCTTGGTGATGGAATCGGTCCCGATCAAATTGCGCGGCCCCGTCTCCGGCCTGCTCCAATCGGGCTATCCGACCGGCTATTTCCTCGCCAGCCTGATCTATTTCCTGCTGTTCGACGCGATCGGCTGGCGCGGCATGTTCATGGTCGGCATCGCACCGGCGATCCTGGTCTTCCTGATCCGGATGCATGTCGACGAAAGCCCCGCCTTCGAGAAGCGGCGCGGCGAGCGGCCGGCCAATCCGTTCGCCGAACTGCTCAAGAACTGGAAGATCGCTCTGTACCTCGTGGTGCTGATGGCGGCGTTCAACTTCTTCAGCCACGGCACGCAGGACATCTATCCCACCTTCCTCAAGGAACAGCACAAGTTCGACACCCATCTGACGGGACTGCTCGCGATGGTCGGAAACGCCGGCGCGATCGTCGGCGGGATCGGATTCGGCATCTGGTCGGAGCGGATCGGCCGCAAGCGCGCGATCATTATCGCCAGCCTGCTCGCGCTACCGATCATCCCGCTCTGGGCGCTCAGCTCGACGCCACTGATGCTCGGCCTCGGCGCTTTCCTGATTCAGGTCGCGGTGCAAGGGGCCTGGGGCATCGTACCGGTGCATCTCAACGAACTGTCGCCCTCGCTGGTCCGCGGGATGTTTCCCGGGGTCGCCTATCAGCTCGGCAACCTGATCGCGTCGCCCAATCTCCCGATCCAGGCGCGGATCGCTGAAAGTCATGGCGGCAATTACGGCTTCGCGCTTGCCCTGGTCGCCGGGATCACCGCAGTCGTACTGGTGGCTTGGACGGCGATCGGTCCCGAGCGCACCGATGTGGATTTCCTCAAGGAGAAGACGAATTGAAGGCGACGATCTGGCATAACCCGCGCTGCTCGAAATCGCGCGAGACGCTGGCAATCCTGCAGGACGCGCCGGGAGTCGAGGTGACCGTGGTCGACTATCTCAAGACGCCCCCCTCGCGCGACGAACTCGCCGCTCTCTATGCCGCCGCGGGGCTCACACCGCGTGAAGGCCTGCGCAAGAGCGAGGATGGTGCGAAGGCGCTAAAGGACGCCGACGATGATGCGATCCTCGACGCGATGGCCGCCGACCCGATCCTGATCGAGCGGCCGCTGGTCGAAACACCCAAAGGGGTGCGGCTGGGGCGTCCCCCCGAGAACGTGCGCGAAATCCTATGATCGGGGTGATCAAAGCCGGTTTCGCCAGCTAGAATATATCGGCAGACTGCGGTCGGGAGCTATAGGATCGCGATCAGCGATGATTTGGATGGGGGAAAACGATGAGAACGATCGGACTGTCGACCGTGTTGGCGGGTGCGCTCTGCGCGAGCGTTGCCGCGGCGGCGCAGGATAGGAGCCCGTCCGGGACGACGCCAGCGCCCGACACCGAGAAGAAGATCTGCCGCACGATCACACCGACCGGTTCGATCATGGGCAAGCGCTTCTGCCTGACCAAGGCCGAATGGAAAAAGCTGAATGACATCAATGCCGACAATGCCGAGACCGGCCTGTCGGCTCGCCGATTGCGCAATCAAAAGGGCGATCTGGAGTCCTGAGTCGCGACGACTGGGGCGCGGCACCGACGCCGCGCCCTCTTCGCCGTCACTCTGACTTCGTCGTGACCGTCGTCTTGGTCTTGACCGTGGCGGGGGCCGCCTTTCGGACGACGACATGCCGCTTCGCAGCGACGCGACGCTTCACCACGACGCGTTTGCGCGGAGCGACATTGACTACCTTGGTCGGCGCTGCCGGGGCGACCGTCTCCGTGGTCACGGTCGTGCTGGTCGGCGCGGGCGCGGGCGGCGGCGGTGCCGGCGGCGCGGCGATGATCACCGGTGGCGGCGGCGGCGCATTGCGCGCGGCATTGGCGTCGGCTTCCGCCGCGGCGGCGCGGGCATTGGCATCGGCGGCCGAGCGCGCGGCATCGGCCGCGGCGGCATTGGCCGCATTTCTGTCGTCGCGCGCGCGCGCCAGCTTCGCGCGCTGAGCTTCGCCCAGCGCCTGATCGGCGAGCATCGAGGCATGATTGGCGTCTTCGATGGCCTTGACCTTGCTGTCGTGCGCCAGGTCCTCCTGAGCGGTGCGCAGCATCGCCTGCGCTTGGGCCAGCAGCCGCGGGACTTCCCCGGCGGCGCCGACCTTGCTTGCGGCATCGACCTTGGCTTGCGCCGCGGCGACGGCGGCCTCTGCCCGGTCCTTCTTCCCCTGCCCGAACGCTGGCGGCGCGATGACGAGCGCTGCCCCCGAAACGCACGCCAAGATGAGTGGATAACGCATACTACCTCCTCTGTCTTGGAACGGTCCGCACAACGATCGTTACATATCGGCGGTTCCGAAACGGCCTGCAGGGTGACGGACGCGACGAGGGCCGCTAAGGGCGTGCGGCATGACCGGAATCACCCCTGAAATCGTCGCCGAGCACGGCCTGTCGCCCGAGGAATACGAGCGCGTCCTGCACGCAATGGGGCGCGAACCGAACCTGACCGAATTGGGCATCTTCTCGGTCATGTGGTCCGAACATTGTTCGTACAAATCGTCGCGTATCCATTTGAAAAAGCTGCCGACCAAGGCACCGTGGGTGATCTGCGGGCCGGGCGAGAACGCCGGCGTGATCGACATCGGCGACGGCCAGGCGGCGATCTTCAAGATGGAGAGCCACAACCACCCGTCGTACATCGAACCCTATCAGGGCGCGGCGACCGGGGTCGGCGGCATCCTGCGCGACGTCTTCACGATGGGCGCGCGGCCGGTCGCCAATCTGAACGCGCTGCGCTTCGGGCGGCCCGACCATCCCAAAATGCGCCACCTGATCGCCGGCGTGGTCCATGGCATCGGCGGCTATGGCAATTGCGTCGGTGTCCCGACGGTCGGCGGCGAGGTCAATTTCCATGCCGCCTATGACGGCAACATCCTGGTCAACGCGATGACCGTCGGCGTCGCCGAAACCGCCAAGATCTTCTATTCGGCCGCCTCCGGCATCGGTAATCCAATCGTCTATGTCGGCTCCAAGACCGGCCGCGACGGCATCCATGGCGCTACCATGGCGTCGGCCGATTTCTCCGAGGATTCAGAAGAGAAGCGCCCGACGGTGCAGGTCGGCGACCCGTTCACCGAGAAATTGCTGATCGAGGCCTGCCTCGAACTGATGGCCTCGGACGCGATCGTAGCGATCCAGGACATGGGTGCGGCGGGCCTGACCTCGTCTTCGGTCGAGATGGCGTCGAAGGGCGGCGTCGGGATCGAGCTCGACATGAACGCGGTGCCGTGCCGCGAAACGGGCATGACGCCCTATGAGATGATGCTGTCGGAGAGCCAGGAGCGGATGCTCATGGTATTGAAGCCGGGCCGCGAGGCCGAGGCGGAAGCGATCTTCCGCAAGTGGCAGCTCGATTTCGCAGTGATCGGCACGGTGACCGACTCCGGCCGGATGGTGCTGACCTTCAACGGCGAGACCGTCTGCGACATCCCGCTCGGGCCGCTCGCCGACGAGGCCCCGGCTTACGATCGGCCGTTCGTCCGCACGCCCGCCCCCGCCGACCTAGCCGACGTGCCCGAATCGACCGACCGGACCGGCGACCTGCTCAAGCTGATGGCCTCTCCCGACATCGCCAGCCGCCGCTGGATCTGGGAGCAATATGACCACATGGTCGGCGCCGATACCGTCCAGCGCCCCGGCGGCGATGCCGCGGTGGTCCGTGTCCATGGCACCGACAAGGGCCTCGCGATCACCACCGATTGCACGCCGCGTTATTGCCTGGCCGACCCGTTCGAGGGCGGAAAGCAGGCGATCGCGGAAGCTTGGCGCAACATCTGCGCGGTCGGCGCGACACCGCTCGCGACCACCGACTGCATGAATTTCGGCAACCCGCAGCGGCCCGAGATCATGGGCCAGTTCGTCGGCTGTATCGAGGGCATGGCCGAAGCCTGCGCCGCGCTCGACTTCCCGATCGTGAGCGGCAACGTCTCGCTCTACAACGAGACCAAGAATGACGACGGCAGCGGCTCGGCGATCCTGCCCACCCCGGCGATCGGCGGTGTCGGCCTGCTCGACGATTACACCAAGAGCGCGACGATCGCGTTCAAGCGCACCGGCGACGCGATCCTGGCGGTCGGCGAACGCGGCGGGCATCTCGGCCAGTCGATCTGGCTGCGCGAAGTCCATGGCCGGGAGGATGGTCCTCCGCCCCCGGTCGACCTCAAGGCCGAACGCCGTACCGGCGAGTTCGTCCGCTCGGCGATCGAGCGCGGGCTGATCAGCGCCTGTCATGACGTCGCCGACGGCGGTCTGGCGGTGGCGCTGGCGGAAATGGCGCTGGCCGGCGGGATCGGGGCGATGATCAACGAGGCGCAGCCGTTCGGCGTCGCGGGATCGTTCTTCGGCGAGGACCAGGGATTGTACGTCGTCACCGTCCCCGACGAGGCGTTGGCAGAATTCCTGGCCGACGCCGCGGCGGCCGACGTGCCCGCCGACCCGATCGGGCGGACGATCAAGGATCGCCTGATCTTCGAGCTCGACGAAGGCGATTGGTGCGTCAGCCTGGCCGACCTGCGCGCCGCGCACGAAGGTTTTTTCCCGCAATTGATGGGCGACACGATCGCCTGACGGCTGTCCTGGCGGCGCAATGGTGATAGCGTCGGTGTCCATGGCACCGACCGCTCCTCCGCCATCGTCCGCCGCGGCGCCGTCGGCGGGCTATTCGGGTACGCCGCTGGCGAAGAAGCTGAACCTGGCGTCCGGGATACGCGCCTGGTTTCACGCGATGCCCGAGAGCGTGCGCGCCGAGATCGATCCCGCAGCGATCGGCCTGATCCTGGTCGACACGCCCGAACCCGGAATCGAGGCCGCGCACATCTTCGTCACCGAGCGCGTCGAGCTCGAGCGCTTGATCGACGAACTCCGCGCCTCCATCGCGCCGGCGGGGCAGATTTGGGTGTCCTGGCCCAAGAAAGCGTCGAAAATGCCGACCGATATCACCGAGGACTCCATTCGCGAGGTCGCGTTGCCGACCGGCTTGGTCGACATCAAGGTCTGCGCGATCGACGCGATCTGGTCAGGGTTGAAGCTGGTGATCCGGCGCGACTTGCGCGGCTAGGATAAGGGGGAACATGGGAAGCACGGGCCGCAGGATCGTCCGGGCGACATTGGTCGCCGGCACGCTCGATATCCTGTCGGCGTGCGTCTACACGCTGATCGCCGGGCATAGGCCGCTGATGATGCTCAAGGGGCTGGCGAGCGCGATCGCCGGCAAGCACGCGGTGACCGGAAGCGGCTGGTTCGCCCTGCTCGGGCTGGGTCTCCATTTCGCGATCATGGCGGTGATGGCGGCATTCTTCATCCTGATCGCCAATCGGATGCCGGTGCTCAAGACGCGCTGGCTGGTCGCCGGCATTGCCTATGGCATCGGCCTGTGGGCAGTCATGAACCTGATCGTCCTGCCCCTGCGCTTCGGCTGGCATCCATTCACCGCGCTCGGCCTTGCCGAGCAATTCTTCAGCCATATCGTCCTGGTCGGCATTCCGATCGCCTGGTTCGCGCGGCGGTGACCGAAATCGCGTCGAACGCGACTGTTGCCGAGCCGGGCCGACTGCGCACGCTCGACGCGGTGCGCGGGGTCGCAGTGATGAGCATCCTGCTGCTCAACATCATCGACTTCGCCATGCCCGGCTATGCCGAGATCGATCCGAGCTACTACGGCGGCGCGATGGGCGCGAATTGGTGGGAATGGGCGATCGCCTATGTGATCGGCGACGCCAAGTTTCGTGGCTTGTTCACGATGATGTTCGGCGCCTCGACGATCCTGATCGCGGATCGCGCGCTGGCGAGCGGACAGCGGCCGGCGGTCGTGCATTATGCCCGGATGGCGACGCTGGTCGCGTTCGGTATGGTTCACGCTTACCTGATCTGGTCGGGCGACATCCTGGTGCTGTACGCGCTCGTCGGGATGATCGCCTTTCTCGGCTGGCGCGTCCGTCCGCGACTGCTGATGACGATCGGGATGCTGTTGCTCGCGTTCAAGCTGGTCGACGGGCTGTCAGCCTATCGGCAGATCGAAAGCCTGCGGATCGCGGTCGCCACGGGGAAGGCGGATGCCGCGCAACGGACCGATTGGCGGACATTCGAGCGCGAAGCCGACCCGCATCGCGAGAATATTCCCAATCTGCTGTCCGGCTATCGCGGATCGTACGCCGATGCGTTCAAGGTCAGGTTGCCCGAGACGATCTTCGTCCAGACCGTGATCAATCGCATCGCTTTCATCGACACCTTCGCGTTGATGCTGATCGGGATGGCGTTGTTTCGCTGGGGCTTCTTTTCCGGTGCCTGGTCGAGACGGGCCTATTGGACAGCGGCCGCCGGCGTGCCGCTCTTGTGGCTCTGTTACGTGCCGCTGGTCGACTGGCTCGACGCCACGCGCTGGTCGCAACTGACGATGATCTCGACCGAGGCGATCCAACTGACGTTGCTCCGCCCCTGGCTCAGCCTGGGCTATGCCGCGCTCGTCATCCTGTTCGTGCAATCGGACCGATTATCGTGGCTGGCCGACCGCTTCGCCGCCACCGGGCGGATGGCGTTTTCCAACTATCTCGGCACGTCGATCGTCTGCACCCTGATCTTCAATGGCTATGGCCTCGGCTGGTACGGCCATCTGCAGCGCTGGCAGTGCCTGATCGTCGTCGCCGGTCTGTGGGTATTGATGCTCGCGTGGTCAAAGCCATGGCTCGATCGATTCGTCTATGGTCCGTTCGAATGGCTGTGGCGTAGTGCCGCGCGCGGTCGCCCGCAGCCCTTCCGCCGTCGCGCCGCAGTTGCAAATGTCTCGCAATAGTATTGCGAATCGATCTCACTATCGCTAACTCGACTGTAACGAGCGCGAGGGAATAATCGGTCTCATGATGGTCTGCGTCTGCAATGCGATCCGCGAACGCGAAGTGCGCGAAGCCGCGCGCAACGGATCGATGACGGCGTGCCAGGCCTATCGCGCGCTCGGCCGCCAGCCGAAGTGCGGCCAGTGCGTCCCGTTCGCGCGATCCATTATCGATGACGAGCGCGCTGCTGCGTAACGTTCGCAAGTCGAAGAAACCGCAGAAATCAGCCATTTTTTAGACTGTCTTGCGCTGTTCGAGCGGGCTATAGCCGTTCCCGGAGAACAACGAAGGGCAGCACCATGAAGGGCGATCCGCAGGTCATCGATTTCCTCAACTCGGCACTCAAGAACGAGTTGACCGCGATCAACCAATATTGGCTGCATTATCGCCTGCTCGACCATTGGGGCGTGCAGAAACTGGCCGAGTTCGAGCGCCACGAATCGATCGACGAGATGAAGCATGCCGACTGGCTGTCGGAGCGCATCCTGTTCCTCGACGGACTACCCAATTTCCAGCTGCTCGGCCGCCTGCGCATCGGCGAGACGGTACAGGAAGTGCTCAAGGCCGACCTCGAGCTCGAGATGGAGGCGCTGCCGCTGCTGCGTGACGCGATCGAGCATTGCGAAAAAGTGCGCGACTATGTCAGTCGCGATCTGTTCCGCCGCATCCTGGACAGCGAGGAGGAGCATGTCGACACGCTGGAGCGCCAGTTCGACATGATCGAGCGGATGGGGCTGGAGAATTATATCCAGCTCAATGCGAAATCGGCGGAAGACAGTGAAGGCTGAAGGACTGCGCGCTGGTTCGTTCCAACCGTCATCCCGACCTTGTGCCGGGATCCGCCTGGCCGCGCGTGATGCGGTCCGAAGGTCTTGGCCATGACCTGGCTGCACGGCAAATCCCGGCACGAGGCCGCAGTGACGCGGTAGTGCTGGAAATCGATGGACTAAAGCAGCGCCGAAATCAGGCCCGGCGGCCGAACGCCGGACGGCGCTCCACCAGCGGATTGGCCTCGCGCTCGAGCATCGACAGCGTCGCCTCGAACGTGGGGCGCAACTTGACGACATGTTCGAGCGCCTGATCGGGCACGTCGCGCGTCTCGACGCACTGGCGGCCGATATGCTCGATCGCCTCGGCGATCGCGGCGAGCGGTTCGGCGCCGAACTGGCGCGATTCGCCTTTCAGCGTGTGGGCCGGCAATACGATCGCGGCGGCATTGCCCGCGCGCATCGCGTCCTCGATCGCGGCGACCGACTTGACCCCATCTTCCTTGAAATAGCCGAGAATGCGGACGAAGCCGGCGCCAAGCTCGCTGCGCGCGGCCTGAAACGCGGTCCAGTCCACAAGTTGCCCGTTCTCGATCGTCACCCTTGCCTCCACCCGTATCGGAATCCCCCGCAGGTCCGATACGACCGATGTAGCCGCGCCAGGTAAACGACCGGTTGATGCATTTTCGTCTCAGGCGCCGATAAGCCCTTGGCGCCACGTTCCTTTCGCTAAATTCGGTTCATTTCTGATCGA
The DNA here is from genome assembly GCF_051962185.1 of Sphingomonas sp. Taxonomy (GTDB): domain Bacteria; phylum Pseudomonadota; class Alphaproteobacteria; order Sphingomonadales; family Sphingomonadaceae; genus Sphingomonas. The sequence goes on from NZ_JBQCCN010000310.1 coordinate 13,698, forward strand.
ACGGGTTCTTGGGCGCGCGCAGACTGAGCCGCACCGGGACCGCGCCGAAGCCGAGTTCGCGCCGCATCGAATTGACCAGATATCGTTCGTAGCTCGCCGGCAATTGATCGACGCGCGTCCCGAAAATGACGAAGCTGGGCGGCCGCGTCTTGACCTGGGTGACGTAGCGCATCTTGATCCGCTTGCCGCCCGGCGCGGGCGGCGGGTTGGCCTCGACCGCGCGCTCGAACCAGCGATTGAGCTCGCCGGTCGGCACGCGCTTCGACCACGCCTCGCGGGTCTCGAACGCCGCGCCGAGCAATTGATCGATGCCCTTGCCGGTCGCCGCCGACACGGTGATGACGATGACGCCCTTGACCTGGCTGAGGCCGTCCTCGAGCGCCTTCTTGACGCCGTTGAACAGCGACGAGGCGTTCTCCGCGATATCCCATTTGTTGAGCGCGATGACCAGCGCGCGCCCTTCCTGCAGCACGCGATCGGCGATCCTGAGGTCCTGCGCCTCGAGCCCCAGGGTGGCGTCGAGCAACAGCACCACCACTTCGGCGAAATCGACCGCGCGCAAGGCGTCGGCGACCGACAGCTTTTCCAGTTTCTCCTGAACCTTGGCGCGCTTGCGCATGCCGGCGGTGTCGATCAGGCGCACCGCGCGCGGGCCGTTGCGCGGGTCCTGCCAAGTCCAGTCGATCGCAATCGAATCGCGCGTGATGCCGGCCTCGGGACCGGTGATCAGGCGATCTTCGCCCAGCATGCGGTTGATCAATGTCGACTTGCCGGCGTTGGGTCGTCCGACGATCGCGAGCTTGAGCGGCGCGTCGGGGCGGTCGTCTTCGTCCTCCTCCTCGAACTCCTCGGGCTCGGGCACGAAGGGAACGAGCGCTTCGAACAGATCGGCGATGCCCTCGCCATGCTCGGCCGACAATTGCACGGGGTCGCCGAAGCCCAAGGCGAGCGATTCGATCACCCCCGCTTCACCGGCACGCCCTTCCGCCTTGTTGGCGACCAGGATCACCGGCGTGGTCGAACCGCGCAGCCAGCGCGCGATTTCCTCGTCCAGCGGGACGATTCCGGCGCGCGCGTCGATCAGGAACAAGGCGACATCGGCCTGCGTCACCGCCGCCTCGGTCTGCTGACGCATGCGGCCGGGAAGCGTGGCAGCGTCGAGATCCTCATACCCCGCGGTGTCGATCACCCGGAAATCGAGCCCCAGCAGATGCGCGTCGCCTTCCCGCCGGTCGCGGGTCACGCCGGGCTGGTCGTCGACCAGGGCAAGCTTCTTGCCGACGAGCCGGTTGAACACTGTCGACTTGCCGACATTGGGGCGGCCGATGATGGCGACGGTGGGTAAAGGCATGAACGGGGTGTAGACGGGGCGACGCCCCGCGTCACCCCGCCCTTAATCCTTACCGGTAGGCGCTGATCCGCCCGCGCTCGTCGAGCACGTAGAGCGTGTTGTTGGCGACGACCGGGCCCAGGTTGAACCCGTCCTTGCCCGGGATGGTCTGGCCGATGCTGCCGTCGCTCGGCGAGGCGAAGACGAGGTCGCCCAGCGAGTTGACCAGCACCAAACGGTTGCCGGCGAGCACCGGGCCGTACCAGGTCAGCGGGTCCTTCTTCTTTTTCTTCTTCTCGACCTTGAAGGCGCGCAACTGGCTGATCCAGCGGATCTTGCCGGTCGAACGCTGCAGGCAATAGAGCTTGCTCTCGTCGGTCACGACGAACAGCCATTCGCCGGCAAGCCATGGCGTCGAGATGCCGGCGAAATTCTGTTCCCACAGGCGCTGGCCGCTGGCGAGGTTGACCGCCACCAGGCGGCCGCCCTGCCCCAAAGCATAGACGTTGCTTTCATCGATGACCGGATCGGCGTCGATATCGGCCAGGCTCGACACCGAGGTCGAGATGCTGGTGCGCGACAGCGCGTCGCCCCACAGAGCACGGCCGTTTTCGGCGCGATAGGCGTTGAGTTCGCCCGACGAGAAGCCGGCGACCACGGTCAGATGCGCGACCGCGGGGGCGGCGACGCCGAACACGCCTTGCGATTCGAGGCTGCCCGACGCGGACCATATCTGCTGCCCGTTGGCGAGCGACAGCGCGAACAGCTGGTTGTCCTGGCTGAGCGTGTAGAGCTGGTCGCCGGCGATGGTCGGCGCGCCGCGCAGCGGCGGCCCCGGCTTGGCGCGCCAGATCTCGGCACCGGTCTTGGCATCGAACGCGACCACGTCGCCCAGGCCGGAGGTCGCGTAAACGCGACCGTTGTCGTAGCTCGCGCCGCCGCCGAAGCGCGCCGCCTTGCTCTTTTCTTCCTTGGCAACCGGCACGGTCCACAACGCCGCACCCGAATTGGCGTCGAACGCATGGAGCGCGCCATCGACGTCCACCACGAACATCTTGCCGTCGCCGATCACCGGCGCCGCCGCCAGCCGCTCGCGGTTCGAGCCGGCGGGAATGTCGACGGTCCACAATCTGCTCACGTTCGCGGCCAACGCCAGATGGCCCATGTTCTTTTCGGCATTGCCGCCGGACTGCGCCCAATCAGCGTTGGCGGCGGGAGCCGGCAACAGGACGTCGAGCCCCGAGATCGCCGGATCGACCTTGGCATCGCTTTCGGACACGAGGATCGGCACGCGGTCGCCGAGCACCGGCGTCTTCTTGCTACCGCCCTTCAACACGCCGCAGGCGCCGAGCGCAGTCAGCGCCACCAGCGCAATCGGCATCCTCCACTTGGTCGTCATGCTGCTTACTTGCCCTTCTGAACGTTCGTGCCGGGATCCAGAGCCTCGGTCGCCTGAACCGCGCGTTGACGGATGCTGTCGGGGACCTTGTCGCTCTCGGCGATCAATTTGAACATGGCGCGCGCTTCGGCGGTGCGCTTCAGCTTGATGTCGGCCATCGCGACCATTTCGCCGGCGCTGCCCAGCCATGCCGAATCGCTGGTGGCGAGCGGCTTCAGCCGATCGATGACCGCTTGCGGCGCCAGCGTATCGAATTCGGCTTGGGTCTGGCGGATCGTCGCGAGGTCGCGAATCGGCTGGCCAACCGACGTATCGCCGGCGACTTCCGCGAATTTCGCCGCGGCCTGCTTATCCTTGCCCGCGGCGATCAGCTCGTTGGCCTGGAGCAATTTGGCGATCGCGCGATAGCCAGGCGTGCTGTCGTTCGCCAGCTTGTCCACCGGCGCCTTGGCCGCCTGCGCGTTGCCGCTGGCGATCGCGTCATAAGCTTGCTGCAATTCGATCGCGTGCTTTTCGGACGCGCTGTGGCTCCACGCGCGCCAGCCGAGCACACCGGCGAAGATCAGCAGCCCGGCGACGACCGCGCCGACGATCAGTCGGCCATAATTCCTCCATACGTCGACGATCTGATCGCGACGGAGTTCTTCATCGACCTCGCGCAGGAAGGCTTCATCGGTGTTCGGCGTCACGGCCAAGGGGGTAGGCTCCAATTGGGGGCAAAATAAGTCGGCGGACCTTAGGGACCGAGTCCGGCTCTCGCAATGGCCGTGATCCGCCACGGCCCCTTAGCGCCGTGGCCCTCGAAAGCAACGCGGATCAGGTCTTGGGAAGATAGGTCTGCTCGATCCCCGGGAAGGTGCGATTGCGCACTTCCTCGGCATAGCGGCCGACGGCGTCGGTGATGCGTCCCGCCATGTCGTCGAACTTCTTCACGAAACGCGGCGTGCGCTCGAACAGGCCGAGCATGTCCTCCGCGACCAGCACCTGGCCGTCGCAGGCAGCCGAGGCGCCGATCCCGATCACCGGGATATCGGTCGTTTCGGCGAGCGATCGCGCGATCGGCTCGACCACGCCCTCGACCACCACCGAAAAGGCGCCGGCGGCGGCGACCGCCTGGGCGTCGCCCTTGATCCGCGCCTCTTCCTCCTGGCTGCGCCCGCGCGCGCCATAGCCGCCGAGCGTGTTGATCGCCTGAGGGGTCAGGCCGATATGCGCCATCACCGGCACGCCGCGCTCGGTCAGGAAGCGGATGGTCGGCGCCATTGCCGTCCCTCCTTCGAGCTTGACCGCGGCGCATCCGGTCTCCGCCAGGATGCGGCTCGCACTGGCGAAGGCCTGTTCGGGCGCGGCCTCGTAGCTGCCGAACGGCATGTCGACCACCACCACCGCGTGGTAGCTGCCGCGCACCACCGCCGCGCCATGCGCGCACATCATGTCGAGCGTGACCGGCAGCGTCGAAGGCAGCCCATAGACCACTTGCCCAAGCGAATCGCCGACCAGCAGCAGGTCGCAATGCGGGTCGAGCAACTGCGCCATGCGGACCGTGTAGGCGGTCAGCATGACCAGCGGCTCGGCGGTCTTCCCCTCGAACTTGCGGCGCTGGATCGCCGGCACGGTCAGCCGCTTCATCGGCGCCGGCGTCGGGTGCGCGCGGCTGGTCGAGGTGTCGATGGTGAAGGTGGTGGACATGGCGCGCTCCCTAGCCAGTTCCGCATCCCATCGCCAGCGCCGACCATCGCGGAAGTTGGTCACTCTTGACTCTATGTTAGTTCTACATAACATTAAGACTATCGATTCGAACATGAGGTCAACAATGTCATTCAGGGAAAAGATCGCCTGGCTGTCGGTGACCACGACGGTCATCGTGTGGGGCACCTATTTCGGCTTTCTGCTGACGAGTGCGCGGCATTTGCCGCCGCCGGGGCAATTCGGCGGGTTCTTCGCGGCGGTGGTGGTGCAGACCATCCTGGTCATCGCGGGATCGGTCGTCACCGCCATCCTGTCGCCGAGCGACGCCGGTGCGCCGCGCGACGAACGCGACAGGGCGGTGTCGCACGGCGCTTACGCACTCGCTTATCCGGTGCTGCTCAGCCTGATCGTCTGTATCGCCGCTAGCCTGTACCTGGGCGTGGATGCGCAGGGTATGACTTATGAGATCATGGCCGCGATCGTGATCGCCGAGATCGTCCATTACGGCGCGCAGATCGTCGGCTATCGACGGGGAGCATGACCATGGCCTATCGCGAAAAGATCGCCTGGCTGACGCTCGGCTGCATGATCGTCGCTTATACCGTCTATTTCTCGCTGGTGCTGTCGGGGCATGTCGGGCCGCGGCTGCTCGACATTGTCTGGACCTTCGGCATCGTCGCGTCGATCCAGGCGATCGTCGTCATCGTCGGCCATATCGTGCTGGCGATGGCGAGCGGCCCCGAAGGCCGCGCTCAGCCCGACGAACGCGACCGGGCGATCGCCCGACGCGGCGGCAATATCGGATATTTCGTGTTGTTGGCGGGCACGATCCTTGTCGGCGTCGTCATGCCGTTCAGCGATCCGGCGCCAAAGATCGTCAACACGGCGCTGCTGGCGATCGTGTTGGCGGAAGCGGTTCGCTACGTGCTCATCCTCCAGAGCTACAGGAGGGGCTGGCATGGCTAAGCCCCTTCCCGGCCGGGTGGTCAATCAGATCCGCCTGCTGCGCTTCATGGCCGGCGAGATGACCCAAGCCGAGCTCGGCGAGCGGATCGGCATGACGCGGCAGACCGTGGCGGCGATCGAGGCGGGCAAATATTCGCCCACGCTCGAAGCCGCGTTCCGCATCGCGCAGGTGTTCGACAAGCCGCTGGACGAAGTGTTTCAATGGGAGGGCTGATGCCCTCCCCTGTACCCGTCAGCGCCCGATCCAGCCCTTCTTCGCGGCCATTCCCGAAAACCAGATCGCGACCAGCGCGACGGTCGCGATGAACACCGGGAACGGGACGACCTTGGCGGCGCCTTCGTGCGCGATCAGGTCGGTCATGGCGAAGGTGTAGCCGAACTGCACGATCACCGCGATCAGCGAGATCCAGAACAGGATGATTGCGCGGCGTTCGCGGAGCAGCAGCGCCAGCCCGCCGAGCAGCCCGCCGAACGTCCCAACCGCATAGACGTAATTGTACCAGGCCGGCAGCGACTGATAGAGCGCCTGATGATAGGGATCCTGTTCCCACATCGCCGATGCCGCGCCCAGCCGGAATTGCTCGACGCAGAAATAGCAGCCGATCGCGTTCCACAGCACGAGCAGGATCGCCACGATCCAGAACCAGACCGGCGGCTTCGTCGTAACGGCCATCATCCCCTCCCCTGTTCAGATGGCGAGGAGACTGCGCCCTGACGGGCCGCCTGACAAGCCTAGGGTCTAGCCGATGCCGCCTGCTTCCCAGGCATTGGGCTTGAACCCCGCGACCAGTTTCCCGTCCCCCTCGACGATCGGGCGTTTGATCATCGACGGCTGCGCCAGCATCAGCGCGATCGCCTTGTCTTGCGTGAGGTCGGCCTTGTCGGCGTCGGGCAGACCGCGAAAGGTCGTGCCGGCACGATTGAGCACGATTTCCCAGCCAAGCGCATCGGTCCATCGCCGCAGCGAGGTCTCGTCGATTCCGGCTTTCTTGTAGTCGTGAAAGCCATAAGCGACGCCACGGCCGTCGAGCCAGGTTCTGGCCTTCTTGACCGTGTCGCAATTGGGGATGCCGTAGAGCGTAAGCATGGCGCGCGTTTAGGCGAGCGGTTGCCGCGCGGGCAAGATGCTAGGAGTCCGTTTGAAAACGTGCTGGCGGCGCGTTTCGCGGCACCGGCCCGCTCCCCCACCCGACCGCCCAATCAGGATATTCTATGGGTGATCGGGTGGGGGAGCGGGCC
>NZ_JBQCCN010000311.1:0-6033 GCF_051962185.1 Sphingomonas sp.
AGCTACGGCATGTGCGCGGCGCGGCACATGCACGAGTTCGGCACCACGTCGGAGCAACTCGCCTGGATCAAAGTCGCCGCTTCGCACCATGCCCAGCATAACCCGCACGCGATGCTCCGCGACGTGGTCACGGTCGAGGACGTGATCGGCTCGCCGATGATCTCGGATCCGCTCCACCGGTTCGATTGCTGCGTGGTGTCGGATGGCGGCGGCGCGTTGCTGGTGGTGTCGCCCGACGTCGCGAAGTCGCTGAAGCGGCCACTGGTCGCGGTGCGCGGCGCGGGCGAGCATGTGAAGGGCCCGCGCGGCGGCATGAACCTCGATCTCACCACCTCTGCCGCGGCGGTATCGGGACCGGCCGCCTTCGCCGAGGCCGGGGTGACGCCGGCCGACATGAAATACGCCTCGATCTACGACAGCTTCACCATCACCGTGCTGATCCAGCTCGAGGATCTCGGCTTCTGCAAGAAGGGGGAGGGCGGGCGCTTCGTCGCCGACGGCAACCTCATCTCGGGCATCGGCAAGCTGCCGTTCAACACCGATGGTGGCGGTTTGTGCAACAACCACCCGACCAATCGCGGCGGCATCACCAAGGTGATCGAGGCGGTGCGGCAATTGCGCGGCGAGGCGCACCCGGCGGTGCAGGTGCCCAATTGCGATCTGGCCGTCGCCACCGGCATCGGCGGCGCGCTCGGCGCGCGGCACGGCGCCGCCACACTGATCCTGGAGCGGCAATGATGAGCGAGCCCCGCGCGATCCCGGCACCCAGGCCCAATGTCGAGAACCAGCGTTTCTTCGACGCCGCGGCCGAGGGGAAATTGCTGATCGGCCAATGCGACGCCTGCGGCCAGCCGCATTATTATCCGCGTGCCTTGTGTCCCTTCTGCCTGGCGGAGAGCCGCTGGGTGGAGAGTGCGGGGAAAGGCGCGATCTATTCGCTATCGACGATGCGGCGCGGCGCGGGGGCGCCGTTCACCCTGGCTTGGGTGACGCTCGACGAGGGGCCGGCGGTGCTGACCAATATCGCGACGGAGGATCATGACGGGCTGAAGATCGGGCAGCGGGTCACGGTCCAGTTCACCCCGACCGAAGGCGGCTCGCCCGTCCCGATGTTCGCGCCCGAGTGATGCCCGCGCTCCAGATACCCCGTCATCCCGGCCCTGTGCCGGGATCCACCGTGCCGCGGGCCCAGTCCTCTCCGATCGAGGTCCGCGCGTGCTGCCCGGTGGATGCCGGGACGAGCCCGGCATGACGATTGGGGCGGAAGATACGGAAACCAAAAACCTCGCCGAACGCGAAGCCGACTATGCCGCGTTCGTCGAGGCGCATCTCCGCCGCAACTACACCGCGCATTTCATCCACGGCATGCTCGGCATGACCGGCTTCCGCCTGATCTACGCGCCGACCTTCATCCCGACCTATATCCACCGCCTGACCGGCTCCGACGCTCTGGTCGGCCTTGGCACCGCGCTCCTTCAGTTCGGCGCGATCATCTCGCCGATCTTCGCCGCGTCGCGGTTCGAGACCAAGCAGCGCATTTTGCCCTATGCGATCCGCACCGGCACGATGATGCGGGTGATGATCCTGGGCATGGCGCTGGCCGGCTGGTTCCTGCGCGGCGAGACGTTGCTGCTCGTCACGCTCGGCCTGTTCTTTCTGCTGGGCGCGTTCAACGGCACTCAGCGCGTCGCCTTCCAGATGCTGATGTCGAAGGTGATCCCGATTCATCGCCGCGGGCGGCTCCAGGCCTATCGCAACATCACCGGCGGGTTGATCGCCGCGGCGCTTTCCTATGTCGCGGGGCGCTGGCTGATCCAGCACGACGTGCTCGGCAACGGTTACGCCACCACCTTCTTCGTCGCGTTCGTGCTGACCAGCCTGGGTCTGGCGGTGCTCCAGCTCCGCATGGTCGAGCCGATCCCGCCGGTAGTGCGGCCGCAGATGCGCTTCCTCGACCGGGTGAAGACCTTCCCGACCTTGCTCGAGGATCGCGGCTATCGCTGGTTCATCCTGGCCGAGGCGTGCTGCGTCTGCGCGCGAATCGGCGCGCCGTTCTACATCCTTTATGCCGGCAGCCAGATCGGCCTGTCGGGCGTGGTGATCGGCGAATTGTCGCTCGCCTATCTCGGCGCCGACACCGTCTCCAACCTCGCCTGGGGGCATCTCGGCGACCGCACCGGCTATCGCTCGACCTTCACGCTGGCGGCGACGCTCTGGGCGGGTGGGATCGCCTTGCTGTTGACCGTCCACCATCCCTGGGCGGTGTTCGCGTCCTTCTGCTGCCTCGGCGCGGGCAATTGCGGCTATCAGATGAGCCAGCAGACGATGGTGCTCGAATTCGGCGAGCGCGCCGACGTCGCGATGCGGCTCGCGCTATCGACCACGATCGAGGGTACGATCTCGGCTATCGGACCGCTACTCGGCGGTCTGATGGCGTGGAAGCTCGGCTATCCGCCGGTGCTGTGGCTATCGTTCGGCTTCCTCTGCCTCGCCATCCTCCTGCTGATCTTCCGCGTCCGCGAGCCTCGCCAACGCCGGGTCCAGCCGATAGTGACCGACGAACTCCTCTTTCCAGAAAGCGAATCGGCATGACGCTCCCGACCCGGCGGATCGGTCCCCATGAAGTCTCGGCGATCGGCCTCGGCTGCATGAACCTCAGCCATGCCTATGGCACGCGGCCGAGCGAGGAGGAGGGCGCGGCCCTGCTCAATCGCGCGCTCGATCTGGGGGTCACGTTCCTCGACACCGCCGCGCTCTACGGCCTCGGTGCCAACGAGCGGCTGGTCGGCAAGGCGGTGATGCATCGCCGCGCCGAGTTCACCCTCGCCTCGAAATGCGTGCTCGACGCGGTCGACGGCAAGCGCGTGCTCGACGGCCGCCCCGAGTCGATCCGTCGCACGCTCGAGGGCGCTCTGGGACGGCTCGGGACCGATCACATCGACCTCTATTATCTCCACCGGCTCGACCGTGACGTACCGGTCGAGGAGTCGGTCGGCGAGCTCGCGCGCGCGGTGGAGGCGGGCAAGATCGGCGCGATCGGCCTGTCGGAAATGGGCGCCGCAACGATCCGCCGCGCGCACGCGGTGCATCCGATCGCCGCGGTGCAGAGCGAATATTCGGCGATGGTCCGCAACCCCGAAGTCGCGGTGCTCGATACCTGCCGCGACCTCGGCATCGGCTTCGTCGCCTTCTCGCCGGTAGCGCGCGGGATGCTGGCGCGCGGGGTCCACGACGATTCCTACGAGCCGGGCGACATCCGGGCGCGGATGCCCCGTTTCCTCGGCGACAATCTGCGGCACAATCTGGAGGTCGTCGCGCGGTTCGACGCATTGGCGGAGGCGGCGGGCATGACCTCGGCGCAGCTCGCGCTGGGCTGGGTGCTGGCGAAGGGCGAGCATATCGTCGCGATCCCCGGCACGCGCAGCATCGCGCATCTCGAGGAAGATGTCGGCGGCGCCACGGTCGCGGTCCCGGCCGATCTGGTCGCCGCGGTCGACAAGATATTCGACGGCACCATCCGCGGCCCGCGCTATATCGCGGCGATGCAGGCGCAGATCGACACCGAGATCCTGCCCGGCGAGGAACTCGCGGCTTAAGTCATCGCCACGTCGATAATTGGATCTCCCCTCCCTGCACGGGAGGGGAGGTGCTCCTACGCTTTATCGGATCAGCAAGACGGCGCCCAGGATGATGCCCGCCAACGCGAAACTGACGAGGTGCATCGCCAGGCCGTAACTGCATTGGCTGTCCGATGCGTGGAAGCCATGCATCGCACCCTCTCCATCGACGCGCCTTTGCTCTCGTCTGGCCCGGGGTCGCGCCGTGGCGGGGAGGATACGCCTTCCCGCGGGCAATGACCAGCGACGCGAGCGATCAACCGCCGTCGCGGAATCGTTCGTGGTGCCGGATCACCTCATCGATGATGAAGCGCAGGAATTTCTCGGAGAATTCGGGGTCGAGATGCGCTTCCTCGGCCAGCCGCCGCAGCCGCGCGATCTGGCGCTCCTCGCGGCCGGGATCGGCCGGCGGCAATCCTGCCTGCGCCTTGTAGCGGCCGACCGCCTGGGTCACCTTGAAACGCTCGGCGAGCAGGTGGATCAGCGCGGCATCGATATTGTCGATGCTGCTGCGAAAGGCGTCCAGTACGTCGTCGCTCATCATCGGCTCCCTCGATTCGTGCGCGGCGTTCTGATGATGCATGCCGGGTTGCGCAACCCGTACTTGCCTTCCGCGCCCCTCTCGGCCACAGCCGGGCGTGCAATGAGCGCCACGATCCATCGCCTCGATCCGACCCGGCCGCAGCCCAGCCTCGAGCCGATGATGCAGCTGGTCGCGTCGGACATGAACCTGGTCAATGCGGTGATCCTCGACCGCATGCAGTCGGATATTCCGCTGATTCCGGAGCTTGCCGGCCACCTGCTCGCGGGCGGCGGCAAGCGCATGCGGCCGATGCTGACGCTCGCGAGCGCGCGGCTGCTCGGCTATACCGGCACGCGCCACCATCGCCTGGCGGCGGCGGTCGAGTTCATCCACACGGCGACCCTGCTCCATGACGACGTGGTCGACGGCAGCGATCTTCGCCGCGGCAAGCGCACCGCCAACCTGATCTGGGGCAACCCGGCGTCGATCCTGGTCGGCGATTTCCTGTTCAGCCGCTCGTTCGAACTGATGGTCGAGGACGGCAGCCTCAAGGTGCTCAAGATCCTGTCGAACGCCAGCGCGGTGATCGCCGAAGGCGAAGTCGATCAGCTGACCGCCGCGCGCCGCGTCGATCTCGCCGAGGAACGCTATCTCGACATCATCGGCGCCAAGACCGCCGCCTTGTTCGCCGCCGCCTGCCGCATCTCGGCGGTGGTCGCCGAGCGGCCGGAGGGTGAAGAAGCCGCGCTCGACGCGTTCGGCCGCAATCTCGGCGTCGCGTTCCAATTGGTAGACGATGCGATCGATTACGTCTCCGACGCGGGGACGATGGGCAAGGAAACCGGCGACGATTTCCGCGAGGGCAAGGTCACCCTGCCGGTGATCCTGGCTTATGCCCGCGGCTCGCAGGACGACCGCAAATTCTGGAAGGACGCGATCCTCGGCCACCGCGCCTCGGACGAGGATTTCGCCCACGCGGTCGACCTCGTCCGCACCACCCGCGCGATCGACGACACGCTCGCCCGCGCCCGCCACTACGGCCAGCGCGCGATCGACTCGATCGCCGGCTTCGCCGCGAGCAAGGCGCGCGACGCGATGACCGAAGCGGTCGAATTCGCGGTGGCGCGGGCGTACTGACGGGCAGGCGGCGGCTTTGCCGATGTCGCTGTGCCAAGGTCCGCTATGGGTGGTTAGTGGCCGTTCTCTGTCTCCTTGGGAAGACGCCAGGCAGGCGGCAAGTCGGGGAAATGTCCCCACCGCTCCCATGGTAAATTGGTCCGGCCGTGCGGACGGGAAGCCAATCCCCAGCGGGGAGGGTCAGGCCAACCCGACCACGTATTGTCGATCAGAAGTAAGTCTTCGTCTTCGAATGTAGCGAAGAAAGCGGCATCTACATCAGACAGCCAATCCTTTTGATGGCCGAAGACACCATCTGCGGGAAACGCCTTCCACGGAATTGGCTGCCAACAGATCGGCATTTGCGCGCGATGATGAAATCCTCGCTCCTGCTTGTCTGCCGCATCCGCTCCCATTGGCCAGGGCGCTGGCTCCCATTCAGGCAGAATGTCGTCGCGGCGGTAGATGCTCATTGGCGATGACCCTACCTAATTGGCAAACGTCTGCAATGAGTCGTCAGCTGACGCGAGGAACGCAGCTACCCATCAAACTCTCAACAATCGGTCCCGCAATCCGCCCCACGCTCGATCTGGATCGTCGTGTGTCCGATGCCGAAACGTTCGTGCAGCATCGCCGCCGCGTCGCCCAGGAAGGTGATGCCCGGCTCCGCGCCCAGCACGAGATGCGCGGTCAGCACCGTCTCGGTGGTCGACATCGGCCAGATGTGGAGGTCGTGCGTCGCCGTCACGCCGGGCATCCCGGCCAGCGCCGCCTTGA
>NZ_JBQCCN010000312.1:0-2321 GCF_051962185.1 Sphingomonas sp.
GCAAGGCAGAGGTCGAAGCGCTTGCCGCCAGCGATCCCTTCGTGACCAGCGGCGCCGCGACGATCGAGGTAATCGAGTTCAACGCCAGTTGGGCGGCCGACGCGGTCGCCGCCGCGCTGACATGACGCTCGCGCTGATCGATTACGGCGCGGGCAATCTCTATTCGGTCGCCAACGCGCTGAAGGCGGCGGGCGCGAACGACATCGCGGTCACCGCGGATCCCGACCTCGTGCGCCGCGCCGACCGCATCGTCCTGCCGGGCGTCGGCGCGTTCGGGGCCTGTTCGGCGGCGCTGCGCGGTGTGGCCGGCATGGTCGAGGCGCTCGACGAGCGCGTGCGGCGAAGCGGCGTGCCCTTTCTGGGCATCTGCGTCGGCATGCAATTGATGGCCGAAGTCGGCGAGGAAATGGGCGACCATCCGGGGCTCGGCTGGATCGCGGGCCGTGTGCGCTTGCTCGCTCCCGCCGATGCCGCCGCCAAGGTCCCGCACATGGGCTGGAACGACGTCCGTCCCGTTTCCCCTCATCCCCTGATCGAGCCGGGCGAGGCCTATTTCCTGCACAGCTACGCCTTCGAGGGTGCAGACGTGGTCGCGACCACCGACCATGCCGGCCCGGTCGTCGCCGCGATCGCGCGCGACAATATGGCAGGCGTGCAATTCCATCCCGAGAAGAGCCAGCGTTACGGGCTCGATCTGTTGAAGAGGTTCCTGACATGGCGGCCATGATATTCCTCCCCGGCACGGGGAGGGACTTTTGATGTCGCTCATCATCTTCCCCGCGATCGACCTCAAGGGCGGCAATGTCGTGCGTCTCGCCGAGGGCGATATGGACCGCGCCACCATCTATGGCGACGACCCCGTCGCGCAGGCGGTGGCGTTCGCCCAGGCAGGCTCGCAGCACCTTCACATGGTCGATCTCGACGGCGCGTTCGCCGGCGAGTCGGTCAATGGCGACGTCGTCCGCGCGGTGGTCGCCGCCTTTCCCGGGCACGTCCAGCTCGGCGGCGGCATCCGCGACCGCAAGGCGATCGAGGCCTGGTTCGACGCCGGCGTGTCGCGCCTCGTGATCGGCACCGCAGCGCTCGACAATCCCGAACTCGTCCGCGACGCGGCGCGCGATTTCCCCGGCGGCATCGTCGTCGCGGTCGACGCCAAGGACGGCATGGTCGCGACGCGCGGCTGGGCCGATGTGTCCGACGTCTCGGTCGAGGACATGGCGCGCCGGTTCGAGGATGCCGGCGTCGCGGCGCTGCTGTTCACCGACGTCGGGCGCGACGGGCTGCTCAAGGGCTGCAACGTCCAGGCGACGGTCGACCTCGCGCGCGCGGTCGACATCCCCGTGATCGCCTCGGGCGGAGTCGCCGGGATAGGCGATATCCACATACTGGCGCTCCATGCGCGCGACGGGATCGAAGGCGTGATCACCGGCCGCGCGCTCTATGACGGCCGCCTCGACCTCGCGACCGCGATCGCGGTGGCGGAGGCGGCATAACTCCCCTCCCGCTTGCGGGAGGGGCTGGGGGAGGGCATGTGCCGCTCGATATGTTCGGTTCGCAGATATGCCTTCCCCCAACCCCTCCGGTAAACGGGAGGGGGATATGACCGTCCGCGCGCGCGTCATTCCCTGTCTCGACGTCGCCAACGGCCGCGTCGTCAAGGGCGTCAATTTCGTCGACCTGCGCGATGCCGGCGACCCGGTCGAGCAGGCGCAGGCCTATGACACCGCCGGCGCCGACGAGCTCTGCTTCCTCGACATCACCGCCAGCCACGAGGCGCGCGGCACGATCCTCGACGTCGTGCGTCGCACTGCCGAGGTCTGCTTCATGCCCGTCACCGTCGGCGGCGGCGTCCGCTCCGCCGAGGACGCGCGCGCGCTGCTGCTCGCCGGCGCCGACAAGGTGGCGGTCAATTCCGCGGCGGTGGCGCGGCCCGAACTGGTCGGCGACATTGCCGAGCGGTTCGGCAGCCAGTGCTGCGTCGCCTCGGTCGACGCGCGGCGCTCGGGCGAGGGTTGGGAAGTCTTCACCCATGGCGGGCGCAAGCCGACCGGGATCGACGCGGTCGCGCACGCGGTGCGGCTGGCCGAGTTGGGCGCCGGCGAATTGCTGATCACCAGCATGGACCGCGACGGCACGCGCGACGGCTACGACCTCGATCTCATCCGCATCATCGCCGACCAGGTCAGCGTACCGGTGGTGGCGTCGGGCGGCGTCGGCGGGCTCGACGACCTCGTCGCCGGCATCCGCGACGGTCATGCCAGCGCGGTGCTCGCCGCCAGCATCTTCCATTTCGGCGAGGCGAGCATCGCCGACGCCCACCG
>NZ_JBQCCN010000313.1:0-17230 GCF_051962185.1 Sphingomonas sp.
AAGTCGATCAGCCGCGGCTATGCCAGCTTCGACTATCACCAGATCGGCTATCGCGAGGGCGACCTCGTCAAGATGTCGATCCTGGTCAACAACGAGCCGGTCGACGCGCTCAGCATGATCGTCCATCGCGGCACCGCCGAGAGCCGCGGCCGCGGCATGTGCGAGCGCCTCAAGGACCTGATCCCGCGCCATTTGTTCAAGATCCCGATCCAGGCGGCGATCGGCGGCAAGGTCATCGCGCGTGAGACGATTGCCGCTATGCGCAAGGACGTTACCGCGAAATGCTACGGCGGCGACATCACCCGCAAACGCAAGCTTCTGGAAAAGCAGAAGGAAGGCAAGAAGCGGATGCGCGAGTACGGCTCGGTGCAGATTCCGCAGGAGGCGTTCATCGCCGCGCTGCGCATGGGGGATGAGAATTAGGGACTTCCGTCATCCGGCCTTGTGCCGGGATCCACGGTGCCGCAGGCGCTGTCCTTTAGCCTCTTGCTTCGGGCTAAGCCGCCCGGTGGATGCCGGCACAAGGCCGGGATGACGATGAAATGCGGAGCCAACCCATGATCCCCCGCGAACTGATCGACGTCGCGCGCATCCCCGGCACCAACGATGAGCTTCGCCTGTTCCGGCGCGGCGCCGATTTCATGATCGTGCTCGACCGCAACGAGCTGATGAACAGCCGGATGAGCGGGTCGGAGGAAGTGCTGGCGACCGAGACCTGCGCCCGGCTCGAGGGGCGCAAGGCACCGCATCTGCTGATCGGCGGCTATGGCATGGGCTTCACCCTGCGCGCCGCATTGCGCTCGCTCGGTCCCGACGCGCGCCTGACCGTCGCCGAACTGGTTCCCGAGATCATCGATTGGGCGCGCGGCCCCATGGCCGAGCTCGCCGCCGGCTGCCTCGATGACCGGCGTGTCCGCGTGGTCGGCGATGACGTCGCCGTGCTGATCGAACAAGGGCAGGGCGGCTATGACGCGATCCTGCTTGACGTCGACAACGGCCCTGACGGTCTGACCCGCGACAGCAACGGCCGGCTTTATTCGGAGCGCGGGCTCGAAAATGCGTGGCGTGCGCTGCGCCCCGGCGGAATCCTCGCCATCTGGTCGGCGGCGCCCGACCCGCGTTTCGCCCGCAAGTTCGGCACCTGCGGCTTCCGGGTCGACGAAGTCGTCACTCGCGCGCGCCGCAACGGCAAGGGCCCGCGCCACGTGCTCTGGTTCGGGACGCGGAGCCAAGGATAGGCAGCCGCACGGGCTGCGTGCAAATTTTGGCGACGCACTGCGACATTCCTGCACTTGCGGTCTGCCCGGAACGGGCCTAGCGGCGCGCGCAACCCGGATATTCTTATCACTGGTCTGCCGATGGCCCGTCCCGAACCCTCTTTGCTGGTGTCGATCCACGATGTCTCCCCCAAGTTCGAGGGGAAAGTCGATCGTCTTGCCGACCTGGTGTCGCGCGGGATGGAGACGCCGCGCTATGCGATGCTGGTGGTGCCCGATCATTGGGGCGATTCGCCGATCCGCGCCGGGACGCCGTTCGCGTCGCGATTGCGGGACTGGTCGGACGCGGGGGTCGACATGTTCGTCCATGGCTGGTTCCATCTCGACCGCAGCCAGCATGAAGGCGCGCTGGCCCGGTTCAAGGCCAAGAGGATGACGGCGGGCGAAGGCGAGTTCCTCGGGCTCGACCATGCCACCGCGCGGGCACGGATGGCGGATGGCCGCAAGCTGATCGAGGATATCATCGGCCGTCCGGCCGCGGGCTTCATCGCGCCGGCCTGGCTCTATGGCGAGGGCGCGATGCGGGCGCTCGGCGACGAAGGGTTCGCGCTCGCCGAGGATCATATGAAGGTGTGGCGCCCCGAAACCGGCGAGATCGTGGCGAGGGGCCCGGTCATCACCTGGGCCAGTCGCAGCCGCTGGCGGATCGCCTCGTCGCTCGCCGTCGCGGCTTTGGCACGCGCCGCCTTGCCGCGACGACCCTGGATGCGCCTTGCCGTTCATCCTGGAGACACCAATGTACCGGCACTGACGGACAGTATCGCGCGGACGATTGCCACTTTGTCGCGCGGGGCGCGTTTTGCCCGGTACCGAGAGTTGTTGCCGGCCACTGGGGCGTGAGCGGCCAGATGCCAAACCGGGAAAGGGACGGGTAAGGTAGCGATCGAATGAACGACATGTCACGGACCGTACGCGGAGTGGAGGCCGCCACGGTTGCCGATTGGGCGAGAGGCGCGGGGGATCGCGCCGCTGGCCCGTGGCTTCGCTGGACGGGGCCGCTCCTCTCGATCGCGATCATCGTCGTCGTCGCGCGCGCGCTTGGCCGGGCCGATCTGGTCGCTCTCGGCCATTTGATGCCCACGTCCATCTCGTTCTGGCTGGGGATGGCGCTGTTGCTGGCGATCCAGCCGATCGCCGATTATCTCATTTTCCGCGGACTCTGGCCGCTGCCGCTCGGCGGCGGGCTGGTCGCCCTGTTCCGCAAGTCGGCATCGAACGAATTGCTGTTCGGCTATTCCGGCGAGTTGCAATTCTATCTCTGGGCGCGGCGCCATGCCGCCATCCCCGGGTCGCCGTTCGGGACGGTGCGCGACGTCGCGGTCCTGTCGGCGCTGACCGGCAATATCGTGACGCTAGCCCTGTTGCTTGCCGCCATTGCACTTCCCGGACCGCTCGAATTCGGCGTCATGAACGCGCCCATCCTGTGGTCGGGCGTGATCCTGGTCGCCTCGTCGATCGCGGTGATGTTGTTTCGGCGCCACCTGTTCGCCGTCTCGCGCGCGCAGTTCTGGCGGATCGCGGCGATTCACACGGTGCGCTCGATCGCGGTGACCGTGATGTTCGGCCTCCTCTGGGCGATGGTCATGCCGGACGGATCGCTCGGCTGGTGGCTGCTTTTGTCGGCGGCACGTCAATTCGTCACCCGCCTGCCGTTCCTCCCCAACAAGGATCTGGTGTTCGCCGGCCTCGCTGCGGGCATGCTGCATCAGGTACCGCACGTCCGCGATACTGTCGCTCTGGTCGCCGGCGTGGTCTTCGCCGGGCAAGTCGTGATCGGCGCCGCGCTGGCGATCGCCGACCTGACGCGCGAAGCGATGAACCTGGAGAGCCGGTGATGCGAATCGTCGACGTCTGCGCCTTCTACACGCCGGCAGGGGGCGGGGTTCGCACCTATGTCGAGCGTAAGCTGCGCGCGGGTCCGGCGGCGGGGCAGGAAATCGTCATCCTGGCGCCCGGTCCCGAGGACCGGATCGAGGAAGTAGCGCCCGGTGCGATCATCGCGACGATCGCCGCGCCGGAATTTCCGCTCGACCGCAATTACCATTATTTCGACGATCAGGAGCGGCTCTACGCTGCGCTCGATCAATGGCGGCCCGATCTGGTCGAAGTCGCCTCGCCCTGGACCAGCGCGTCGATGGTCGGGCGTTGGCGGGGCGACGCGCCACGTGCGCTGATCATGCATTGCGATTTCCTGTCGGCCTATCCCTATCGCTGGCTGCAGGGGATGTTCTCGATCCCCACGATCGATCGCCAGCTCGACTGGTATTGGCGGCATCTGCGTCGGCTCGACCGCCAGTTCGATTTCGTGGTCAGCGCCAGCGACGATCTGACGCAGCGACTTCGCGCGGGCGGCGTGACCAAGGCGCGGACGATCCCGATGGGCGTCCAGCCGGGCGTATTCTCGCCCGAACTGCGCGACGAACGCCTGCGGCGCGAGATGCTGGCGCAATGCGAGCTGCCGCCCGACGCGACGCTGCTGGTCGGCCTCGGCCGAATGGCACCCGAGAAACGCTGGCCGATGATCTGCGAGGCGGTATTGGCGGCAGGATCGCACCATGCGGTCGGGCTCGTCCTGTTCGGCGCCGGGCGAGACCGCGCCCGCGTGATCCGCGCCACGCGTCGGTCGCCGCACATCACCATCGCGCCGGCGGTCAGCGACCGCGGCCAGTTGGCGCGCATGCTGGCGAGCGCCGACGCGCTGATCCACGGGTGCGAGGCGGAAACCTTCTGCATGGTCGCGGCCGAAGGCGCGGCGAGCGGCCTGCCGCTGATTCTGCCCGATCGCGGCGGCGCCGCCGATCACCATCGTCCGGGATGCGGCGTTCGCTATGCGGCGTGCGATCCGCGCGACCTGAGCGAGCGGCTGACCGCGTTCCTCGACGACGAGCCGGCCGAACATCGCCGGCGGGCGGCGGCTTCGGCGGGCGACGTGCGGACGATGGACGCGCACTTCGCCGATCTCTTCCGACTGTATCAGGGCGCGGTCGCGCGAGCGGCTGCCTGAGAGGTGACAATCGGGCGTGACGTACGGCCGGGCTTGAAGGGTGCCCGCGGCAATGCCACGACACGTGCTCGATGACCGCATCCGGCGCACCCGTTTTCTATGATCCCTCCGGCCGGCGCTGTCGCCGTTTCCTGCTGGGAACGATCGCGTTCGTCGTCTTGCTGCTGCTGTCGGCGGCAGTGTTCGCCGCGTCCATCGGGATCGTGCCGTCGCAGCCGCTGCTGCCGATCAGCACCGAGCGACCGCTTCACCGACTGACTCCGCCGCACGACACGTTTCTCAAACGCACCAGCCGTACGGTCGACTGGTATGCGCGCAAGCTGACCGGCGAGACGCGGGCGAAGGAAGCCAAGACCGCGGGTAACGTGCCGCTGGCAATCGGCTTCCACGTGCCTTGGGACGAGGCGAGCGCGGGGTCGCTGCGACGTCACATCAACGAACTCGACTGGGTGATCCCCGGCTGGGTGTCGGTGACCGGGCCGAAGCACACGATCACGGTCTTCAACGATACCGCGGGTCGCGCGGCGATCAACGCCGCGACGCGGCGCCCGTTGATCCTGCCGATGATCCAGAACGCCATCCAGGGTCAGTTCGACCCGGCGGGCATGACGGCGCTGCTGCATGATCCGAGACTGCGCAAGCAGTTCCTGGACCGGCTCGAACCCTGGCTCCTGGCCAATCACGCCGCCGGCGCGATGTTCGATTTCGAGCAGCTGCCGCCGTCCGCGCAGCGCGACTATCTCGCCTTCCTCAACGAAGCGAATACCCGGTTCGATCGGCATGGCTGGCTGATCACCATGGCGGTACCGGTCGGCGATCGGTCGTGGAACCTGCCCGCCTATGCCAAGATCGTCGATCGCATCTTCCTGATGAGCTATGACGAGCATGAGAATTCGGGCGATCCCGGGCCGATCGCGTCGCAGACCTGGTTCGCGCGTGCGGTCGCCGATGCGGCGCGCGGCATTCCGGCCTCCAAGCTGGTCGTGACGATCGGCAATTACGGCTACAATTGGTATCCAGGCGGCGCCGACCCGGTCACCGTCGAAGAAGCGTGGCAGACCGCGAGCGAATCCGACGCGGTGCCGGTGTTCGATCCCGCCAGCGGCAATTCGGGCTTCGCTTATGAGGAAGACAATAAGAAGCACGTCGTCTGGTTCCTCGACGCGGCCTCCGCCTACAACCAGATCGGCTTCCTGCGCCGCGCCGGGATCGGCGGCATCGCCCTGTGGCGGCTCGGGGCCGAGGATCCCGGTCTGTGGTCGATGTTCGGTCGGTCGCATCCGACGCTGCCGCCAGCCAATGTCATCGAGGATATCCCCAACGGCACCGAAGCCACGGTCGAGGGGCGCGGCGAGATCCTGAAGATCGCGGCCACTCCGGCGAAAGGTCAGCGCAAGGTCACGACCGCGCAAGACGGCAGCATCACTGGCGTCGATTTCCTGCGCCTGCCCAGTCAATATCTGATCCAGCGCACCGGCTATAGCCCCAACAAGATCGCGCTGACCTTCGACGACGGGCCCGACCCGCAATGGACGCCGAAGATCCTCGACATCCTCAAGCGCTACAATGTCCCTGGGACGTTCTTCATGGTCGGGGAGAACGGCCTGACCCAACGCGGCTTGCTCGAACGCATCGTCCGCGAAGGCCATGAGGTCGGTAGCCATACCTATACCCATCCCAATCTGGCCGGCGCGTCGGCGACCGATACCGATATCGAGCTCAACGCCAACCAGCGACTATTCCAAGCCTTCACCGGGCGATCGTTGCGATTGTTCCGCGCGCCCTATTTCGGCGACGCCGAGCCGACCACCGCCGACGAACTCGGGCCCGTATTCGCAGCACAGCAGCGCGGCTATATCTCGGTCGGCCTGCACGTCGATGCCGAAGACTGGCAGCGCCCGGGCGTTCAGGCGATCATCGACAATGTCGTCAGCGGCGTCGCCAAGGGCGGCACCGGTTGCGCCTCGGGCGACGACAATGAGTGCAGCCACAATATCGTCCTGCTCCACGACGCCGGCGGCGACCGCGAGCAGACGATCGAGGCGTTGCCCGTCATCATCGAGAAACTGCGCGCGATGGGCTATACGTTCGTGCCGGTGTCGACGCTCGCGGGCCTGACTCGCGACCAGGCGATGCCGCCGATCTCGGCGAGCGATCGTGCCGCGGCGGAGGCCGACCTGTTCCTGTTCGGCACGCTCGGCGCGACCGTCACCGCGCTCGGCTGGATCTTCGTCTTCGCCATCTCGATCGGCATCCTCCGCGCGGTCGTGCTGTCGGCGCTGGCGCTGCTCCAGGCGCGACGCGAGGGACGGATGGTATTCCCCGACATCGACCCCGATCGCTTCGTCACGGTGATGATCCCGGCGTTCAACGAGGAAGCGGTGATCGAACGCTCGGTGAGAACCGTGCTCGCCTCGACCGACGTCCGGATCGAGGTGATCGTGATCGACGACGGGTCGAAGGACCGCACCAGCGAGATCGTCGCCACCGCGTTCGCCGATGATCCGCGCGTCCGCCTGCTGACGCTGGAGAATGGCGGCAAGGCGCGCGCGCTCAACCGCGGGCTGGAACTGGCGACGGGGGAGATCGTGATCGCGCTCGATGCCGACACCCAGTTCGAACCGACCACGATCGCGCGTCTGGCGCGCTGGTTCGGCGATCCGAAACTGGGCGCGGTCGCGGGCAACGCCAAGGTCGGCAATCGCGTCAACCTCGTCACCAAATGGCAGGCGCTCGAATATATCACCGCGCAGAATCTGGAGCGTCGCGCGCTCGCCAGCCTCAACGCGATGACCGTGGTGCCCGGCGCGGTCGGCGCCTGGCGGCTGGAGGCGATCAAGTCGGTCGGCGGCTATCCCGACGACACCTTGGCCGAGGACCAGGACCTGACCATCGCGATCCAGCGGGCCGGGTGGAAGGTCCATTACGACCAATATGCCATCGCCTGGACCGAGAGCCCGGAAAGCTTCAAGGGCCTCGCCAAGCAACGTTTCCGCTGGGCGTACGGCACCTTGCAATGTTTGTGGAAGCACGGCTCGATCATCGGCCGCGGCCGCCCGCTCGGGCTCGCCTGGATCGGCCTTCCGCAAGCCATCGTGTTCCAGATCGTGCTCGCCGCGATCAGCCCGATCATCGACCTCGCGCTGATCGTCAGCTTCGCGCTGACCTGGGTCGCGGTCGAACAGCACGGCTGGGGCGAGAACCAGCACAGTATCGACAAGATGCTGGCCTATTGGCTGATCTTCACCGCGATCGACATGCTCGCCGCGATCGTCGCCTTCGCGCTCGAACGGCGCGAGAAATGGTCGTTGCTGTGGCTGCTCATCCCGCAGCGCGTCGGCTACCGCCAGGTGATGTATTATGTCGTGCTCAAGGCGATCACCCAGGCGCTGCGCGGCCCGCGGGTCGGCTGGGGGAAGTTGCAGCGTACGGGTCGGGTGCAGGCATCAGGATGAGAGCCGTGCGCTACACCGTGTCGCTCACTGCGATCATGCTGACGGCGGCAGGGCCGAGCGACGTCGCCGGACAGGTTGTGATGCGGGTCTATCGCAGTCTGCCCGATGCCGCGATTACGATCGTCAATGCATCGACGCTCAAGATAAAGCCGGCGGGGCGAAGCGAGACGACGATCAGCCTCGACCGCATCCGCGACTTTTGCTCGGTCAACGACGCCGATGCGTGCAGGGGCGAGGAAGATAAGTTCGCCGAGGGCATCGTCGAGATGGCGACATCCGATTATGCGATCACCCGCGACCGCCTGCGCGTGATCGTGCGCGATACGGCCTATGTCCGGGGGAGCGCGGCAACGTTGGCGGCCAAGAAAGGCTCCATTCCGGTCAACGCGCCGCTGGCCGAGGGCATCTCGCTCGTGTTGGCGGCCGATTTTCCCAACACCACGTCGCTGGTCGGCGACGAATCGCTGAAGCCGCTCGGCCTCGACGGTCAGGCCGCCCTTGCGCTGGGCACCGACCAGGTTCTCAAGGATCTGCCGTCGCTTCCGTCGCTCGATGAGGTGAAAGGCAAGATCCTCGTCATCTCCGATTATGATTATGGCGCGAGCATGCTGTTGCGGCCCGAGCGCTGGCGCGCGCTCGCCGAAGGAACCAATGGCATGCTGTTCGTCGCCGTCCCGTCGGACAACAACGTGCTGATCGGGACCGTCCCGCCCGACGCATCGCTGGCCAAGCTGCGCGAACTGGTGTCCCAGGATTATGCCACGGCCTCGCGTGGCGTGTCGCCGCTGATCTATCGGTGGTCGCCCGGCGGCTGGGTGGCGGCCAAGTAAGTCAATCCGCGATCAATCGCGGCCCCGAGGATTTCAGGCCCAATCGGTCGCCCGGATTGCGCAGCGGGCAATCCTCCATCGACAGGCAGCCGCAGCCGATGCAGCTGCCGAGTTGGTCGCGCAGCGCGGTCAGTTGGGCGATGCGATGATCGAGATCGTCGCGCCACGCGGCCGACATGCGGCGCCAGTCATCTGCCGAGACCGGTCGGTCGACCGGCAAGCTGTCGAGCGCGGCCTTGATCTCGCCGAGGGGGATGCCGGTGCGTTGCGCGACCTTGATCACCGCGACCCGGCGCAGCACGCCGCGGCGGAAACGGCGCTGGTTGCCGCCCGACCGTTCGGCACCGATCAGGCCCTTCGCTTCGTAGAAATGGATGGTCGACACCGCGACGCCGCTGCGCCGCGCGACCTCGCCGACCGACAGCATCGCGGGAATGTCCGACATGGCGAAAAGCCCCTTGACCTCAATGTTGCTTGAGGTTCCATAGGCGCGTCTCGCGATGCCCGCAACGTCGCCAAGCTTCGATCGAAGGAGACCGAGATGACTGCCCCATTCTATCGTATCGACAAATTCGTCGTCCCCGACGCCGCGCGCCAGGCGTTCATCGATGCGGTCGACGACACCGACGCGGTGATGCGCGCCCAGCCCGGCTTCGTGCGGCACGATCTGCTCGAACAGGTCGGCGGCCCGGGCGAATTCAACTTCGTGACCGTCGCCGAATGGGAAAGCGATGCGGTGGTCCCGGTCGTCGCGGCGGCGATCGCGCGACGCCATGCCGAGTGCCGCTTCGACCGCATCGCGTTCTTCGCGCAGCACGGCATTCGCGCCGACATCGCAACCTATCGCGTGCTTTGAGGCGCCGCCCGCGCGGTGTATGCGCGGCGTCATGATGCAAAGCTTCACGCGCCGGTTCGTGCTTGGCGGGCTCGCCGCGCTGACGGTCGGCGCCGCGCCGGCGCCATCCGCGCCGCTGGTGCTGGCGGCGGCGAGCCTGCAGGAATCGCTGAGCGCGGCGGCGGACGCCTGGGCCAAGTCCGGTCATCCGCGTCCTGTCATCTCGTTCGCTGCTTCTTCGACGCTCGCGCGTCAGATCGAATCCGGCGCGCCGGGCGACCTGTTCGCCTCGGCCGACGAAGACTGGATGGATGCACTGGCCGCCAAGGGGCTGCTTGCAAACGGTACGCGATCCGACCTCGTCGGCAACCGCCTGGTCGTGGTCGAACCGGCCGGGCGCCGCTCGGCGATCCCGACCAGCGGGCCGCGCCTGGCACGGGTGCTGGGCGCCGGGCCGCTGGCGATGGCCGACCCCGACAGCGTGCCGGCAGGCAAATATGGCAAGGCCGCGCTGGAAAAGCTCGGCGCGTGGCAGGCGGTCGCGCCTCATGTCGTTCGGGCCGAGAACGTGCGTGCGGCGCTAGCGCTGGTCGAACGCGGCGCGGCGCCGTTCGGGATCGTCTATCTGACCGATGCCAAGGCATCGACCAAAGTGCGCGTCGCGGGCGTGTTTCCGCGAACCAGCCATCCACCGATCCTCTATCCGATCGCGCGGCTGGCGCGCTCGACCAATCCGGAGGCGGCGGGTTTCCGACGGTTCCTGCTGTCCTCGCGTGGTCGGATGATCTTCGCGCGGTTTGGATTTGGGGCGCCCGTTCGGTGATCGGTTTATGCCGTCATGCCGGGCTTGTCCCGGCATCCACCGTGCAACAATCCCTCAGCTCGGCTGGGGAGGAGTGGACCCCGGCACAGGGCCGGGATCACGATGAAGAGAATTCCGCTTGAGCCCCGAGGAATGGGGCATCGTCGCGCTCTCCTTGCGCGTCGGGCTGGTGGCCACCTTGGCCGCGCTGCCCATTGCCTTCGCCATCGCCTGGCTGCTCGCGCGCGGGCGCTTTCCGGGCAAGATCCTGGTCGAGGCGATCGTCTATCTGCCGCTGGTCGTACCGCCGGTGGTCACCGGCTGGTTCCTGCTGCTCGCCTTCGCGCCGGCGGGGCCGCTGGGTTTCCTGAGCGGGCATGTCCTGTTCCGCTGGACCGGCGCGGCGATCGCGGCGGGAGTGATGGCGCTCCCGCTGATGGTGCGCGCGATCCGATTGTCGATCGAGGCGGTCGATCGCCGGCTCGAAGGCGCGGCGCGGACTTTGGGCGCGGGACGGTGGCGCGTGTTCCGGACGATCACGTTGCCGCTCAGTTTCCCCGGGCTGCTCGCCGGCGCGGTACTGGGCTTCGCGCGCTCGCTGGGCGAATTCGGCGCGACGATCACTTTCGTCTCCAACGTTCCTGGACAGACGCAGACGCTGCCGCTGGCGATTTACGCCGCGCTCCAGCGCCCCGACGGCGACGCCGTCGCGCTCAGGCTGTCGGCGCTCTCGATCCTGGTCGCCTTGGCGGCGCTGATCGCGTCGGAACTGCTCGCGCGGCGGATGCGCATTGCGATGCTGCATGGCGTTTGACCTCGATCTCGCGAAGCGGCTCGGCGAGACCGAGATCGCGCTGCGGCTCGAGGCCGGGGAAGGGGTGACCGTGCTGTTCGGCCCGTCCGGCGTGGGCAAGAGCAGCGTGCTCAACATGGTCGCCGGCTTGCTCAAGCCCGATCGCGGCCATGTCCGTGTCGGTGGCACCACCCTGTTCGGCGACGGAATCGACCTCGCCCCCGAAAAGCGCCGCGCCGGTTATGTCTTTCAGGAGCCGCGGCTGTTCCCGCACATGCGCGTGGCGGCCAACCTGCGCTACGGCGGCGCGCGGGAGGCGACGATCGATGCCGTCGCCGAACTGCTCGACATCGTCCGATTGCTCGATCGCTGGCCGCGCAGCCTGTCGGGAGGCGAGGCGAAGCGCGTCGCGATCGGCCGGGCGCTGCTCAGCGACCCGGCCTTCCTGTTGCTCGACGAACCCACCGCGTCGCTCGACCGCGCGCGGTCCGACGAGGTCGAGCGCGCGATCCGCGATGTTCGCGACGAACTCGGCCTGCCGATCCTGATGGTCACCCATGACCGCGCCGAAGCCGAACGGCTGGCGACGCAAGTCGTGGAAATGCGGCGTTAGATTCCGCCAAGGAAGTCCATTTTGCCGATCGGCACGCCCTTCATGCGCAGGAGGGCATAGGCGGTCGTGACGTGGAAATAGAAGTTCGGCTGGACGAACCCGAGCACGTAATCGCGCCCGGCGAACCTGAATTCGCCATTGGGGAATTTGAGCACGATCTCGGCGTCTTCCTTGCCGTTGACGGTGTCGGCGGGGACCGATTTCACGAAGTCGATCGTCTTCGCGATACGCGCCTTGAGATCCTCGAACGTGGTTTCGTCGTCCTCCATCACGACATTCTCGACGCCGCCCACGCGGACCATGCAGCCCTTGGCCGAATCGCTCGCGCGCTGGATTTGCGAGATCAGATTGCCCATGTCGCCGATCAGTCTGGCGTCGAGCAATTCCTGCTCGTCGATCCCTTGGTCGGCGGCGAAGGCGCGACCCTTGTCGAGGATCTTGTCGAGATTGTTGAGCGCGCGGACGAAAACGGGCGCGGTCAGGGCGTGAAGATCGGTAGCCACTGGATTCTCCCCTAGAGAAACGGGCCGCCGGACGGCGCCCGCGCGGTGGAGATAGGGCATGAGTTTCGAATGAAAACCCGTTGGCGTTGATTTTTTACCGTTTCGGCAAGAAATCAGTGTGCGGCGGCGACGAATGCCTTGCGGAACTGGTCTAGATCGCCCCTGGCGACGTCGGACACCGCCCAGAAATCGAGATCGCCTTGGCGCCAATGGACCAGGGTATAGCCGTCCGTCGCTGCATCGGCCGGCACCGCTCCCTTGCCTGCGGGCCAGGCGAACACGTTGATCGTGTGGAGGTTGCGCCGATAGACGATCGCGGGGACGACGCGTCCGCCGATATAATCGAGCCGTCCGCCGACCAGCGGGAATCCCTGATCCTTGAGATCGGGGGTGGGCGGCGAGAAGTCGATCTTGCCGTTGAACCACGGTTTGACGACGTGCCGGTCGGAGGTCGGAATGTCGACGAGATGATCGGCGAGCAGCGAACGGACATGACTTGCCACCATTTGCTGCTCGATCCCGTCGCTCGCGACCTGCTGAGGCACGGCGAGCGTGAGCGCGAGCCCCGCGGCGATCGCGCCGCCCGCGCCCCAGCCCAGCCGGCCAAGCCAAGGGTTTGTGGCGCGCGGGGTAGCGGGCAAGCTCGCCTCGATCCGCTCGCGCAGGCCGACGGGGGCGTCGTGCCGCAACTCGGGGTCGGCGATCATCTGATGGAGGTGCCGCAATTGTTCGAATTCGGCGGCGCACTCGGGACAGTTGCGCAGGTGCGCCTCGACGGAGGCGACATTGGCGGCGTCGAGCTCATCGTCGAGCAGCGCGTGGAGCAGCATCGGATCGGGACAGCTCATGCCTGGCGCTCCTGTTGCCCGGCGGTGCGCGCGGGGAGGAGCATCTTCGCCAGCATCTCGCGGGCACGGGCGAGCCGCGACATCACGGTGCCGATCGGTACCCCGGTCATCGCCGCGATCTCGCGATAGGACATCTCGTCCATCTCGCGCAGCACCAGGGTTTCGCGGAAGGGTTCGGGCAGGCCGGCGATCACTCCGCGCACCGTATCGATCTCCCGCGCGCGGGCCAAGGATTCCTCGGGCGTGTCGCTATCGGCGGGGATTGCCGCGACCGCTTCGGCCTGGGCGTCGGACAAGGCGGCGTCCGACACCACCACGCGCTCGCGCCGAACCTGCTCGGTGACGCGGTCGCGCCAGCAATTGCGCATGATCGCGAACAGCCAGGCGCGGGACGGGCCGCCGCGATAGGAATCGAACGACCGGAAGGCGCGCAGAAACGCCTCCTGCACCACGTCCTCGGCCATGCCGGCATCGTTGGTCAGGTAACGCGCCAGATTATAGGCGGCGTCGAGGTGCGGCAGCATCAGCTCGCGAAAGCGCAGCTCGGGGCCGGGCGTCACGTCCCGTCCACCGATCAGCCTGGGCCGAAAGCCGCCGATCACCCCTATGCCCTCCGCCTCAGCGCGCCGTGACGGTCACCTTGCCCGTCATCATCGGATGGAGCGAGCAGAAATATGCGACCTGGCCCGCCTTGGTGAAGGTGAAGCTGAACGACTGGCCGGTGTCGAGCACCTTGGAGCGGAAGCTCTTGTCGGTCGCGACGACCGTGTGCGGGATGTCGTCGTCATTGGTCCAGGTGACGGTTTGCCCGACCTTCACCGTCGCTATTTTGGGCCCGAAGGTGAAATTGGAGATGTGGACCGCGACCGGCCCCGCGGCGGCCGCCGTCGCCGGCCGCGATGCCGGCCGTGCGGCGGGCTTGTGATGGGTCGACAAGGTCTTGCCCCGGGCCGATGCCGCGACAGGGGGATGGGCGAAGCCCGGGGCAAGCGAGGCGGTGACCGCCGCAACAGGGATCAGGACGGCGGTCATCGTACGGAAGTTCATTCTCGGTCTCCGAAGGTTCAGAGCGGTTCGAGATCCGATGACATCGGCCATCCGCTCCAGGTTCTGATTTGGCGCGATTCCCGAGCCGGCGGGCGATTCCGCCGGCTTCGAGGCCGCTTTAGGCGAGGGTGGAATCGATCAGCGCGATGCGCTGGTCGCCGCGACGGAAGGTAACGTCGGTAATGCCCAGCATCGATCGCAGCTGGCCCGGCGGCACGACTTGCGGTCCGGGGGAGGGGGCAGTGCCCGGTACAGGTTGCGGGAAGGCGGTCGAGCGCGCGGTATGGAAGGTCATCTTGCCTTCGACCTTCTGCACGATCTGGTGGATATGGCCGTTGAGGATCGTCACCGAGCCGAAGCGCTTGAGCAGCGCGAGCGCGGCCTGAGCGTCGCCGGTACCCCAGCCCCATTGTTCGTAGACCGTCCAGAGCGGGATATGCGCGAACACCACGATCGGAGTCGAGGCGCTGCGGCTGGCCAGATCGGCCTTGAGCCAAGCGAGCTGCGCGGCGCCGAGATTGCCCATGCCGCCGGGCTTGAGGTCGGCGACGTTGACGAGCCCGACGAAATGCACGCCCTGATGATCGAAACTGAACCAGCCGGCGCCTTTGCTGCCCTTGCCGTGCCGATCGAGGAACGCCTTGCCGCCGCCTTCGTCGACCATGTCGTGCTCGCCGGGAACGAAGAAGGCGGGAATGCCGGTCTCCTTCAGGATCTGATCTGCGTCGTCGAATTCGTTGTCGCGCGACAGCTGCGTGATGTCGCCTGTGTGAATGATGAAGTCGGGCTTGACCTCGAGCGCTTTCACCTTGGCGATCGCTTCCCGATAGGTCGCGCGCGCATCGGGGTTGGCCGCCTTGTCGAAGCCGATATGGCTGTCGCTGAGCTGGAGGAAGGTGAAGCCCGCGGTTGCCGCCAGACCCGTGCCGCCGGCATCGAGGATCGCGCTGTGGGCGATGCCGCCGCTCAACGCATAGAGCGCGCCGGTGCCCGCCCAGGCCATGCATTTCAGCGCCTCGCGGCGGTCGGGAAGTCGTGGGTCGTCGGTCATGCCTGTGCGCCTTTCGAACGGGGTCGAAAGCCAAGACGGCGGCGAGGAGGCGCTTATTCCCGCGGCCGGAAATTTTTATCGGACGACCATGCTCCTGCCGCCGGATCGGACGCGCGGGCTTGCGATTCGGATCGCGCCATAACAGGATGGCGGCAGGGGGCGAGGATGAAGATACGACATTTTCTCAATGGGCTGGCAGTGATCACGTTGGTCGGTGCGGGACCCGCGCGCGCCGATTGGATGGAAGCGCGGAGCGCGCATCTAGTCATCGATATCGATGCCGACGAGGCTGTGGCGCGGGACTATGCGGTCAAACTGGAACGATACGATGCGGCGCTGCGGCTGCTCTACGGCGTGGCGGACGATCCGACGCGGCGGGTCAATCCGGTGCGCATCTACCCGTTGAAGGAAGGATTGTTCGAAAGCGTCTGCGACTGCGTGGGATGGGTCGGTTTCCAGAATCCGTCGGCTGCGGGATCGACGATCTTCACCATCTACAAGGCCAAGTTCGACGAGAAAGCGAAGCAAGGGGACCAGACGCCGCAGGCCGTGCTGCTGCACGAATATGCCCATCGATTCATGTACGCGAGCTTCCCGCTCGCTTATCCGCGCTGGTATTCGGAAGGATTCGCCGAGTTCAACGCCAATGCCGCGTTCGAACCCAGTGGCGCGGTCGATATCGGCTTTCCGGCGAACTATCGTGCCTGGTCGATCCGCAACCAGTATGAAGAGCTGACCGTCCGCGAATTCTTCGAACCGCCCGATTATTATCCGGTCGATACGCTCTATGGCCGCGGCTGGCTGATGACCCATTATCTGACGCTCGATCCGGCGCGAAAGGGGCAACTCGCGGTCTATCTGGCCGAGTTCAACAAAGGCAAATCGAGCCTGGACGCGGCGCAGATCGCATTCGGTGACCTCAACAAGCTGTATCGCGACCTGTTCGACTATCGGGCGCGCAAAGGCGGCCTTGCCAAACCGCTGCGAATCCCCCCGGCCAAGCATGTGCCCGACGTCTCGGTCGCGCCGCTTTCGCCGGGAGCGGTGGCGATGATGCCGTACCATATCCGCATCGCTTGGGGGATGCCGTCGAAACGCGCGAAGGACATGGTCAAGGAGGCATCGCGGATCGCCGGCGCCTATCCCAAGGATGCGCGGGCACAGGTCGACCTGGCGGGCCTCGCCTTCATCGCCGACGACCTCGATACCGCCGACGCCGCGGTCGACCGGGCGCTCGCTGTCGATCCGGATAATCGCGATGCCCTGCTGCGCAAGGGACAGATCGCGGTGCGGCGGGCGAGTCAGGCAAAGGCGACGACTCCGGCCGAATGGACCGCCGCGCGGGCCTGGTATCTCAAGGCCAACAAAGCGGAGCCCGACGCGTCGCTACCGTTGCTGCTCTATTATCAGAGCTTCGTCACCGCGAAGCAGACGCCCAGCAAGGGAGCGGTCCTCGGCCTCAAGCGCGCCGAGGTATTGACTCCCGAAGACGGCCAGATCCGCATGCTGCTGGCGCGCCGCCTGATCGACGAGGGCGATGCCAAGGGCGCGCGCTATCTGCTCCAGCCGGTCGCATTCTCACCGCATGCGCGCGAAGACGACAATGCCGCGCGCAAGGTGATCGGACTGATCGACGCCGGCAATCTGGCGGACGCCGGCAAGGCGATGGACGATGCCATCGCCGAGGACGCCAAGAAGACGAAATGAAAAAAACCGCCGCCCGGATCGCACGGACGGCGGTCTTTTCAGTCAACGATGAGCGCTGACGAGGGCGATCACTCGCTCTCGTTCAGATACTCGCCGGCATCCGCGTCGGTACCGTGACCGCTCGGGGCGACGCGGGCGAGCGCGTCGCTGCCGGTGTCGTCACGCGTGTCACGGGCCAGTTCGGCCGCACGCTCTTCCGCCGCCGAGTTCGGGGCGATCAGCGCTTCCTGCAGCGCGCGCTGCTGGACGCGGAGTGCGGCGTCGCGGCTGGTGGCCGCCACGCGCAGGCGGTTCATGCCCGCGCCGGTACCGGCGGGGATGAGACGGCCGACGATGACGTTCTCCTTGAGGCCGATCAGCGTGTCCTGCTTGCCCTGGACCGCCGCCTCGGTGAGGACGCGGGTGGTCTCCTGGAACGACGCCGCCGAGATGAAGCTGCGGGTCTGCAGCGACGCCTTGGTGATG
>NZ_JBQCCN010000314.1:0-3554 GCF_051962185.1 Sphingomonas sp.
CGGGCAAGGAAGTGTTCCGCCGCACGTTGTCGGGTCCAGAAACGCAACAAACGATCGGGTTCGGTTTGGTGGGGGCCAATCAGACGCGGCGCATGTCGCTGCCGATTGAATTGCCGGTGGATGGGGGCAGCGTCGATGTCAGCTTCACGCCAGACGGCTGAGCGCCGCCCCGGCCGTGTCGCCGGCATATTTCTGGCCGGCGCCAGCCTCGTCGCGCTGTGCTCGCCGGCCCGCGCCAGCGACCAGCAAGGGACCGTGCCCCAGGCGCAAGAACGGCGCGTCACGATCGACGCGCCGGTCGCGCCGACGAACGCGCCCCAGGCCAACATCAATCCGACCGGGCGCGACATCGTCCTGACCGTTCCGGTCAAGGACGGCGGCACGTATCTCGGCGACATGCCGCTGACGATCACCGCGGCGGGCAAGCTGGAGTTTCCGGCGCAGCGCCTGCTCGACCTGTTGTCGAACGTGCTCAACCAGCAGTCGTTCACCGCGATCCAGACCAGCCTTTCGACCAAGGCGGTGCTGACGCCGGCGGATTTCGACGCCGCGGGCGTGGGCATTCGCTACAATCCGCAGACGCTCGAATTGCAGCTGACGATCGCGGCCGAGCGCCGCGCATCGCGGTCGCTGATGGTCAGCCCGCTCGATCGCAACAAGGTCGGCACCTTCACCGCGCCGGCGAACTGGAGCGCCTACGTCAACATCCGCGGATCGGAGGATTATATCCACGCCGGCGGCGACACCGGTTTCGCGTCGCCGATCTTCTCGCTCGATGGCGCGATGCGCTTGGGCGGGGTGGTCGCGGAAAGCGAGGCGATCTGGCAGCCGGGGGCGACGGGGGTCGACTTCCAGCGGCTCGGCTCGCGCTTCGTCTACGACGACGAGAAGAATCTGATGCGCTGGACGGTCGGCGACCTCCAGACGGTGTCGCGCGGCTTCCAGTCGGCGCCGGACATCGCCGGCATCTCGATCTTCCGCTCGTACAGCGTGCTGCAGCCGCAGCAACTGGTGCGGCCGCGCGGCGACCGCAGTTTTCAACTGGCACGTCCCTCGACCGTCGAGATCCAGGTCAACGGCCAGATCGTCCGCCGTCTCCAGTTGGCGCCGGGCACCTACAATCTGCGCGATTTCCCCTTCACCCAAGGGGCGAACGACATCCGCCTGTCGGTCATCGACGATACCGGGCGCACCGACCTGCTGCGCTTCAACCTGTTCCTCGATCAGTCGCAATTGGCCAAGGGGTTGAGCGAGTTCGGCCTCTATGCCGGCGTGCTCAACCCGCTCGACGCGCATGGGCCGCATTATACCGATCAGTTCGCCTTCACCGGCTTCTATCGCCGCGGTATCAGCGATTTCCTGACCCTGGGGGTCAATGCCCAGGCCGACAAGCACACCCAGATGGGCGGCGTCGAGGCGGTGGTGGCAAGCCCGTTCGGCACCTTCGCCGGCAATTTCTCGCTGTCCAACGTCAAGAGCGTGGGCAGCGGCTATGCCGCGACGATGACGTTCCAGCGGTTGATCAACCGCTCGAGCGGCCAGGCGGATTCGCTCAATCTGTTCGTCGAGACGCGCAGCAAGAATTTCGCGCCGGTCGGCGTGATCCTGCCGCTCAACCAGTTCCAGTATGAAGTTGGCGGCGGCTATTCGCACACCTTCAACGAGCGGCTCTACGCCGGTCTCGACGCGCGCTTCTCCAAGGGACGCGGCAGTCAGCGCGATCTCGATACCTATCGCATCACGACGGGGTACCGGATCTCGTCGACCGCGACGCTCACCGCCGACGCGCGGTGGGAGCGCGACAATACCGGATCGCGCTTCGGCGGGCTGTTGTCGCTCGTCGTACGGCTCGGCCGCTACTCGACCGCGCGCGCCGATTACGACACGCACAACAACCAGGTCCGCACGTCTTTCCAGACGCTTTATGGTCAGGGGGTGGGGTCGTACAATCTCACCGCCGACGTCGAGCGCAGCGACACCGGGTCGGCGGTCAATTTCACCGGCAATTACTACACCAACCGTGCCGAACTCGGGATCAGCCATTTCGGCACGTTCCAGGATACGTTCGGCAGCGTCACGTCGCAGCGCACGTCGTTCCGCTTCGGCACCTCGCTGGCGATCGCCGATGGCGCCTTCTCGGTCGGGCGCCCGATCTACGACAGCTTCGCGATCGTCACGCCGTACAAGAAGCTCGACGGCACCAACGTCGTGGTCAACCCGACGCCGTTCGGCTTCACCGCCGATACCGGCATGCTCCGGGCGGGCACCGATCCCAGCCTGAGTTCCTATGCGGAACGCACGGTCACGGTCGACGCACCCAACGCGAAACCGGGCGTCGATCTGGGTCAGGGATCGTTCCGGCTGTTGCCGCCGTACCGGAGTGGTTATAAGCTCGTGGTTGGATCAGCCTATTCGGTGACCGCTGTCGGTCGCCTGATCGACATCGACGGCGAACCCGTCTCGCTGGTGAGCGGCACCGCCACCGAGCTCGCGCATCCCGAGCGGCCGCCGATCACCGTGTTCACCAATCGCGAAGGCCGGTTCGGCATCGGCGGGTTGGCGCCAGGAAAATGGCGCATCAACATGCTCGACGACAAGAAATCGGTCTTCGAGATCACCATTCCCGCCGACGCCGACGGCCTCGTCCGCGTCGACGAACTCAAAGCAGTCAACGGGCAGTAAGTATGGCCTGGTCTCTGTTCCGAAATGCGTTGCTGGCGCTGGCAGTCGCCGCCGGATTATCGCCCGGCGCGGCCTTCGCAGCCCAGCAATGCGGCCTCACCACGGTCAATGGCGGTACCGCCAACCTGACCTATGATCCCTTCAATGGGAACAATACCAACATCAACCTGACCGGCGTGACCTTGTCGCGCGTGAACCTGGGCGGCGGCAACAAGACGGCCAATCTCGAGTTCTACGTCAAGGGAACGACCGCGGCGCAGAACGGCACCGTGCTGATCCCGACCAGCGCGACCGGCTCGGGCTCGGGCGGGCCGACCGGCAGCAACATCTTCTTCGGCACCAACCAGACGCCGCCGACGCTCAACATCAATTCGGGCAGCCCCGCACCCGGCGTGTTCCGCTGGGCATTCACCGGCAACAACGCGGCGTCGGACGTGTTCACGCTCAACATCACGCTGCAACTGCCGGCGAATCTGAACCTCACCGCCGGATCGACGCTGCCGTTCGACATCGTCTATAGCTGCAACGGCACCGGCAACGGCGGTCCGTTCACCGACACCGGCACCGTCTCCAACGCGATCGTCGTCAACGTGACCGTGCTGAGCGGTCTCCAGGCGAGCTATGTAGGCACCAATCTCGATTTCGTCGAGGTCGGCAATCTGACGACCGCGGCGGTGCTCGGCGCGCCGGGTACCTATACGACGCCGACCACCAATTATATCCGCGTCGCGAGCTCGGGCCCCTATTCGGTTTCGATCGCGTCGACCAACAATTACAAGCTGACGTTCCCGGGGGGCTCGGCGGGCAATCCGCTCCAGAGCCTGGCCTACAAGGCGCTGTTCCTGGGCCAGACCCCGACCACGGCCAGTCCG
>NZ_JBQCCN010000315.1:0-20957 GCF_051962185.1 Sphingomonas sp.
CTGGCTCATACTCGCCCTTCTCCATTGGTCGCGCTAAGAGGCGGCCTTCGGGTCTGATAGCGGACGGAAATGGTCAGAATGGCAAGAAAATATTTCGGCACCGACGGTATTCGTGGCCTGACCAACATGCAGCCGATGACCGCGGCGATGGCGATGAAGGTCGGCATGGCGGCCGGCGCGCATTTCGTCCGCGGCGATCACAAGCATCGCGTGGTGATCGGCAAGGACACGCGGCTATCCGGCTATATGCTCGAAAATGCCCTGGTCGCGGGCTTCACCAGCGTCGGCATGGACGTGACGCTGTTCGGTCCGCTGCCGACCCCGGCGATCGGCATGCTGACCAAATCGATGCGCGCCGACCTCGGCGTGATGATCTCGGCCAGCCACAATCCGTTCGCCGACAACGGCATCAAATTGTTCGGCCCCGACGGCTACAAGTTGAGCGATGCCGATGAACTCGCGATCGAGGCGCTGATCGACGGCGAGGTCGCGCTCGCCGCCGCGCCCGATATCGGCCGCGCCCGCCGGGTCGAGGATGCGCGCGGGCGCTATATCCACTTCGCCAAGGCGACCTTTCCGGATGATCTGACGCTCGACGGGCTCAAGATCGTGGTCGATTGCGCCAATGGCGCCGCCTCTCAGGTCGCGCCCTCGGCCTTGTGGGAACTCGGCGCCGAGGTCATCGCGATCGGCGTCACGCCCAACGGCAAGAACATCAACGACCAAGTCGGCTCGACCGCGCCGCAGACCCTGTGCGAGACGGTGGTCGCGAGCGGTGCGCATATCGGCATCGCGCTCGACGGCGATGCCGACCGGCTGATCGTGGTCGATGAGACGGGCCGGGTGATCGACGGCGACCAGTTGATGGCGGTGATCGCGACCGGCTGGGCGCGCGCCGGAAACTTGCGCAATGGCGGGTTGGTCGCGACGGTGATGTCCAACCTCGGGCTCGAACGGCATTTGGCGGCGCAAGGGATCAAGTTGATCCGCACCGCGGTCGGCGATCGCTACGTGCTCGAGGCGATGCGCGGCCAGGGCTACAATGTCGGCGGCGAGCAATCGGGGCACATCATCCTGTCCGATTACGCAACGACCGGCGACGGGCTGGTCGCGGCGCTGCAGATCCTGGCCGAACTGGTCCGCTCGGGCCTGCCGGCGAGCGAGTTGCTCCACCGTTTCGATCCGCTGCCGCAATTGCTCAAGAACGTGCGCTTCAAGGGTGGCAAGCCGCTCGAGGATGCGAGCGTCAAGGCGGTGATCGCCGATGCCGAGGGCGAACTCGAGGGCAAGGGCCGGCTGGTCATCCGCCCCTCGGGCACCGAACCGGTGATTCGGGTGATGGCCGAGGGCGAAGACGCCTCCCAGGTCGAAGCGGTGGTCGACCGCATCTGCGACGCGGTGAAGGGCGCGGCGGGGTAATATAAAGCCCCTCTCCTGAAGGGGAGGGGCTTGAAATGGTCAGCCTTCCGCCGCCCAGACCGTCAGCAGAGTATGCGCGATCGCGTAATGCGGCGGGGCCAGGAACGGCGCCGACGGATCGCCAGCCAGCGATTTCCGCACATCCTCCCGGCTGACCCACATCGCGTCCTGCAATTCGTTGGGGTCGATGGTGATGACGTCGTCCTCGGCCTCGCCGATGCAGGCCATCATCAGCGACGAGGGGAACGGCCAGGGCTGGCTCGCGATATAGCGAACCTTGCCGACGCGGACGCCGGCTTCCTCGAAAATCTCGCGCGCCACCGCTTCCTCGATCGACTCGCCGGGCTCCATGAAGCCCGCCAGTGCAGAATAGCGCCCGGCCGGCCATTGCGGCCCGCGCCCCACCAAAGCCCGGCCCGAATGCTCGGCGATCATGATCACGACGGGGTCGGTGCGCGGGAAATGCTCGGCGCCGCACTTGGGGCAGGTGCGCCCCCAGCCGGCGCGGAACATCGCCGTCTGGCTTCCGCAATTGGGGCAGAATTGATGCCGGCTGTGCCAGTCGAGCACGCTGCGCGCCGCGGCATAGGTCTCGGCTTCCTCGGGCCGCATCAGGTCGAGCGCGCGGAACAGGCCCGGCGAGCGCCCCGCCGGCGTACGCATGCCGGGGACATAAGCGGCGAAATGCGGCTTGCCCTCGATCAGCCCGAGCAGCACCAGTTCGGCATCCTCGGGCGCGTCCGCCACGCTGGTCCAGCCGAGCGTGCCATCCTCGTTCACGTCGGGCTCGAAATTGTCGAGTTTGAGCAATTTCGCCCGCCAATCGCTCATCGCGGCGGCGAACGCATCCGAATCATGACGCAGCGCGTCGGCCCGGTCGAGCGGACTGCCGGTGAAGCCGGGCCGGATCATTTGGCCCGGTAACGCTGCATGTCGCTGTGGAGCGCTTTCACGGTGTCGGCGCGGATCGGCCATTTCTCGCCGGGGAAGTAATTGACCATGACCGTGCCTCGGACCTTCTTGACCGGATTGACCCAGGCCGCGGTTCCAGCCGCGCCGCCCCAGCCGTAGGTGCCGGCACCCATCGAATCGGCCTTGTCCTCGAGGATGACCGAGCCGCCAGCGCCGAATCCCATCTTCGGGCCCATCGTGCCGCCGGTGCCGCCCGGCAAGTCGCCGAATTCGACGCCGGCGGGGAGCAGGTTGGACATCGCGAGCTTCGCCGTCTCGGGCTTCATGATCCTGACGCCGTCGAGTTCGCCGTAATTTTGCAGCATGTGCAGGAAGCGGTCGTAGTCGCGCGCCGACATGACGAGGCCGGCGCCGCCATAGGGAAAGCTCGGCGCCGACAGATAGACCGAGGTGGCGGCGGGATCGAACGCGAACAATTTGTCGCCGGGCAGGAAAACGTAATTGGTCGCCAGCCGCCCGACCTCGCTCTTCGGCACGGTCCAATAGCTCGAAGTCATCTTGAGCGGATCGAAGATGCGCTTCTGGACGAACGCGTCGAAGCGCATGCCGCTGGCCTTCTCGATCACCGCGCCCATCACGTCGAGCCCGATCGAATAGCTCCATTTGGTGCCTGGGTCGGCGATCAGCGGAACGGTGGCGACGGCGTTGGCGAAGTCCTGCAAGGTCGCGGGACGAGTCTTGCGCGCCTCGACCTCCATCGCCGCGTTGACCTGGGCTGGGTTGATGCCCTTGTCGTTATAGACCTGGAGCAGCGGACCTTTGGTGATGATGTTGTAGCCGAGTCCCGCCGTATGGGTCAGCAGGTTGCGAATCGTGATCGGGCGCGTCGCCGGGCGGCTGTCGATCGTGTTCTCGTTGAGCTGAACGCGCATGGTCTTGAACGCGGGCAGGAAGTCGCTGACCGGCTCGTCGAGCTTCATCTTGCCGTCTTCGATCAGGATCATCGCCGCCATCGCGGTGATCGGCTTGGTCATCGAATAGACCCGCCACAGGCTGTCGGGGCCGGCCGGCGCGGCATCGGCGTCGGTCGCAACCTTGCCGGCCGAGACGAACACGGTCGGCAAATCTCCGGTGCCGAACGCCCCGACGATGCCGGGCATCTTGCCGGTCGCAACGTACGAATCGTACAGCGCCTGGGTCGCGGGCAGCGGGCTGGCGGCCTTGGCGACGGGCGCGGGCAGCGGCACGGCGGCCTGTTGCGCGACGGCGGCGCCGGCCAATAGGGCAATCAGTGCGGTGGCGGTGATGAAGGGGGTCAGGCGCATCAATCAAGCTCTCCCGTCGCTCCGGCCGCCTTGGCGAAGACGGTCGGCAGACCCGCATCCCCCAGCGACTCGATCGGCCACCATTCGGCGCCGTGCGGCGCTGCATGGCGGGCGACGGTTGCGCTCGCAAGCACGAGTTTCAATCTGAAATGGGTGAAAACATGCTCGACCAGCGCGTTTCCCAGCCGCCAGTCGGCGCGGAGCGGCGCGTCGGCGAGCCCGGGCGGATCGGCGCTCCACGGCCCGGTCGGCAGCGCGCGCATCCCGCCGAGCAGTCCCTTGGGCGGGCGCCGCACCAGCAGCACGTCGCCGCCGTTCCGCGCCCAGAAGATCGTGCCGTGGCGAGTCGGCTTGGCCGCTTTCGCCGCCTTGACCGGATAGCGCGCCTGGTCGCCCGCTGCATATGCCGCGCACGACGCGCGCAGGGGGCAGAGTAGGCATTTGGGATTGCGCGGCGTACAGATCGCCGCGCCGAGATCCATCATCGCCTGGGCGAAATCGCCGGCGCGCGCGGTCGGCGTCAGCGTCGCGGCGGCGGGGCGGATATCGGCCTTGTCCGCGATTCGGAACAGTCGCGCGACGACGCGCTCGACATTGGCGTCGACCACGGTCGCCGGTGCGTCGACCGCGATCGCGGCGATCGCGGCGGCGGTATAGTCGCCGATGCCGGGAAGCGCGCGCAACGCCGCCTCGGTGCGCGGGAAAGCGCCGTCGTGCTCGGCGACCACCACGCGCGCGCAGGCGACGAGGTTGCGCGCCCGGGCGTAATAGCCGAGCCCCGCCCAAGCCGCCATGATCTCGGCTTCGTCGGCCCGCGCCAAACTGGCGAAATCGGGCCAGCGCGCGACCCAGGCGGCGAAGCGCGGGCCGACCGTCGCGACATTGGTCTGTTGCAGCATCACTTCGGACAGCCAGACGCGATAGGGATCGGCGGATTCGCCGGCCGGAGCGCGCCATGACAGGGTGCGGCGGTGCGTGTCGTACCAGTCGAGCAGGGCGGCCGCGACCGGCTTGGACGAATATGGTGCGGATGGATGCTTGGCGGCCACCCCGCGGCTATGGCATGGATCGCCGGATGAGCAAGCGCGCCACTCCCAAAGGCCCGGCCAAACCCGCACCCTCGAAGGCTCCTGCCAAGGAGTCCGGGCGGCCGCGCGGCGGGCCGGCGCGCGCCGTTGGCGATCTGCTGCCCCAGGTCGGCGGCGCGGCGTTCCGGCGCTACGGCTTCGTCCAGTCGGGAATCGTCACGCGCTGGGCGGAAATCGTCGGCCCCAAATATGCCGGCGTATCATCGCCCGAATCGATCCGCTTCCCGCCGGGCAAGAAAGCCGAGGGCGTGCTGACGGTCACGGTCAAGGGCGCCCACGCGGCGATGATGCAGCACATCGCCCCGGAGATCGTCGAGCGGGTCAACCGTTTCTTCGGCTATGCCGCGGTCGCCCGGCTCAACCTCAAACAGGGCAAGATCGCCGAGCGACCGTCGCGCGCTGCGCCGCCCAGCCTGCGTCCGGTCGCCACGCCGCCCGCCGAACTCGGCCCGGGCCTGCGCGCGATCGCCGATCCCGAATTGCAGGCGGTGCTGGTCGCGCTCGCCGCCGGCGTGGCGGGCAATCGCGGTATCCCCGTCATAGGAAGAAAGACCGAGGAATGATGCGTTCGCTGATGTTGCTGGCGCTGGCCGCCGGACTCCCGCTCGCCGCCGGGGCCGCGACCCGTGTGCCGGCGAAGAAAGCCGCCGTCGTGAAGCGGGCGCCCGCGCGCGCGCCGGTCAAGATCAATTGGGTCAATGTCGTCGTCGCGACGCCTGAAGGCGGGATGCGGATGGGCAATCCCAATGCCGCGGTGAAACTGATCGAATACGGCTCGCGTGCCTGTCCCTATTGCGCGAAATTCGCCGCCGAAGGCTACCCCGCGCTCAAGGCCGGGCCGATCGCCAGCGGCAAGCTGAGCTACGAATTTCGCGACTATCCGGTGCACGGCGCCCTCGACCTCGGGCCGATCCTGCTCGGCAATTGCGTGTCGCCGGCGCAATTCTTTCCACTGTTGGAAGCGATGTTCGCCAATCAGCAGACCTTGCTGACCAACGTCCAGACCGCCGCGGCCAAGGCCCGGGCGATCCCGAATGTGACGCCCAATCAGATCGCGGCGATCTTCGCCACCGATCTCGGCTATGTCGATTTCGTGAAGCGCCGCGGCATGTCGGCGGCGCGCGCCAAGGCGTGCCTGGCCAGTCGCGCCGGCGTGAACCGCATCGTCGCGATGACCGACGCCGCCGAAAAGCAATATCAGGTCGCCGGCACCCCGACCTTCATCATCAACGGCACCAAGGCGGATTCTGTCGGCAACTGGGCAGCGCTCCAGCCCCTGCTCGCCGCCGCCGGCGCCGGCGCCTGACTTTTCCCAAGGGAGTAACGCATGAAGATCTCGTCCCTGTTCGCCGCCGTCCCGCTGTTCGCGCTCGCCGCGTGCGGCGGATCGACCACCGACGGCAATGCTTCGGGTCCGGTCGCGCCGGTCGCCGGCAAGACCGCGCCCGCCGGCACGTCGTGGACCGACACGGTCAGCGCGACGCCGGAAGGCGGGATGCGGATGGGCAATCCCGACGCGCCGCTAAAGCTGGTCGAATACGGCTCGCGCGCCTGCCCCTATTGCGCCAAGTTCGACCAGGAAGGCTTCCCGGTGCTCAAGCAGAGTTACATCGCGACCGGCAAGCTGAGCTACGAATTCCGTGAATATCCGGTCCATGGCGCGCTCGATATCGCGCCGATCCTGCTCGGTCAGTGCACCGGCGACCCCGCGACCTTCTTCCCGATCCTCGATCAGATGTTCGCCAACCAGCAGACGTTGCTGGCCAACGAGCAGACGGTGCAGG
Organism: Sphingomonas sp.; assembly: GCF_051962185.1. Taxonomy (GTDB): domain Bacteria; phylum Pseudomonadota; class Alphaproteobacteria; order Sphingomonadales; family Sphingomonadaceae; genus Sphingomonas. The sequence continues at coordinate 6,529 of NZ_JBQCCN010000315.1, forward strand.
CCAAGGTCCAGGCGGCGCAGGGCGCCTCGCCCAACCAGGTCGCGGTCATGTATGCCGAGGGGCTGGGCTATCTCGACTTCATGAAGCAGCGTGGCTTGCCCGAGGACAAGGCGCGCGCCTGCCTCAACGACAAGGCGCGAATCGACAAGCTGGTCGAGCGGACCAAGTTCGCCAACGACAAGTTCCAGATCAGCGGCACGCCGACCTTCATCCTCAACGGCCAGAAGCTCGACGCGGTCGACGAATGGGCCAAGCTCGAACCCGTGCTCAAGGCGCGGGGCGGCTGACCTGACGGCACCCGGGGGGCGGTCGACGCGATGCAGATCAAGCGACTGAGGCTGTCGGGCTTCAAGAGCTTCGTCGACGCGGCCGATCTCCGCATCGAACCGGGGCTGACCGGCGTGGTCGGCCCCAATGGCTGCGGCAAGTCGAACCTGCTCGAGGCGCTGCGCTGGACGATGGGCGAGAACAGCCCGAAGTCGATGCGCGGCGCGGGGATGGACGACGTCATCTTCGCCGGCACCGACAAGCGCACCGCGCGCGACTTCGCCGAAGTGTCGATCCTGGCCGAGATCGACGGCACCGAGACCGAAGTGGTGCGTCGCATCGAGCGCGGTGCCGGCTCGGCCTATCGTATCGACGGCCGCGACGTCCGGGCCAAGGACGTCGCCTTGCTGTTCGCCGACGCCGCGACCGGCGCGCATTCGCCCGCCCTGGTCAGCCAGGGCCGGATCAGCGCGGTGATCTCGGCCAAACCGGCCGAGCGCCGCGCGATGCTGGAGGAAGCGGCCGGAATCGCCGGCCTCCATGTCCGTCGCAAGGATGCCGAGCAGCGGCTGCGCGCGACCGAGGCCAATCTGACGCGGCTCGACGAGATCATGGCCGACCAGGAAGCGCGGGCCTCCGCGCTGCGGCGCCAGGCGCGCCAGGCCGAGCGGTACCGGCTGCTGTCGGACCAGATCCGCGTCGCCGAGGGGCGGATGATCTTCGCGCGCTGGCGCGACGCCGCCAGTGCCGCCGACGCCGCCAAGGCCGAGGCCGCGCAATGCGATGACAAGGTCGCGCTCGCCGCCGAAGCGCAACGCGCCGCCACCGCCTATCAACACGCCGCGACCGAGGCGTTGGCCGAGGCACGCTCCGCCGCCACCGCCGCGCGCGAGGCGGCGAGCGAGGCGGCGCACGTGTTGGCCGGATTGCGCGCCGATCATGGCGCCGCGGAACGCCGCATCGTCGAGCTGGCGGGGCAACGCGGGCGAATCGCCGAGGATCGCGAGCGCGAGGGCGCGCTGGCGGTCGACGCGGCCGAGGCACTGGCGCGGCTCGGGGCGGAAACGACGATGCTCGGCAAGCGCGCGGACGAATCCGCTGCCCGGCTGCCGGCGCTCGATGCCACGCTCGCCGAAGCCGAGCGCGCCGCGCGCGACGCCGATGTCGGGCTCGCCCAGGCAATGAGCCGGCAGGCGGCCGAGTTGGCCGATGCCCGCGTCGCCGAAGCGGCGGCGGCGGCGGCCAAGGCGCGCCACGAGCGTGCGTTGCGCGATCAGACGACCCTGGCCGCCGAGTTGAAGGCCTTGGGCGACACCGCCCCGCTGCGCGAGGAGCGCGAGCGGGCGATCAAGGCGCGCGCCGACGCACTCGATTCGGCGGAAACGGCGCGTGGCGCACGGGCCCGTGCCGACGCCGACGAGCGCGCCGCGCAGGAAGCGCGCGACACCGCCGAACAGGCGCGTGCCGCCGCCCGAGCCGAGCTCGCGACGATCGAGAGCGAAGTGCTGGCGCTGGAAAAGGCGACGCGGCCGTCGGGGCGCGACCGGTTGCTCGACCATGTCCGCGCCGCGCCGGGCTACGAGCGCGCGCTGGCGGCGGCGCTTGGCGACGATCTCGAAACCGGGCTCGACGCCAATGCCGACCGCTATTGGGCGGGGGCCGAACCGCAGCCGGGCGATCCCGGGGCGGACGGGCTGACGCGGCTGACCGGCCATGTCGAGGCGCCGGCGGCGTTGGCGCGGCGGCTGGCGCAAGTGCTGGTCGCCGAGCGCGACGAGGGCCGGCCGCTCGCGGTCGGGCAGCGGCTGGTGACCCTCGGCGGCGCGTTGCGGCGCTGGGACGGTTATGTCGCCAAATCGGGCGGCGCGGCGGCGGCCGAACGGCTCGAACGGATCAATCGCCTCGCTGCGCTCAACAAGGCGCGGCCCAAGGCGCAAGGCGCGGTCGAGAAAGCCAATGGCCAGCTCGACGAGGCCGAGCGCCGCATCGCCGCCGCGCGCGCCGACGCCCAGGCCGCGCGCGCCTCGCTCGAACGTGCCGAGACCGCCGCGCGCGAAGCGACCCGGGCGGAGGACCGCGCCACCGCGCAACTCGAACGGGTCGAAGCGCAGCGCGCCGATCTCGACACGCGCGGGCGCCGCGTCGCGGCCGAGCTCGGCGAAGCGGAAGGCGAATTGGCGCGCGCCGAGGCCGCGCGTGCGGCGCTGCCCGACGGCGTCGCGACGCGGGCGGCGGTGGCCCAGCTCCAGGCCGAAGCCGAAGCGCGCCGCGCCAATGCCTCCAACGCCCGCGCCGACCGCGCCCAGGTCGATCGCGCGATCGCGGCCGATCGCGAGCGGCTGGCGGCGGCCGAGGCCGAGCAGAAGGGCTGGAAGGCGCGCGCCGGCGAGGCGGCCAAGCGCATCGCCGACATGGACAAGCGCGAGGCGCAACTCGCCGCCGAGGCCGAGGCAGCGGAAGCGCGTCCGGCCGAATTGGCGGCACGGATCGCGGCGGAAGACGCCGGCCACGCCGATCTGCGTGCCGCCGCCGAAGCAGCGGCAGGGACCGAGCGCGAGGCCGAAGCCCGTGTCCGCACCACCGAGGAAGCCGGCCGTATCGCCGCCGAGGCGCTGTCGCTGGCGCGCGAGGCCCGGGCGGGCGCCGCGGCGCGCGCCGAGAATCAGGATCTGCGCCGGATCGAGATGGCGCGGCTGTCGGGCGAGCGTTTCGCGTGCCCGCCGCCCTTGCTCGGCGAGCGCGTCGGATTCGATCCGGCGACGGTCGGCGATCCCCAGGACGAATCGGTCCAGCACGACAAATTGCTGGTCGACCGCGAGCGGCTGGGTCCGGTCAATCTCGTCGCCGAAACCGAGCTCGCCGAACTCGATACGCAGCGTACCGACGCGGCCGCCGAGCGCGAGGAACTGGGTCAGGCGGTGGCGCAATTGCGCGGCTCGATCGGCACGCTCAACCGCGAGGGACGGCAGCGGCTATTGGCAGCCTTCGAGGCGGTCAACGGCCATTTCCAGCGCCTGTTCACGACCTTGTTCAACGGCGGTACCGCGCGGCTCGAACTGATCGATTCGGACGATCCGCTCGAGGCCGGGCTCGAGATCATGGCGCAGCCGCCGGGCAAGAAATTGCAGTCGCTGACCCTGCTGTCGGGCGGCGAGCAGGCGCTGACCGCGGTGGCGCTGATCTTCGGCCTGTTCCTGACCAATCCCGCGCCGATCTGCGTGCTCGACGAAGTCGATGCGCCGCTCGACGATGCCAATATCGAGCGCTTCTGCGACCTGCTCGACCGCATGACGCGCGAGACCGCGACGCGCTATCTGATCGTCACCCACAATGCCGTGACGATGAGCCGCATGCACCGCCTGTTCGGCGTGACGATGGTGGAGCGCGGAGTCAGCCGGCTGGTGTCGGTCGATCTGGGCGGGGCGGAGAGCTTGTTGGCGGCGGAGTAGTTCCAAAGCCCCTCCCCTTCAGGGGAGGGGTTGGGGTGGGGCCTATCCGCGGGCGATGTTGCTTGAGGCACCGCCCCACCCCCAACCCCTCCCCTGAAGGAGAGGGACTAAGAAGCGGAGCCCTCCACCGGCTCCGGCAGCAATAACTTCCCGAACACCAGCTTGATCACCACGAACACCGCGGTCGCGCCCAGGATCGCGCCGACGTGAATGCTCCAGAACCGTCCCGCCGGCATGATCTCGAGCCAGCCGCCGACGATGCCGACCAGGTAATTGGCGAAGGCCAGGAACAGGTAATAGATGCCGATCACCGTCCCCGAGATCGCGCGCGGCGCGGCGCGCGAATAGAGCGCGAGGCTGACCGGGAAGACGTTGGCGAAGCCCAGATTGTTGAGCGTGTTGACGGCCAGGGCCACCCACAGGCTGGGCTTGACCCCGGTCGCTTCGTGACGGCTCGCGACGATCGTGACTAGGATGAAGGCGGAGGACGAGACCAGGCAGCCGATGATCAGTTTGGTCATCTCGTCGGGCTCGCGCCAATGCCGCGCATACCAGCGCCAGAACGCGACCGCGCCGGCGAGGGTTACGAACCCGGTGAAGGCGTCAAACGAGACCAGGAACGAGGTCGGCATGCGATGGCCGAGTAGCATGAATTCGTAGGATCGGTCGGCCCACACCAGATAGGCGTTGAACATCTGCTGGTTGCCGATCGCGCTGACCGCGAGCACCGGGACCATGAAGAACAGCAGGATCAGGACGACGATATCGCGCCGGGTCATCGCGGGTCGCGGGGCGCTCTCGGTCCGGCGCTCGGTCAGCGGATCGGGCGGCAGATGGTGGCGACCGGTCAGGTAGATCAGCAGGCCGATGACCATGCCGACTCCCGCCGCGCCGAAGCCCCAATGCCAGCCGACTTCCTCGCCCAGCGCCCCGCAGACGAGCGGCGAGAAGAACGCGCCGACGCTGATGCCGATATAATAGATCTGGAACGCGTCGGTCGCGCGGCCGTCGCCCGGCGCGTAGAGCGCGCCGACTTGGCTCGCCAGATTGCCCTTGAGGCAGCCGACGCCGAGCACGAGCAGCAAAAGCGCGAGCAGGAACGACACGTCGAACGCCATCAGAAAATGGCCCGCCGCCATCAGCAGCGCACCGATCGCCACCGTCCGCGTCTTGCCCAGCCAGCGGTCGGCGATCAGGCCGCCGAGGATCGGCGTGACATAGACCAGCATCGTGTAGGTGCCGAAGATGTGCGAGGCGAGCGCCTGGGTGTTGGGCGGCGCGCCGTACAGCCCGGCCAGCACGTTGCTGAACCAGCCGAACCCGGCGATCCGCTCGACATGCGGCGACAGCAGCAGCGCCTTGACCATGTACAGGACCAACAGCGTCTGCATGCCGTAATAGGAGAAGCGCTCGAACGCCTCGGTAAAGGCGATGACCGGCAGGCCGACGGGATGGCCGAGGAATTCGCGACGATGCAGCGGGACCATGAATTGCGGCCCGACATCGGGTTCCTCGATCGTCATTTCCTACTCCCTCGATATGATTTTGTGCGATACGGTAGCGCGACTGGTCCGATGGGAGAAGGACGGGTGATGCGACTGCCTGTGCGCTTCGTTTTCGCCGCTGCGGCGGTGCTGCTGTCGAGTTGCTGGTGGGTCGGACCACCATTCTACAAGGGCGATCCCGCCGATGCCGGGCCGTTGAAACCAGGTCTTTACGAGACCGAAACGAGCGGCGCGCTCGATCAGTTGGGCAAGGGGACGACGCAATCCCGCATGGTGGTGCGGGTCGTCTGGCGTCGCGATGGATCGGTCCGATGGAGCGATCCGCGAAAGCCAGGCGATCGAATGACCTTCGTCGCCGCTCGGCTTGCGATCGCCGGGCGCGACATGTGGGTCATCCAGAACGATTTCGACAAGCGACACAGGGGCGATGCGGACCTCAGGGCCTATGGCTTGATGGAAGCGCGCGGCGATACAGTGTGGCTGCTGCCGGCGCTCGATTGCGATGAGACCGCCGATATCGTGCGCGCTGCCGGCGGTACCGTGTCGGGAGGCATGGTGGAAACGGCTGCGAGCAATGTCGCCGATGCCGATATGATTGGAAACGAGATCGCGACCGATGAACCGCCCGAGGATGACAAGCGGGTGATGCAGACCTGCGCCTTCGCCGACCGGGCTTCGCTCGAACGCGCGTTGCGTGCATATGTCGCCGCTCATCCGGACTTCCCGGAACATATCCGCTTCAAGAGGATCGACGATTGACCGCTTCGCCCGATGACACCGCCTTTTTCGGCCATCCCCGCGGGGTCGCCTATCTCGCGTTCACCGAATGCTGGGAGCGGTTCAGCTATTACGGCATGACCTCGCTGCTGACGCTCTACATGGTGCAGCAACTGTTCCTGCCGGGGCATGTCGAGCATGTGCAGGGCCTCGAGGCTCTGCGGCATGTTCTGACAGCGATCTTCAACACGCTGTTTGGCCATCATGGGCCACTCAGCGATATCGCCTTCGCGTCGCAGATCTACGGCTGGTACGGCGGGCTGGTCTATTTCACGCCGATCCTCGGCGGCTGGATCGCCGATCGCTGGCTGGGCGCAAAGGCCACGGTGATCCTCGGCGCGCTGCTGATGTTCGCCGGGCATCTGGCGATGGCGTTCGATGCCTCGTTCCTGCTCGCGCTGGCGCTGCTGATCCTCGGGTCGGGCTGCCTCAAGGGCAATATCTCGGCGCAGGTCGGCGAACTCTATCCGGCCGAGGCGGAATCGCGGCGGACGCAGGGCTACACGATCTTTTCCGCCGGCATCAACGTCGGTGCGATCCTGGGGCCGCTGACCTGCGGCGCGCTCGCGGCGGCCTATGGCTGGCACGCCGGCTTCGGCGCGGCGGCGGGTCTGATGCTGCTCGCGCTGATCGTCTATCTCGCGGGGCAACGGCATTTGACCGGGCGCAGCCCGCGTGCCGAGCGGATGGAATTGCCGCCGATGACCGCGGCCGAGCGCAAGCGCATGGGGCTGCTCATCCTGGTCGCCGCGACGACGCTGTTTCCCAACGTCGCCTATCCCATGATCTGGGGCATCGGCGTGCTGTGGGTCGACCAGCATGTCAGCCTGTGGACGCCTTGGGGCGGCGTGCCGCCGTCCTGGTTCAACTCGATCGATCCCTTCGCCTCGGTGGTGGCGGTGCCGCCGCTGGTCGCATTATGGGCGTGGCAGGCGAAGCGTGGCCGCGAGCCGTCGGATGTCGCCAAGATGGGGATCGGCTCGCTGCTGACCGGCCTGTCGGCCTTCATTCTCGTCGCGGGCGCCTTGCTGCCGGGCGCCGACGGCAAGACCGCGGTATGGTGGCCGCTCGCCGGTTTCTTCGGCATGGGCGTCGCCTTTCTCTATTACTGGCCGGTGCTGCTCGCCCTGATCAGCCAGGCAGCGCCCAAACAGGTCACCGCGACGCTGATGGGCGGCGTGTTCCTGTCGTTCTTCCTCGGCAGCGTCATCATGGGCTGGGTCGGCAGCTTCTACGACACGATGAGCCCGGCGGCATTCTGGACGCTCGACGGCGCGATCGGAATGGTCGGCGGGCTGCTCGTGCTGGCGATCGCGCGACCGGTGGCACGCGCGCTCGAACCCGTGCCGGACGGAGACACGGCCGTAGGCTGAGGCCACGAATTTGCTTGGTACAAGTCCGGAACGGGCGTAACATTCCGGTCATGCGCGGGTTCATTCCCTTGCTGGCGCTCGCCATCGGCGCGACGGGGACTCCCTTGTCGGCCGATAGCGGTGTTCCCCAGGATCCGCCGGTCGTGCCGACCAGCGCGACCGCGCCACCGGCGACGCCGGTCGATCTGCTCGCGTTCGCCAATAGCGAAAACCGCATGACCGTACCCGTCTCGATCGGACCGAGCGGCCCCTATCCGTTCATCATCGACACCGGATCCGAGCGGACGGTCGTGTCGCGCGAACTGGCCGATGTGCTCAAGCTGTCGACCGGACGCCGCGTCCACGTGACGACTATGGCGGGGCAGAGCGAACTCAGCACCTACAAGCTGCCCGATCTGCGGGTCAGCAAGATCGCGCCCGACACGCTGGAGGCACCGGCCGTCGAGGCGAGCAATCTCGGCGCGCCGGGCATGCTGGGAATCGACGCGCTCAAGGGCCATGCCGTGTCGATCGATTTCGACCGCAACCAGATGGAGGTCCGTCCGGCCAAGAAGCGCGGCATGGGCGGCAGCCCGGACGACATCGTCATCAAGGCGAAGAACCTCTACGGCCAGTTGATCGTCACCGACGCGCGCTATCGCGGCAAGCGCATCTCGGTGGTGATCGATACCGGGTCGCCCGTCACGGTCGGCAATCTCGCCTTGCTCAAGCGCGTGAAGACCGAAAAATCGATCGGCCAGGTCAATCTGCTCGCGGTGACCGGCCAATATCTCACCGCCGATTATCGCATCATCGATTCGCTCGACATCGCCGGGATCGGTTTCCACCAATTGCCGATCGCGTTCGCCGACGCCTTGCCGTTCAAGCGGTTCGGCTTGACCGACACGCCCGCGCTGATGCTCGGCATGGATTCGCTCAAGCTGTTCCGCCGCGTCCAGATCGATTTCGCCAATCGCGAGATTCGCTTCACGCTGCCGCGCTCGACGATGTTCCCGCCGATGCGCTTCAATCCCTGACACGCGGCGATTGCCAGCCGCGCGGTTTCGCGCTCTAGTCCCGTCGAACGAACGAAGATCGGGGGGTGAGCATGCGCGCATTGGGATGGATCGTCGCGGCGGGTCTCGTCGCGCAGGCCTCGGCGGCGCCGGCCGCGGATCTTCGCCCCGACCAGCAGGCTTTTTTCGGGCTCTACAAGGAACTGGTCGAGACCAACACGGTGGTCGATATCGGCAGTTGCACCCAGGCCGTGGCGCAGATCGCGACGCGGATGAAGGCGGCGGGCTATAGCGACAGCGAGCTGATCCCCTTCTCGACTCCGGACCATCCCAAGGACGGCGGACTGGTCGCGATCCTGAAGGGCAGCGATGCCAAGGCCAAGCCGATGCTGTTGCTCGCGCATATCGACGTCGTCGCCGCCAAGCGCGAGGATTGGGCGCGAGATCCGTTCAAGCTGACCGAAGAGAATGGCTATTATTACGCCCGCGGTACGGTCGACGACAAGGCGATGGCGGCGATCTGGGCGGATTCGATGATCCGCTTCAAGGCGAGCGGCTACAAGCCCAAGCGCACGATCAAGATGGCGCTGACCTGCGGCGAAGAGACCAGCTACGCCTTCAACGGCGCCGAATGGCTGGCCAAGAACAAGCCCGACCTGATCGCCGCGGAATTCGCGCTCAACGAAGGCGGAGGCGGCCGCTACAATGCCAAGGGCGACAAGGAATTGCTGGCGATCCAGGTCGGCGAGAAGGCGTCGCAGAACTTCACCTTCGTCACCACCAATCCCGGAGGGCACAGCTCGCAACCGGTGCCCGACAATGCGATCTACGAACTGGCCGACGCGCTGGAGGCCGTGCGCAGATACGAATTCCCGGTGAAGTTCACCGACACGACGCGGGCGTTCTTCCAGGCGGTGTCGATGGCGCCGCAGACCCCCGCGCCGATGGCCGATGCGATCAAGCGGCTGCTCGCCAATCCTCGGGACGAGGCCGCCGACAGAATCGTGTCGATGGACAAGGCGATGCATTCGACCCTGCGCACGACCTGCGTCGCCACCCTGGTCAATGCCGGTCATGCCGAGAACGCCCTGCCTCAGCGCGCCGCCGCCACCGTCAATTGCCGGCTGTTCCCGGGCGAAACGGTCGACGCCACGCTGGCCAAGCTCAAGGAACTGGCCGGGCCGCGGGTGACGGTGACCGCCAACCAGCCGATCCGCCCGATCGGCATCCCGCCGCGGCTCGACCCGAAGATCATCGGCCCGATGAAGACGATCGCCGACAAATATTTCCCCGGCGTGCCGATGCTGCCGGTCATGTCGACCGGCGCGACCGACGGAATCTTCCTGGAGGCGATCGGCATCCCGACCTATGGCGCGCCCGGCGTGTTCGTCGACGCCGATTTCAGCGGCATCCACGGACTCAACGAGCGGATTCGCACCGACTCGCTCTATACCGGGCGCGATTATCTGTACGATCTGGTCAAGGCCTACGCGGGCTAGGGCGCGACGCCGCCAGGGCCAGCGCGCGGGCGTCGCGCCGCGGCGGTCGAAAAAGACCCGGTTTCAGGTCTTTTCGCCGCCGCAATCAGCCGATAGCAGCGATAGGCTATGGCGCTGATCGACCTGTTCCTGGAGCGCGCGTTCAAGCGCGGCACTCTCACTGTCACCTATGCCGACGGCACGGCGAAGACCTTCGGCACGCCCGACCCCGATTATCCCGACGTCGCGATCCGCTTCGCGACCAAGAGCGTGCCTGGCCAGATCATCCGCGATCCCGCGCTCGGCCTCGCCGAAGGGTTCATGCATGGCCGCGTCATCATCGAGCGCGGCGACATCATGCAGCTGCTCGCGCTCGCAAGTAAGAACAATCGCTGGGAAGACGCGACCGGCGCGCTCGACCCGGGCCTCGCCGCGCGCGCGGTGGTCGGCGTCAAGCGCAAGCTCGACCAGTTCAACCGGGCGCGGGCGGCGCGCGCCAACGTCAAGCACCATTACGATATCGGCAACGCGCTCTACGACCTCTTCCTCGACGCCGACCGCCAATATTCGTGCGCCTATTTCGTCGATCCCGACGAAAGCCTCGAACAGGCGCAGCTCGACAAGAAGGCGCACATCGCCGCCAAGCTCGCGCTGAAGCCCGGCATGCGCGTGCTCGACATCGGCTGCGGCTGGGGCGGCATGGCGCTCTATCTGCACAAGACCTATGGCGTCGATGTCGTCGGCATCACGCTCAGCGACGAGCAGATCGCGACCGCCAAGCAGCGCGCGCTCGATGCCGGCGTGTCGGACCACGTCAAGTTCGAGCTGATCGACTATCGCAACATGACCGGCACGTTCGACCGCATCGTCTCGGTCGGCATGTTCGAACATGTCGGCCCGCCGCAATATCGCACCTTCTTCAGGAAGTGCCGCGAATTGCTCAACGAGGACGGCGTGATGCTGGTCCACACGATCGGCCGCGCCGGCGGGGCGGGCGTGACCGACGAGTTCACGGCGAAGTACATCTTCCCCGGCGGCTACATCCCGGCCCTGTCGGAGATCGCCAAGGGCTATGAGGGCCTGCGCTATTACATGACCGACGTGGAGGTGCTGCGCCTTCATTACGGCTACACGCTCAAGGCCTGGTACGACCGCGCCGTCGCCAATCGCGAGAAGATCATCGCGATGTACGACGAAGTCTTCTTCAACATGAGGATCTTCTACCTGGCGGGCTCGTGCGTCAGTTTCCTCTATGGCGGGATGGTCAATTACCAGCTGCAATTCGCCCGCAATCGCGACGCGCTGCCGATTACGCGCGATTACATGAGCGACGAGGAACGGCGCATCGCGGCGAAGGTTTGAGGGATTCGGGGAAGCTACGGCCGGTTGCGGTCTTGGCTGACTTCCCCAGTCATTCCGTCCTCTAATTCGTCATCCCCGCGAAAGCGGGAACCCATCTCCCGGACGATCCACAAACACACCGGTTGTAGCTGGGCGTGCGCACGAGATGGGGCCCCGCTTTCGCGGGGATGACGGCAGGGGCGGGGCGATGTCGGTCGCCAAGTTCGACGTGACGCAGACGAAGCGCACGACTAACCCCAATCCATGACCTCCGCCGCGATCACGCGCCGCGCGATCTTTGCGCAGGCCTGGCCGATCATGGTCGGCCAGATCACCGTGCCGTTGGTCGGACTGGTCGATACCGCGGTGATCGGGCGGACCGGCGACGCCGTGGCGCTGGCGGCGGTCGCGCTCGGCAGCTTCGTCGTCACATTCCTGTTCTGGACGTTCGGCTTCCTCAGGATGGGGATGACCGGGCTGACCGCCCAGGCCGAGGGTGCGAAGGATGCGGTCGAGGTCCGCGCGCTCCTCATCCGCGGCATCGCCATGGGATTCGGCCTTGGCCTCGCGTTGATCGCGCTCCAGGTCGCGCTGATTCCGCTCGCCTTCCGCCTGTTCGCCGGGGCGGGCCAGCTCGACGCGGTGGCGGAGGGGTTCGTCGCCGCCCGCCTGTTCGGCGCCCCGGCCGCGCTGGCGGGATTCGCGATCAACGGCTGGCTGCTCGGCCTCGGGCGGACGCGGGCGGCGCTGCTGCTCCAGATCGTGATGAACACCGCCAACATCACGCTCGACCTGATCTTCGTCTGGCATTTCGGCTGGGGTGCGCGCGGCGTCGGGTTCGGCACGTCGAGCGCCGAGTGGATCGCGCTGGCGACCGGGCTCGGGATCGCGGCCTCCGTGCTCGGCCGCGAGGGGCGCACCGCCATTCGCCGTGAGATCGCCCGCGCCTTCGACCCGGCGGCGCTCAAGCGATTGTTCGGGGTCAATGCCGACATCATGGTCCGCACTATCGCTTTGCTGATCCTGTTCGGCTGGTTCGCCAATGCCGGCGCACGGCTCGGGCCGGTCCAGCTCGGCGCCAATCACGTCCTGTCGCAATTCGTCGCGGTCGCGGCCTACGTCCTCGACGGTTTCGCCTTCACCGCCGAATCGCGCGTCGGCCAGGCGATCGGGTCGAAATCGCGCACCAATTTCCTCCGCGCGATCCGGCTGACCGGCGAATTCTCGTTTGCCAGCGGGTTGGTGTTCGTCGTCGCGATCGCGTTCGGCGGGCGCTGGCTGGTCGAGCTGATGACCAGCAATCCGCATGTTCAGGAACGCGCGCTGGCGCTGGCCCCGTTCGCCGCGCTGCAGCCGCTGATCGGCGCGCCGGCCTGGCTGCTCGACGGCATCTTCATCGGCGCGACGCGCGGCAAGGCGTTGAGAAATGCCGCGATCCTGTCGACTGCGCTCTATGTCGCGACCGATATCGCGCTCCGCCCCTGGGGCGCGCTTGGCGTGTGGATCGCCTTGACCCTGAGCTACGTCTATCGCGCGGCGACGCTCGGTCTGTGGTGGCCGGGACTGTTGCGCGAGGTCGGAACGTCCCAAAGCCCCTCCCCTTCAGGGGAGGGGTTGGGGGTGGGGCAGCGCCTCATGCCAATCGCTGGTGGAGAGGCCCCACCCCAACCCCTCCCCTGAAGGGAGGGGCTAAATAGCTGCTCAGGGTGTTGCCGGTAGGCAGCGCACGCCCTAGAGCGCACCCCCGATTCCCCTATTTGAAGTCCGGAGCCGCCATGTCGGAAAAGATCAATCGCGTCGTTCTTGCCTATTCGGGCGGTCTCGACACCAGCGTCATCCTCAAATGGCTCCAGCAGACCTATCAATGCGAAGTGGTGACCTTCACCGCCGACCTCGGCCAGGGCGAGGAGCTCGAGCCGGCGCGCAAGAAGGCCGAGATGGCCGGCGTCAAGCCCGAGCATATCTTCATCGACGATCTGCGCGAGGAATTCGTCAAGGATTACGTCTTCCCGATGATGCGCGGCAACGCGCTCTACGAGGGGCTGTACCTGCTCGGCACCTCGATCGCGCGGCCGTTGATCGCCAAGCGCCAGATCGAGATCGCCAAGCTGGTCAATGCCGACGCGGTCAGCCATGGCGCGACCGGCAAGGGCAACGACCAGGTCCGCTTCGAGCTCGGCTATTACGCGCTCGCCCCCGACATCAAGGTGATCGCGCCGTGGCGCGAATGGGACCTAACCAGCCGCACCAAGCTGATCGAGTTCGCCGAACAGCACCAGATCCCGGTCGCCAAGGACAAGCGCGGCGAAGCGCCATTCTCGACCGACGCCAACCTCCTCCACACCTCGTCCGAGGGCAAGGTGCTCGAGGATCCGTGGCAGGAAGTGCCCGATTACGTCTATTCGCGCACCGACAATCCCGAGGATGCGCCCAACACGCCCGAGATAATCACGATCGATTTCGAGCGCGGCGACGGCGTCGCGCTGAACGGCGAGGGCATGTCGCCGGCGACCCTGCTGACCAAGCTCAACGAGCTCGGCAAACGCCACGGCATCGGCCGCCTCGATCTGGTCGAGAACCGCTTCGTCGGCATGAAGTCGCGCGGTATGTACGAGACGCCGGGCGGCACCATCTATCACCTCGCGCATCGCGGCATCGAGCAATTGACGCTCGACCGCGGCGCCGCGCACCTCAAGGACGAGCTGGCGCCGCGTTATGCCGAGCTGATCTACAACGGTTTCTGGTTCTCGCCGGAGCGCGAGATGCTCCAGGCCGCGATCGACCATAGCCAGGAAAAGGTGACCGGCACGGTGCGGCTCAAGCTCTACAAGGGCGGGGTGTATGTGGTCGGGCGCAAATCGCCTTATTCGCTGTACAGCGAGAAGGTCGTGACGTTCGAGGACGACCAGGGCGCGTACGACCAGCGCGACGCGGCGGGCTTCATCAAGCTCAACGCGCTGCGCTTGCGGTTGCTCGGGCGGCGGGATCGCTGAACCAATCCGTCGTCCCAGCGCACGCTGGGATCTCGTGCGACGGCGCGATACGGCTTGAGACCCCAGCTTTCGCTGGGGCGACGGCTTGGCGCTGCCGGGACAATACAATCCGTCATCAACTCAGTTGAGCATCGCGGATGCGAGCGTTTGCGATGACGATAATTTTGCGCATGACGGCGATGAGGGCGACGATGGGTTTTTTGCCGTTGCTTTTGAGGCGTTGGTAGAAGTGGCGTAGGGTTGGGTTGTGT
>NZ_JBQCCN010000316.1:0-5805 GCF_051962185.1 Sphingomonas sp.
CTCTACGCACATTTCGCGAAGACGATCGCGAACCGGGCGATCGACGCCGACCTGCGCCCGCTCGAACTGGTCGCCGACGCCTTCCTGCTCGCCGAGCGCGAGACGGTGGCGGCGTTCGACTTCTAGGCCCCGCCTTCTCTCCGGCAAAGGCCGGGGGTCAGTTCCGTTGCCGTCTAGAGGACGTCCCGCCACCACGAACGCATTGCCGCTAGGCCCCGGCCCTCGCCGGGGAGGCGTAATCTCGCTTGCTGGACCGGCCTTCGTCAGGTCAGCGCGCTCGGCCAGCCGGCGGCGTCCCATTTGACTTCGGCGATGCGCAGCGTCGGCGCCGAACCATGTTCGGTGTCATAGGCATGATAGACGATCAGGTCGCGGCCCTGGTCGTGATAGAGCCCGCAATGGCCCGGCCCGCGCCAGCGCGACGACCCCCACGGGCGCTCGACGATCACGCCGGTGCCGTAGCCGTCCATCATCGCCTTGCCGTCGCGGCCGAGATACGGCCCGGTCACCGCGCGCGAGCGGCCGACCGCGACATAATAGTTGCTCGCTTCCTTCTTGCAGCAATAGTCGAAGCTGGCGAATAGATAGTACCAGCCGCCGCGCTGGAAGATGAACGCCCCCTCGATCGGATTGTCGCCGCCCGACGGCGCCGGCCGATAGGCGATCGAATGAACGACCTTGTCGCCGGGGCGCGGCTTGCCGGTCCTGCGGTCGAGCGCGATCAGCTTGAGCCCGCTCCAATAACTGCCGAACGCGAGCCAATGATTGCCGGCGGCGTCGACCACGAAATTGGGATCGATCGCATTGTAGGTACCGCCCTCGAACGTCTCGACCACCATGCCGTGATCGGTCCAGCGATATTGGGGTGACGCGCGGTCGAGCGTCGGCGTCGTCGCGAAACCGATCACCGACCGCATGCTGCCGCCGGTCGAGACCGCGTAATACATGCGATACTGACCATCGACATGCGAGATGTCGGGCGCCCACATGCTCTTCGCCTCGGGGATCGCCGCTTGCGCCCAGGCCGGCAAGGCGTCGAACGGGTCGCCATTGTCGCGCCAGGCGGCAAGGTCGTTGGAGACATGCCAGGTGACCGACGGCCGCTTGCTCCAGCCACCCGAGCCGAACACATGGTAAGTGTCGCCCTCCCGGATGATGACCGGATCGTGCACCGGCGTGAGGTCGCCGCTCAGTCTGGCGTTGAGTGAGCCGGGATGGACCATCTGCGCCAGCGCAGCCCGGCCGAGCATCGCGGCCCCGAGCCCGCCGACACCGCCGATGATCAAACCGCGTCGATCGATCGTCATAGGATATCGCTCCAAAAAAGAAGGATGGATGCCCGGCCCGGGCACCCATCCAAAGTGCAGTCTCACCAGGAGGAACTTGGCGGACCGGAGAGTGTCGGCAGGACCACGATCAGAACTTCGCGGTGACGCCCAGCGAATAGGTCGAGTCATCGAAGCGATGGTCGCGCGGCAGTGCCGGGTCGCCATAATAGCTGCGATAATTCGCCTTGGTCAGGTTGGTGCCGCTCAGCGTCACGGTGATGCCATGGACCAGTTCATAGCTCACGCTGGCGTCGAGCCGGCCGCTGGGACGCACGCCGTTCAGCACCAGCACGGTGCCGTCGGGACGCAGCGTCGTGCCGCCGTAATTCTCGTCATAATAGCTCGAGCGATAGGTGTAGGCGACGCGGCCGGTGATGCCGTATTTCTCGTACATCGCGCCGATGTTGTAATTGTACTTCGACACGCCCTGGAGCTGATCGCCGAACAGCGGATCGCCGGGAGTCTTCACCTGGCTGTCGGCCAGCGTGAAATTGCCGAAGACGCCGAGCCCGCCGAGCGCCCCGGGCAGGAAGTCGAAGAACGCCTGGCCGCTGACCTCGATGCCCTTCAGCGTCACCTTGCCGACGTTGCGCGGCCGGGTGATGTTATAGTCGAAGCCGTTGATCGTCTCGACCTGGCTCTGGCTGATCACGCGATCCTTGATGTCCTTGTAATAGGCGCCGAACGCGATGAAGCTGTTCTTCCCGAAATAATATTCCAGCGTGCCGTCGAACCCGTCCGAGCGCTGCGGCTTGAGGTTGGGGTTGCCGCCCGAGCCGGCCGGCAGGATGAGGATGTTGGTCGAAATCAGATAGGACAGGCCCGGGTTGAGGTCGCCGAAGCTCGGCCGCGCGATCGTGCGCGAATAGTTGAAGCGCGCCTGCAGACCGCCGCCGAACCGAATCCGCGCGCTGGCGTTGGGCAGGAAGTCGTTGTCGCTGGTATTGGCGCTGAACGGCGTCAGTACCGGGGCCGGGTTGGGATTGGCCGGCGTCGCCGCCGGGGTGACGAACGCGGCGCCGGCGATCGAGCGGTCGGTGTGGGTGTAACGCCCGCCGATCAGGCCGTCGACCTTGACCGCCCCGCCGAGCGGAATCTCGTACTTGACCTGGAGATAGCCGGTGTAGGTCTTCTCATTGGCGTTGAACGTGCGATCGGCGGTGAAGGTCGGCCAACCCGCGCCCAGGCCGTAATAGGCCCGCAGCTTGTCCTGCAGCGCGGGGTCGCGCAGCTCGTCCTGGTTCGGCGCGAACACGCCGACCCCGCCATCGACGCTCGGAATGCCGTCCGAGTGGATCATGAAATCGGCGGGCAGGAATGGAACGTTGGTGATCAGCGTGCCGCACACCGTGCCGCAGGTGCCGCCGAGCGATTGCTGATGCTTCGCCGAATGGTTCGCGAAGCGGGCACCGAACTGGAGCTGGTCGAGGAAGCCGCCCAATTTGTAGCTGCCGTCGAACTTCGCGGCGAATTCCTTGCCGGTGTCGCGGATATTGTCCTGGTTGAGCGGCGACATGCCGAAACCGGCGACGGTGTCGAGCCCGTTGACGGTGTCGTGATAGACCGTGCCGCCGTCGATGTTGACGCCGTCGACGACGGTCGTGATGCCGCCCGCCGGCTTCAGCGTGTCGAGGATGAAGTTCTGGTTGCGGACTCGCGAATGCTGGTACGACAGGTCGAAATTCAACGACAGCGGCCCGCGATCATATTTGCCGCCGCCCGACACGACATAGACTTCGGTGCGGTCGTTATGCGCCTGGGTGCTGGTGAAGCCGCCATGGCCGGTCGACGTGAACGAGTTGGCCAGGCACAGATTCTCGGTGTGGCCATTGGCGTCGAAGAAGCCGGCACCGTTGACCTTGAAGTTGCCGCAATAGCTCGACTTGTCGACATTGCTGAAAGCGCCGCCGAACACGTCGTCGATCAGGAAGACGCTGGCCCATTTGGAATGATAGGTGGTGCCCAGCGCATTGGCGTAGATCTGAAGATCGGGCGACGCCTGCCACTGCCACGCCAGGTTGGCCTGTTTGCGCTCATAGCGACCCTGCTGGTTAAGCCCGCCGACGCAGGTCGGGGCATAGACACCCGCCGCGCCCGGAGGGCCTTCGTTGCCGCTGCGGAAGTCGCAATTGAACGCGATCGGGCGATTGAACTCGGTGCTCGAATAGGAAACGTCCGCGAGCAGGCCCATTTCGCCGATCCCGGTCTGGAACCGGTCGGACAGGAGCAGACCGAGCTTTGGACTGATCTTGTCGGTGTTGGCGGTGGCGATGCCCTGCGCGTTCGCCGCTATAGTGAAGCGCTGAAAGTCGAACGGCTTGTGCAGGCGCAGATCGATCTGGCCGGCGACGCCGCCCTCGATCAGGTTGGCCGAGCTCGACTTGTAGACGTCGGCGCCCGCCAGCGCTTCGGCCGGCAGGTCCTGATAAGCGAAGCCGCGGCCGGTGCCGGTGAAGATCTCGCGCCCGTCGAGCGTGGTCAGGATATCGCCCAGGCCGCGAATGATGGGGCCGACGATCTCGTTATTGTCGCCGACGGTGACCTGCACGCCGGGCACGCGCTGCAGCGCGGAGGCGACCGTCGGGTCGGGGAATTTGCCGATGTCGTCGGCGACGATCGAATCGACGACGTTATCCGAATTGCGCTTGATGTCGGCAGCCTTGCCGAGCGATGCGCGCAAACCGGTGATGACGATGTCGGTGGGCGTGTCGCCATTGCTCTGAGCATCGCCCGCCGGAGCGGGTGCGGTCGATTGCGCATATGCCGGGGCGCCCGCCAGCATGAGAACGCCTGCCGAAGACGCGCAAAGCAGCTTGAATTTCGTGATCACCTTTCAACCTCCCTCGCCGGCGCATGGTTCGCCGATCGAGAGTGCGATTAAACTAAGCTTATTTGTATGACAAGTCATATTTGAACGAATGTAGTGCCGGTAGCGCAATTTTTGCGCGATGCCGGCGGCGAAATCGCTGGGAATGCTGTGCGATCGGTGGTTACGCGCCGTCGCCTCGGGATCGCTCACGCGCCGTGCGCCGCTCGCGGTCGGCGAGAGCCGGCACACCGATCGGCGAGAGCCGGCGGCCGAAAATGCCGGAACCGCAACTTCGCCCGCCGGTTGTACCCGAAACAACTAAAGGAGCGGAACAATGCTCGGAACGATCATCATCGTGATCCTGATATTGGCGCTGATCGGCGCGCTGCCGACCTGGGGGCATAGCCGCAATTGGGGATATGGCCCTTCGGGCGGCCTGGGTCTGATCGTCATCATCCTGATCATCCTGCTCGTGCTCGGCAGGATCTGATCAGCGGGCACGGACGAGCCGGCGCCACGAACGGCGACGCCGGCGTACCCGCCGTCCAGCGGGAGGACTGGTAACGATATTCGACGGTGATCACCGCTTCCACTAGCGCATGAACGGACGTCCGCGCCCGCGTATCGCGCTCTGGACGCCGCCTAGGATGGACCCGTCGCGGCGTAGAGCTGGATCAGCCCTTCGATCCGTTCCTGCCGGGCGAGCGCGCGGGCATCCTGTACCGAGACGCGCAGATCCTGCGCGTCGAGCAAGTGCTGGAGATCCTCCGCGCCTTCGAGATATTGCTGGCGCGCGAGTTTCTCGGTGGTCTGCGCCTCCACCTCGACGGCAGTGAGCAACCGCTCGCGTTCGTCCGAATGACGGATCGCGGATAGCGCATCCTCGACTGCGCGCTGGGCGTTGAGCAACGCCGCGCGATAGACGCTGACCGCTTCGCGCTGCTGCGCGGCGGTGTAATCGAGTTGGCCGCCGAGGCGATTGCGCCCGAAGATCGTCGCCAGCACGCTCGCGCCGATATTGCCGATCAGCGAGACCGGGCTGCCCTGCCCCGCCTGGAACGCGCCGCCGATCGACAGGTCGAGACTGGGGTAGAAAGCGCGCCGCGCCGCGGCGACGTCGCCATTGGCCGCGCGGATTCGCGCCTCGGCCGCGCGGACGTCGGGCCGCCGCTCGATCAGTTGCAACGGCGACGGCACCGGAATGTCGGGTGTGGTGAAGAGGCTCAGGTCGGCGGGCGCGACGTCGAACGACGGCGATTCTTCGCCGACCAGATACGCGAGGGCGGTCCGCGTCTGGTCGAGCGCTTCGGAAATCCGGCTGCGCTCGGCCTGGAGCTGGCGCAGGCGGATCGACTGCAACCCGACCTCGACCTTGTTGGCGGCGCCTTCGCGATTGCGGATGCGAATGACGCGATCGAGTTCGCTCGCCTGGGCGATGCTGGTATCGATCAGCGCGAGCCGTCGCGCCAGCGTCGCCCGCTGAACATAAGCGCGCGCGATCGCCACCGAGACTTGCAGCGCCGCGACCTCGACATCGTTGTGGCTCGCCGTCACGCGCGCGGCGGCGGCCCGCTTCTTGGCGCTTTCCTGCCCGAACAGGTCGGGCGAAATGGTGACGTCGACGCTCACGGCGCTGCCCGAGAAGTCGAACGCCTTGGTCAGATAATT
>NZ_JBQCCN010000317.1:0-2661 GCF_051962185.1 Sphingomonas sp.
GTGGCATCGATCGCGTCGTCGAGCGGCAACAGGCAGCCGCTGTTCGCGACTTGCCCGACATGCGGATGGTCGATCACGATCAGGTCATAGCGGCGCGCGAGATCCTCGACCGGATAGCTCTCGAAATCCTGCAGCGACCGCTGATCCCAGTCGATCGTCTGGCCCGTCATCTTTTTCCACTCCGCCGACGCCGCGACCAGCGGATCGTAACCGCGCGAATGGTTCCAGGTCATCCCGCGCATGCTCGCGCCTTCTCCATCATTTGATCGCCAGCCGTCGGGGAAACGGTTGACTCGTCATACAGCGGCCAATAGCAGGTCGTAATAGATAATATAGTCATACTTTTTAGGAGCTGATTGGTGGAGGCGGTGGTGCAGGGCCAAGGCGGAAACGAAGCGCCCGGCGCATTGCCGCTCGATGGCATCACCGTACTCGACTTCAGCCAGTTCCTCGCCGGGCCGTCCTGCGCGCTGCGGCTCGCCGATCTCGGCGCGCGGGTGATCAAGGTCGAGCGGCCCGACGGCGGCGATGCCAGCCGCTCGCTGTTCCTCGCCGACATGCGGTTCGACCAGGACAGCGCGCTGTTCCACGCGATCAATCGCGGCAAGCAGAGCTACGCCGCCGACCTCAAGGGCGAGCGCGACCTTGCCGCGGTCAAGGCGCTGATCGCGCGCGCCGACGTACTGATCCACAATTTCCGGCCCGGCATCATGGACCGCCTTGGGCTGGGCTGGGACCAGGTTGCCGCGCTCAATCCGCGGCTGATCTATGCCGGGGTGAGCGGCTATGGCCCGGACGGGCCGTGGCGCGATCGGCCGGGGCAGGATCTGCTGGTCCAGTCGCTGTCGGGCATCGCCTGGCTGTCGGGCGATCGCGACGGCGCGCCGGTGCCGGCCGGCCTGTCGATCACCGACATGATGGCGGGCGCGCAACTCTGTCAGGGCATTCTCGCTTTGCTCGTGCGGCGTGGCACGACGGGGAAGGGCGGGCGCGTCGACGTCAGCCTGATCGAGACCGCGATCGACCTGCAGTTCGAGCATCTCTCAGTTCATCTCAATCGCGACGAGGCGATGCCGGCGCGCAGCGAAATCGCCAACGGCAATGTCTATCTCGCGGCGCCCTACGGTATCTACGCGACCGCGGACGGCTATCTCGCGCTGGCGATGACGCCGGTCGATCGGCTTGGGGCCGTGATCGACCTGCCGGCGCTGGCGGATTTCCCGGCGGATCGCTGGTTCGCCGACCGTGACGCGATCAAGGCGCTGATCCGCGGTCATCTCGCGACACGCGCCACCATGGATTGGCTGGCCCTGCTCGAGCCCGCCGGGATCTGGGCGGCGCCGGTGCTCGACTGGCCCGCGCTGATGGCCGAGCCGGCGTTCGGCGCCTTGCACGCGACGCAGCAGGTGCGTTCGCCCGACGGTGCCGCGCTGACGCTGACTCGCTGCCCGATCCGCGTCGACGGCGCGATCCTCACTTCTCCGCGCGCGGCGCCCCGGCTCGGGGCCGACCGCGCGTCCATCGACCGGGAACTCAGTCAATGATCGTCGAGCAATATTTCGAGGACTATGAGGTCGGCGCGGA
The DNA here is from genome assembly GCF_051962185.1 of Sphingomonas sp. Classification (GTDB taxonomy): domain Bacteria; phylum Pseudomonadota; class Alphaproteobacteria; order Sphingomonadales; family Sphingomonadaceae; genus Sphingomonas. The sequence goes on from NZ_JBQCCN010000317.1 coordinate 1,585, forward strand.
GCGCAGGAGCTTCGGCCGCACCATCACCGAGACCGATTTCGTCGTCCATGCCGGGCATACCGGCGACTTCTTCCCGCATCACATGGACGCCGAATGGTGCGCGACGCAGGAGATCGGCCAGCGCATCGCGCACGGCACGATGATCTTCTCGATCGGCATCGGGCTGACCGCGACGACGATCAATCCGCATGCGATGTCGTACGGCTATGACCGGCTGCGCTTCATCCGCCCGGTCCATATCGGCGACACGATCACCACGATCACGCGGATCGCCGACAAGCGCGATCATCCCAAGCGGGCCTCACACGGCGTCGTCACCGAAGCGGTCGATATCCGCAACCAGCGCGGCGAGACCGTGCTGGCGTGCGAGCATCTCTATCTCGTCGCGCGCCGCCCGGCCGCCTGATCGATGCGCCTGCGCCCGATCCCGATAGCGCTTTGCGTCGCGGTGGCGGTCGTCGCGGCGGCGTCGCTGGTCGGCGTGCGGCAAGCCGCGCGGGCCGACGCGGACGTGGTCGCCAGCGGCAAGGCCGGCGGGCCGCGCTATGGCCTGTCGACGGTCGGGCTGAGCTATCCGTTCGCCGCGGCGATCGCCAAGGGGTTCGACGACGCGGCGGCGCGGGCCGGTGCGACGGCGGTGGTGCTCGACGCCAAGGGTGACGTCCAGAAACAGGCCAACGACATCGACGATCTGATCGCGCAGCATGTCGCGGGGATCGCGGTGATGCCGCTCGATTCCGTGGTCGCGCAAGGATGGGTGCGCCGCGCCAATGCGCAGCATGTGCCGATCGCGGCGGTTGCGGCGTTGGTCGGCGATCCCAAGACGCGGTCGGTCGAGGACGTCTATCCCGGGCTCGTCGCGCTCGCCTCGCAGGACGAGGTGGCGGCGGGGAAGGCGGCAGGAACGCTGGCGTTGCGCTGGTTGCCGCGGGGGCGGCCGGCGCGCATCGCCGTGATCGAAGGCGCGGCGGGCTTCCCCGAAGTCGAGCAGCGCGCACGAGGTTTCCGCGCCGCGCTCGACGGTGCCGGTGCCAAATACGTCGTCGTCGCGTCGCAGCCCGGGAATTGGACCAGCGA
>NZ_JBQCCN010000318.1:0-14288 GCF_051962185.1 Sphingomonas sp.
ACAACCCAACCCTGCGCGACTTCTACCAACGCCTCAAAAGCAACGGCAAAAAACCCATCGTCGCCCTCATCGCCGTCATGCGCAAAATTATCGTCATCGCAAACGCCCGCATCCGCGATGCTCAACTGAGTTGATGACGACGGGAACATGCTGAGAATCCATCTCTCCCCGACCTCATTCTTGTTTCGTGAGAGCGCGGGCTCCGACCACAGCCTTTACCCCTCTCGGGAGGGATGGCGCCGGCGCGGCGATCCGGCACAATTGCGCGCGTCGCCCGCAGGGGGCCAGGAAAGGGAAGACGATGCGTTACGTCCGGATGCCGATCGAGGTCGAATCGCCCGAGGAATATGGGTACGGCAACATCCGCAACAATCTGTCGGAAAGCTCGATCGTCGATCAGTCGCTGGCGAGCCTGGGGCTGACCATTCCCGACCTGACCCTGCTTTACGGCGAGCATCGCGGCAGCGAGCGGCTGCGCTCGCTGATCCTGGAGGACACACCGTCGCTCGGCGTCGACGACGTGCTGATCTGCGGCGGCGCGGCGGGGGCGTTGTTCATCATCGCCACCGCGTTGCTCGGCAAGGACGACCATCTCGTCGTCGTGCGCCCCAATTACGCGACCAATATCGAGACGCCGCGCGCGATCGGCTGCGGCATCGGTTTCGTCGATCTCGAGTTCGAGACCGGCTTCGCGCTCGACCTCGACAAGGTCGCGGCGGCGATCACCCCCGCGACCAGGCTGATCAGCGTCACCAGCCCGCACAATCCGACCGGCGTGATGCTGACCGAGGCCGACCTTTCCGCGCTGGTCGCGCTCGCCGCCGAGCGCAATTGCCTGTTGCTGGTCGATGAGACCTATCGCGACCTCGCCATCACCACCAAGCTGCCGATCGCGGCGTCGCTCGGCAAGCATGTGATCAGCGTGGCGTCGCTGTCCAAGGCGTTCGGCGTCCCCGGCATCCGGGTCGGCTGGATGATCAACAGCGACCCCAAGCTGATGGAAGTGTTCCTTGCCGCCAAGGAGCAGATTAGCATCTGCGGCAGCGTGATCAACGAATGGGTCGCCGAGGAAATCCTGGCGAAGCGCGACGCCTTCCTGACCCCGACCCTGGCCGAATGGCGTCGCCGGCTCGACCGCGTCGCCGACTGGATGGCTGGCGAGGAATTGCTCGAATGGGTGCGGCCGTCGGGCGGCGTGGTATGCTTCCCGCGGATGAAGGCCGACCCGCCGGGCGGGACCGACGCCTTCTACCGCCGCCTGCTCCAGGGTCACGGCACTTATGTCGGTCCGGGCCATTGGTTCGAAATGTCGGACCGCTATTTCCGCGTCGGCTATGCCTGGCCGACCGCCGACCAGCTCGAGGCCGGGCTCGCCGGCATTTCCGCCGCGTTGCGCGGCTGACCTCCCATCCAAGGACCAATGATGACCGCCCTGATCGACCGCATCCGCGACGCCCATGAGGCGATCCGTCCGCACGTCCTGGTTTCGCCGCTCCAGCGCAGCACAGCCTTGTCGGATGCGCTCGGCTGCGACCTGTGGTTCAAATGCGATCACCTCCAGCCGACCGGATCGTTCAAGCTGCGCGGCGCGACCAACAAGGTGCGGCTGCTGGCGCCCGATCACAAAGAGGTGTTCACCGCCTCGACCGGCAATCACGGCCGCGCGGTCGCGCATGCCGCGGCGGCGTTCGGGATCGGCGCGACGGTCTATGTCAACGACAGCGCGCCGCAGATGAAGCTCGATGCGATTCGTGCGCTCGGCGCCAAACTGGTCACCGTCGAGGGCAATTCGCTCAACGGCGAGCTGCAGGCGCGGGCCGAGGCCGAGCGGCGCGGCGTGCCCTACATCCCGCCCTATAACGATTACGACACGATGGGCGGCCAGGGGACGATGGGGCTCGAACTGATCGAGCAGGCGGACGACCTCGACGCATTGTTCATCTGCACCGGCGGCGGTGGCCTGACCGGCGGGACGGGGACGGCGTTCAAGGCGCTGTCGCCCAGGACGCGGATCGTCGCGGTGTCGCCGGCGGCCTCGACCTGCATGCTCGATTCGCTCGAGGCCGGCGAGATCGTCGAGACGCCGGAAAGCCCGACCCTGTCCGACGGTTCGGCCGGCGCGATCGAGCCGGGATCGGTGACGTTCGCGGTCTGCCAGCAAGTGATCGACGAGACGATCCGCGTCAGCGAGATCGAAATCGCGCGGGCGATGCGGCACCTGGCCGAGAGCGAGCGCTGGATGGTCGAAGGCGCTGCCGGTGCGGCGCTCGCGGGCTTGATCCAGGCTGCCGACCGCTATCGCGGCAAGAAGGTCGCGGTAGTGCTGTGCGGGCGCAATATCGCGCTCGACACATTCCTCGGGGCACTGGATATGGGGCGCGGTTGAGCGCCCGATAGGGGAAGGCCCGGTAAGCTGGTAAGGCCGCCGTCGAAAGGCGGCTGGCGTAGATGAAGCTTAGCGACTGGGCGCGGGCCCTAAAGCGTGACGTGGTCGCATTGTGGATCGCGGCGCGTGATCCGCGCGTGCCCTGGTATGCCAAGGCGACCGCCGGCGCGGTCGCCGCCTATGCGCTCAGCCCGATCGACCTGATCCCCGACGTCATTCCGGTGCTCGGCTATCTCGACGATCTGCTGATCGTGCCCGCCGGAATCTGGCTGGCGGTGCGAATGATCGGGCCGGCGCTGATGGCCGAGTTCCGCGCGCGGGCCTCGGAGACGGGCCGACCGAAGAGCTACGGTGCGGCGGTCGTGATCGTGCTGCTGTGGCTCGCGGCGCTCGCGCTGGCGGTCAGGATGGCGAGCAGAGCAGGCTGGCTTTAGAGGCTAAATAATCCTCCCCCGCCAGGGGAAGGTGGCGCGCGTAGCGTGACGGAGGGGAGGACGGCTGCCCGTTGGCGTCGTGCTTCCTCCCCCCTCCGTCAGCCTTCGGCCGACATCTCCCCTTGGCGGGGAAGGATTATGGATGGTGCTGCTCAAGCGCTTTCGGCTGGGGTAAGCCGCCGCACATTGACGAACGACCACAAGGCCGCGGGCAGGAACAGCAGCACCAACGGCACCGCCGCGACCAGCCCGAAGATGATCGCCGTCGCCAGCGGCTGTTGCAGACCCGCGCCGCGGCTCACGCCCAGCGCCAGCGGCGCCAGCGTTAGTACCGCGATCAGCGCCGACATCAGGATAGGCCGCAGCCTTTTGGCCCCCGCTTCGCGCAACGCCTCGATCGTCAACGGGGCATCGCGATCGATCTCGGCCAGGAAGAAGATGACGAGCTCGGTGACCATCCCGACCACCATCGTCAGCCCCATCAGCGCCGAGATGTTGAGCTCGATCCCCGTCACCCACAGCCCCGCGAGGACTGCGGCGGCCGACAGCAGGACGGTGACCAAGGCCGCGCCCGTCCAGGCGAGTCGTTCGAACAACAGGGTCAGTAGCAGCGCGGTCAACAGCACCGCGGCGGCGAACACCAGGCTGAGATCGGCAAAACTCTTCTGCTGCTCGGCGTAGAGCCCGCCATAATCGACGCGGATCGAGGCGGGCAGGTGCAGGCCGTCAACCGTCGCACGCACGTCGCGCATGCCCGAGCCGAGGTCGCGCCCTTCGAGCCGCGCGGTGACGGCGATGAACGGCGCGAGGTCCTCGCGAGTCAGCTGTTGCTGCCCCGGGTCGATCGAGACCTTGGCGATCGCGCCCAGCCGCACGGCATGGCCGTCGGGCGCTGTCAGCACCAGCGCGGCGATCTGGTCGGTGCGGCGGCGCAATTCCTCGGGCGCGCGGACGCGGACGGGAACGAGCTGCTCGCCCGACCGGACGTTGGTGGTGGCGACGCCGCCGATCAGCGCCTCGGCTTGGCTCGCCACCGCGTCGGGATCGAGCCCCTGCTGCGCGGCGGCGCCAGGATCGACGCGGATACTGACCGCGTCGCCGGCGACGCGCAAGCCGTCGACCACTTCGACCACGCCGTCGATCTTGCCGATCGCGGTGCCGACCTTGGCGGCGGCGTCGGCAAGCTGCTTGGGATCGTCGCCGAACAATTTGACCTCGATCGGCTCGGGCACCGCGGTCAGGTCGCCGATCAAATCTTCCATCAGCTGGACGACCTCGACCTCGAGCCCCGGCACCTTGGCGCCGACCTGCTGCCGGATATCGGCCATCACCTCGTCGATCGGGCGGCGCGACCCGCCCTTCAACCGGATGAAATAATCGCCTTCGTCGGCTTCGGTCAGGCCGCCGCCGAGCTGCAGGCCGGTGCGCCGCGAATAGCTCGCCACCTCGGGCGTGGCGCGGATGATGTCCTCGACCTGGCGGAGCAGGCGGTCGGTATCCTCCAGACTCGCGCCGGGCTGCGCCTTGTAGTCGAGGACGAAGCCGCCCTCGTCCATCGCCGGCATGAAGCCCGAGGGCACGTGATTCCACGCGAGCACGCCAAGCACGACCAGCGCCGCGGCGACGATCCCGGCGAACCAGGCCGGACGCTTGAGCGCGCGGTCGCCGGCCGAGCCGTACCAGCGGCCGAGCCGGCCCATGAACCCGCCCGCGCGCTCGGCGGCCTCGGCATCCTTCTCGCGCAGCCAGCGCGACGCGATCCGCGGAATGACGTAGCGGGCATAGAGTAGCGACACGGTGAGCGCGGCCACCATCGTCACCGCCAGCGCCTGGAAGAAGCCGCCGGTCACGCCACTGACGAAAGCGAGCGGCAGGAAGACGATGATCGTTGCCAGCGTCGACCCGACCAGCGGCCGGCCCATTTCGGCGGCTGCCTCGAGCAGGGTCGGCGGCGTCTTTGCGCGGCCTTCCTGCATCCGGCGCATGATGTGTTCGAGCATCACCACGGCGTCGTCGACGACGAGACCGACCGCGGCGGCCATGCCGCCCAGCGTCATCATGTTGAAGCTCATGTGGAGCGCGAACAGGGCGAAGCAGGTCGCGGCGAGCACCGCCGGCAGCATCAGCCCGGTAATCAGCATCAATCGGCCCGAGCGCAGGAACAGGAACAGCACGAGGCCGGCGAGGATCGCGCCCAGGATGATCGCGTCGCGCACCGCGTTACCGGCGCCGATCACCAGCTCGGACTGGTCGTAATAGGCCGTCGCAGTGACGCTCGGCGGCAATCCGGCCTGCTTGAGGCGCGCATCGACCGCCTTGACGATCGCGACCGCGTCGCCGGTCGGCGTCTGGCGGACGTTGATCAGGACGGCATTCTGGCCGTTAGAGGTGACTTTGGTGAAGTCGGGCGCGGCGGCCGGGTGGATGCGTGCGATCTGGCCAAGCGTGACGAGACCGGCGCCGTTCGCCTGGCCGGCCTTGACCGGGATCGCCGCAATGTCGGCGGCCGAAGCGATGCGGTTCTCGACCAGCACGAGATAGAGCCGGTGGCGATCCTCGAGCCTGCCGACGCCGCGCCCGCGGGTGGCCTTGCCGATCGCGGCGGCGACGTCGGGCAGGGTCAGGCCGAGCGCCTGGACGCGGCCGGGATCCACATCGACCGCGAATTCGCGCGGGGATCCGCCGAGCACGTCGACGCCGGCGACGCCCGGCACGGTCGACAGCGCGGGCACGACCTTCAATTGCGCGATCTGGTGCAGCGCCTGCTGGTCGAGATTGTTCGAGGTGAGCGAGATGCCGAGGACCGGAAAGATCGTCGGATCCGAGCGGCGGACCTCGAACCTCGTGCCGGCCGGAAGGTCGGGCAGGATCGTCGCGATCGCGCCTTGGGTCGCGAGCGTGGCCTGCGCCATGTCGTCGCCCCAATCGAAATTGAGCGCGACCTCGGCAGAGCCGCGACTGGTGGTCGAGCGGATGCGGGTGACGCCGGGGACCTGGCGCAGCGCGACCTCGATCGGGCGGGTGATCTCGGCCGCCATCTGCGCGGCGTCGCGATCGCCGGCATCGACCGCGACGACGACGCGCGGATAGTCGATATGCGGGAACAGGCTGACCGGCAGCTTGGTCGCGGCGAGCAGCCCGCCGAGCGTCAGCAGCGCGACCGCGAGCCAGATCGACCGCGAATGACGGGCGAGCGGCGCGCTCATTTGGTACGCACCTGCATGCCGTCCTCGAGCGCGGTGCCGCCCTCGGTCACGACCTTCTCGCCGGGCTTGACGCCCTTCAGGATGACGACGCGGTCGCCGCTGACCGGGCCGATCTCGACGTCGCGGCGATGCGCCACGTTCTTGACGACGACGAACACGTAAGGTTGACCGGCGTCATCGAGCAACGCGGCATAAGGAATGGTCAACGCCGCGCCGCTGTTGCTCCCGCCGAGCGTGAGCTGGCCGTTGAGCGCGGCATTGGCACCGATCCCCGAGCCGGCCGGGACGTTGACGAACAGTGCGGCGAGGCGCGTCGCGGGGTCGACCACCGGATCGATCGACAGTACGGGGGCGGAGAAAGGCACGCCGCTCGGCGGGGTCACGCGCAAGGCCATGCCGGGACGGATTTTCGTGGCGAGCGCGGGGTCGATCCCGAAGCGCGCGCGCAAATTGCCCGAACCGGCGATCGAAGCGACCGCGGTGCCCGGGGCGACGATGTCGCCGGGCGCGGAGGCGATGCTTTCGACGAACCCGGCCGCGGGCGCGCGAAGCGTCAACGCACCGTTGCGCGCGCCCAGGCTGGCACGGGTCGCGCCGGCGGTTTGCGCCGCGGCGCGGGCGGTTTCGACATCGGCGTCGCTGGCCAGGCCGTCGGCGCGCAGCCGCTGGGCGCGGGCATAAGCGGCTTGCGCGGCAGCGGCATCGGTCGCCGCCTTGGCGTAGTCGAGCCGGCTGGTCGGGCTGGGGGCGAGGCGGACGACGACCTGGCCGGCGCCGACCTGGGTACCGACCGGCGCCTCGACCGAAACCACCGTCGCTTCGACCGGTGCCGCCAGGACGTGCTTGCCCATCGCCCCGGCCTAGACCGCGCCATAGACCGTCAGCGTCTCGTCGACGGCGCCTTGCTGCGCCGGGGCGAGCGCGACCAGAGCGACGGGCTTGGCCTCGTCGGCGGCATCCTCGCTCGATCCGCAGGCGGCGAGCAGCATCGCCAAGGTCAATGCCAATGCGGCCTTCATTTCCAATCCTCCCTGGGCACGCCCGTCAGCAATTCGAGCGCGATCATCGCTTCGTCGATCGTCTGGTCCGCGGTCGCCAATTCGACCCTCTTGTCGCGCAGCGTCCCTTCCGCGGCTTCCGCTGTCGCGCGCGACACGTCGCCACGATCGGCGGCGGCGCCACTGACCCGGGCGAGCCGTTCGATCTCGGGCAATTGCGCACGGATCGCCACGCGCTGCTGGCGCGCCAGCGTCACCGCGCTGACCGCGGCGGCGATGTCGGCGCGGGTCTGGAACAGACGCGCGTCATATTCGGTCTTGAGCTGTTCGCGGGTCGCGCGCTCGACCGCGATCCCACCGCGGTTGCGGTTCCACAGCGGCAAGGTGAAGTCGACGGTCGGGCCCAGGATATTGTTGCCGCTGGTGTCGCGGGTGAAATTGAGATTGAGCGCCAGGGTCGGGAACTGGTCGAGGATTGCCTTGTGCACCGTGGCTTCCTGCGCGTCATAGCCGGCGCGCAACGCTTGGAGATCGGCGCGATTGTCGAGGGCGATCTGCGTCAGCCGCGCGGAATCGAGCGGCGGGTCGCGGTCGATCGCTGGCGCCAGGCGGAGCTGGGTCTGGGGCGGCAAACCGAGCAATTTGACCAGTTCGAGCCGCGCGGCATCGAGATCGTGCTCGGTGGTGCGTAATTTGTCGGCGGTGGCGGCGGCATCGACCCGCACCGCTTCGACCGCGCTCGATGCGATGTCGCCGCGCGCGGCGGCGCGCAGGTTGCGGGCGAGCAGCGACTGCGCCGCGGCGTCGTCGATCTTGAGCAAATCGATCGCGGCCTGCAGCCGGCGGATCCGTACCGCCTGGAGCCGCGCCTGGCCGGCGGTCTGCCATTCCGCCCAGGCGAGATCGAGCCGCACCTGCCTCGCCTGCGCTTCCGCGGTCTGGCGGCGCACCTTGCCAGTTCGCAAGGCATTGAGGTCGAGCCCGAGCCCGCCGGCGATCTCGTCGAGCGGGTCGGGGCCCGACAGGAGGTGGCCGATGCCCAGGCTGAAGGTCGGATCGGGCATCAATTTGGCGGCGAACACCTGCGCGTCGGCGACCCCGGCCTTGGCCCGCAACGCCTTGAGGTCGGGATTGGCCAGCACCGCGATCACCGCGACCGCATTGTCGTCGAGCGGCGCGGCGAGATCGATGTCGGCCGGCTTGAGATACGGCCGGTCGATCGTCGCGGCGTCGCGACTCAGCGCGGCGACGTCTAGCGTGGCGGGGGTCGTCGCGAGCGGCCGCGGCGCATAGGATGCGCACCCGGCCAGCAGCAGCGCGAGAGTCAGGCCGAGCGTCGGGCTAAAACGGGGGGCACGAGATTGGACCATGACTCCTCCCTAACAGGGTTCTACTGACATGGTCCTGACAAATGCAAAAATACAATCTGTCAGGCGCGCGTCAGCGAAGTGGGTGCATAGGAGGGTTCGATGACACGAAATGGGCATCATCCGAAAGGCACGCGCTGATGCGTGCGCTGGTGGTCGAGGACGACCCCGATATCGGCGGCGACGTCGAGCGCGGACTCGCGGGCGCCGGGCTGGTGGTCGATCGCATCACCAACGGCAACGATGCCTGGTTCGCCGGCGATGTCGAGGACTACGCGATCGTCGTGCTCGACCTCGGGCTGCCCGATCTCGACGGGCTGACGGTGCTGCGGCGCTGGCGCGCGGCGGGGCGGACGATGCCGGTCCTCATCCTGTCGGCGCGCGGCGACTGGACCGAGAAGGTCGAAGGGATCGAGGCGGGCGCCGACGATTATCTCGCCAAGCCGTTCCAGCTCGGCGAGCTGGTCACGCGGGCGCGTGCCTTGTTGCGACGTGCGAGCGGCCATGCCGCGCCGCTGCTCGAGATCGGCCGGCTCAAGGTCGATACGCGCAACCGCCGGCTGCTGGTGCGCGACGAGGAAGTGCGTGTCTCGCCGCTCGAATTCCGGCTGATCAATTATCTCGCGCATCAGGCCGACCGGACGATCGCGGTGGGCGAGATCGCCGACCATCTCTACGGCACCTCGGAAACCGGCGACGTCAACGCGATCGAGGCGCTGATCATGCGGCTTAGGCGCAAGATCGGCACCGACAGCATCGAGACGCGACGCGGTTTCGGCTACCGCTTGACCGGGGGCGCCGCTTGATGCGCTCGCTGCGCCTCCGCCTGATCGCCTTCGCCGCGCTGGCGATCGCGGTCGCGCTGTGGGCGGCGTGGCACGTCATGGGCATGCTGTTCGAACATTATACCGAGCGGCGCATGGCCGATGCCCTGGTTCGCGACGGTGCGGCGGTCGCGGCGGCGGTGCATCTCGACGCGCAAGGCAGGCCGGTGGTCGACCCGACCGATCTAGACGCGCGCTTCCGGCGGCGCGGCAGCGGCCTTTATTGGGAAGTCCGCGCGCCGGGCAAGACCGCGGGCTCGCCATCGCTCGGCGGCAAGGTGCTGGGCGCTGGCGACGAGGGGCGCGAGCCGGTCGAAGCGTCGTGGCAGAAGGACGAAGTCCCCGGTCCCTATGAGGATGATCTGATCCTGGTCGAGCGCCGCGTGTCGATCGGCGGCACGCCGGTCGTCGTGCGGGTCGGCGAGGATGACGAACCGATCGACCGCGCCGGCGCCTCGTTCGCGCGCGAAATGGGGATGTTCCTGCTCGCGCTGGGGGTGGCGCTGGCGCTTGCTGCCTGGGTGCAGGTCGAGCTCGGGCTGTGGCCGCTGCGGCGCGTGCGGCGCGAACTGGCGGCGATGGCGCGCAACCCGGCGCAGCGCCTGTCCGACGATCATCCGCAGGAAATCGACGCGCTGGCGCAGGCGATCAACGCCCTGGCGACCGCGCGCAGCGAGGATCTGGTCCGCGCCCGGCGCCGCGCCGCCGATCTGGCGCACGCGCTCAAGACGCCGCTCGCCGCGCTCGCCGCGCAGAGCCGCGTCGCCCGCGCGGCCGGGGCGACAGTCGCGGCCGACGCGATCGACCAGACGCTGAGCGCCGCCGCCGCAGTGCTCGAATCCGAACTGGCGCGCGCACGCGCCGCCGCGAGCCGGGCGGGCGAGGGCGTCGCGGCGACGCGGCCCGCCGGGTTGATCGAAGGCCTGGTCGCGGTGCTCGAACGCACCGACAGGGGCATGAGCCTGGTGTTCGATTCGGACGTGCCCAACGACTGGGAGATCGGCATCGATCCCGACAGTTTCGCGGAGATTTTCGGCAATTTGCTCGACAATGCCGCGCGCCACGCCCGCCGCGTCGTGCGGGTGAGTGCCGCTCAGGCCGACACGCGGCTGAGTTTCGTCGTCGATGACGACGGCCCCGGAATCCCCGCCGATCAGCGCGACGGCGTGCTCCGGCGCGGCGTCCGGCTCGACGAAAGCGGCAGCGGGCACGGCCTCGGCCTGTCAATCGTCGCCGATCTGATCGAGGCGACCGGCGGCACCATCACACTCGGCGACGCGCCCGAACATGGGCTTCGCGTCACGTTGAGCTGGCCCGACGCCCTTCTCACCCGCGCTGAGCCGAGCTGATCGGCCCACGCCCTTTTTCCCCCTCAAGGAGCCATTTATGCAGATCGCCCATATCCCGAAGGTCAACGCGCGCTATTGGTCGGCGATCACCTTCGCCAGCCTGTTCGGCACCAACATGGGCGATCTCTACGCGCACGAACTCCAGCTCGGCATCGTCAAGGGTCTCTTGATCCTGGCGGCACTGGCGGCCGGCGTGTTCCTGGTCGAGCGGCGCGATCATGCGCCGCGCGAGATCTTCTACTGGCTGGTGATCATCATCATCCGCACCGGCGCGACCAACATCGCCGACTTCTTCAAGAAGATCATCTATTGGCCGCTGTTCGCCGCGATCCTGACCGCCTTGCTCGCCGGCTTCGCCTGGCTCTCGGCGCGCGGCGACGCGAAAAAGGAAGCCGCGGCGGAAGCGCAGGGCATGCCCAATACCGGTACCGCTTACTGGCTGGCGATGCTCAGCGCCGGTGTGTTCGGCACCTTCATCGGCGACGTCTGCTCGAAGCTGATCGGCAAGGGCTTCGCCTCGTTGAGCCTCGGCGCCTTGCTGATCGTCGCGCTGGTCGCGTGGCGCCGCGACAGCGGCAATCGCTTCTGGTTCTACTGGATCGCGCTCGCCATCGCCCGCACCGCCGGCACCGCGATGGGCGATTTCCTCGCGGAGACCGAATGGCTCGGCATCGGCCTGCCGTTGTCGACGCTGATCACCGGATCGATCTTCGTGCTGATCCTGCTCTTGTGGCCGCGCAAGGGCGGGGCGCCGGTGCCGATCCACGCCTGACAATCGCCTCCCCTGTCGCCCCGATTTCCCCTGTCGGGGCGGCCCCCTTTTTCGAAAGTGACGCCCATGGCTGCCCGTTCTTCCCTCAAGCTCCTGTGCCTCGCGCTCCTGACCCTGTTCGCCGCCGTCCCTGCCGCGGCGCAGGAGGAATTGCAGGACGGCCCCAAATCCCTGGTGATCAGCTATCGCGCCAGCCTTGAGCATCGCGCCGCGTTCCGCCGCTATCTCGCGACCGATCTCGCGCCGCGGCTGCGCGCGATGAAGGCGCGCGGCGAGCTCGCCGATTTCCGCATCTTCTACAGCTGGTACCGCCAGCCGGCGGTGTGGGACGGGCTGGTCATCCTGCGCTTCCCGACCTTTCAGGCGGTGACCAAGTGGAACGCGCTCGAACGCAGCGAGCCGGGCGGGCTCGACGCCGCCGGCATCGCGCTGGCCGACCCCGTCGCCAGCTATTCGAGCGACCTCTCCTGGTCGCGCAATCCCGACGACCTCAAGGATGGCGAGGTCTATTACGTCATCCCCTATGAATATCGGAACGAAGGCGAATATCGCGATTACGTGAAGGGCTATGTCCTGCCGCAGTTCGACGGCTGGATCGAGACCGGCGCGCTCGACGGCTATGAGATCTACATGAACCGCTACGGCACCGGCTCGCCGTGGGATTCGCTGTTCATCCAGCATTATCGCAACATGGCCGCGTTCGGGCAGCGCCAGAAGATCACCGCCAGCGTGCGCGACAAGCTCCGCAATGATCCCAAGTGGAAGGAATGGAGCGATAAGAAGGCCGGCATCCGCAGCGAGAGCGAGAACAGCATCGCCGAGTTGATCGCGCATTGATCCGAGACACCTTGCCGATCGTATTATCGAGAGTATAAATGCAATATCGATCGGTGAGGTGACATGATGCGGCAGTGGCTCCTGGCATTGGCTCTGGCGGCGACCGCCGGCATCGCGGCGGCGGATACGGGCAAGCAGCCCGCCATTTCCGCCGCGTCGGTGCGTGACGATACCTTCCCCACCGCCGAGGCGCGCTACCCGGGCGGCGTGGTCGCGCGCGGGCATGTCGAATATGCCAATTATGTCGGCTATCGCCCACTCCAGCTCGATCTCTACCTCCATGCCGATCGCGCCAAGGCGGCACCGCGCCCGCTGGTGATCTGGGTCCATGGCGGCGGCTGGAGCCGCGGCGACGCGCGCCAGTCGGGAGCATTCAGCGACTGGCCGAGCGTGCTCGCGATGCTCGCGGCGCGTGGCTATGTCGTCGCCTCGGTCGACTATCGCCTCGACAGCGAAGCCAGATTTCCCGCCCAGGTGCAGGACGTGAAGGCGGCGGTCCGCTTCCTGCGAAGCAAAGCGACCGATTATGGCATCGACCCGCGGCGCGTCTATCTGTGGGGCGGCTCGGCCGGCGGGCATCTCGCCGGGCTGGCGACGGTAACCTGCGGCGTCGCGGCGTTCGATCCGCCGGCCTCGACCGGGCGGCTGCCGGGATCGCAGGCGAAGCTGGCCAGGCCGCTGCCGCAATCGGATTGCGTGCAGGGGGCAGCGCTCTGGTACGGCGTGTTCGATTTCGCGCTGGGCGGCGCCGATCCCGGGAGCGCGCTTACAGCCAAGACGCTGACCGCCTTGCTCGGCTGCGATCCGACGGCCTGTGCCGACAAGCTCGCCGCCGCGAGCCCGATCACCTACGTCAAGCGCGAAACCCCGCCACTGCTGCTCATCGCCGGTACCGCCGACCATGAAGTGTCCTATCATCAGAGCGAGGCGATGGCGGCGAAGGTGAAGGCGGCCGATGGGTCGGTCGACCTGCAGTTGATCGCGGGGTCGGACCACGGCTTCATCGGCAAGACGCCTGCCGATACCCGGCGCGACAGTTTGTCGGCGCTCGATCGGACCCTGGCGTTCTTCGACAAACTGGCGAAGCGCTGATCCAGGGGCTAATCTAACGACCCCCATACGCTTCCCCGGAGAAGGCCGGGGCCCAGTCGCACCGTTCTCTCGACGGCGGGACGCCATCTCGGGATCATCGAAACTGGGCCCCGGCCTTCGCCGGGGAAACAGTTTTAAGCGACGGGCGCCGGTTACCTAGCGCTGCCGCATGTCGCCCAGGATCAGCGGGATGATCCCGCCCGCGCGTAGCACCGCCAGCTCCAATTCGGTTTCCACCTGCGCCACCGCCTCGAACCGCTCGACCCTGCCGTCGCGGCGATGGATCGCGACCGGTACCGCTTGGCGCGGCGCCAGGGTATCGGCCGGGGCATCGATCTCGATCCGGTCCTCGGGCGCCAGAGCGAGCGCGGACGGATGGCGATCGGCGGGTAGCCGCAGCGGCAGGATGCCCATGTTGACCAGGTTCGATCGATGGATCCGCTCGAAGCTCGACGCCAGCACCGCGCGCGCGCCGAGCAGGCTCGCGCCCTTCGCCGCCCAGTCGCGCGACGAGCCCATGCCGTAACGCTCGCCGGCCAGGATCACGACCGGCTGGCCGGCTTCGGCATAATGCGCGGCGGCGCGCCACAGCGGCAATGGGTCGCCGCCGGTTTCCATCACCGTGCTGCCCGGCGGGATCGCCTCGCCCAGCAGGTTGCGGACGGTGCGGTTGGTGAACAGACCGCGCAGCATGACTTCCCAATTGCCGCGCCGCGACGAGAAGACGTTGAGGTCGTTCGGATCGGCGCCGTTCTCGATCAGCCAATGCGCGGCGTCGCTGTCGCGCGCGATCGCGCCGGCGGGCGAGAGGTGATCGGTGGTGATGTCGTCGCCCAGCACCAGCAGCGGCGCCGCGCGATACCGGCCCAATCTTTCCTCGCGCTCGATCCGCGCGAAGGGCGGCGGGCGCAGATAGGTCGATCCGGGATGCCAGGGGTAGAGCGCGCCATCGGACGCGGGCAGCGCGGCCCAGGCGGCGCTGGCCTCGGCCGCCTCGAACGCTTCGGCATAATCTTCCGGCCG
>NZ_JBQCCN010000319.1:0-4419 GCF_051962185.1 Sphingomonas sp.
GTCCTCGACCGTGACCACGTCGCGGAGCATCGCGTGCGGGTTATGCTGGGCATGGTGCGAAGCGGCGACTTTGATCCAGGCGAGTTGCTCCGACGTGGTGCCGAACTCGTGCATGTGCCGCGCCGCGCACATGCCGTAGCTGTTATGGGTCGATTGCCCGACCCAGCCCTCGAACGCCGCTTCGGGCGCGTTGCCCAAAGTGCGGACGAACGGCTCCGAGCGTGGGCGGCCGGCGAGCGTGATCAAGGCGATCGAGCATTTGCCCGCGGCGATCGCCTGCGCGGCGTGGCCGACATGGAGGATGTAGGACGAGCCGCCGGTCTCGGTCGAATCGACATGGCGGACATCGAGACCGAGATAATCGACCATCGACATGCCGCCGAAGCCGGGCGCGTCGCCCGCGCAGAAATAGCCATCGACATCCTTCAGGCCGAGGCCGGCATCGGCGAGCGCCCCGGCGGCGCACTCGGCGTGAAGCTGCGGTATGGACTTGTCAGGCGCGAGCCGGGTCGGATGTTCGTAGGCGCCCGCGATATAGGCCTTGTTCCTGATGCTCACGCCGCCCCCTGCCGTTCACCGAACGCCGCCCCAAAAGCAGCGAGCGCCCGGTCCTTGATCGCCTTGTAATCGAGCTTGCCGTTGGGCGCGCGCGCGACGCTGGCGACCACCAGCACGTGGCGCGGCGCCTTGTAGCTGGCGAGCTGGCCCTTCACATGCTCACGCAATTCCACCTCGTCCGCCGCCGCGCCCGGATGCGGCTCGACCAGGGCGACGATGCGCTCGCCGTAGCGCGGGTCGGGAACGCCGGTCACCGCCGCGTCGCGCACCGCCGGGTGGCGCTTCAGCGCTTCCTCGATTTCCTCGGGAAAGACCTTCTCGCCGCCGGTATTGATGCATTGCGAGCCGCGGCCGAGGATGCGGACGGTCCCGTCGGCATCGACCGTCGCCCAGTCGCCGGGCATCGACCAGCGCCGTCCTTCATAGGTCGGGAAGGTGGTCTCGGTCTTGGCCGGATCCTTGTAATAGCCGAGCGGAATGTGCCCGCCGACCGCCAGCCGGCCGCTCTCCCCCGATCCGGGTTCGACCCGCCGTCCGTCCTCGGTGAAGATCGCGCAATCGGGGCCGAGCGCGAACGCCGCCGTCGCGCTCTCCCCGCTGGCATTGGTGGTCGAGATGCCCATGCCGAACGCCTCGGACGAGGAATAGGAATCCATCAACTGGACCTGGGGGATATGGCGGATCAGCCCGAGCTTGTTCTCGCGATTCCACATCGCTCCCGACGAGCCGATGACGAAGACCGACTTGAGATCCCAGCGGCCCGGGTTCGCGTCGAGCGCTTCAAGCAAGGGCTGGGCGAAGGGTTGGCCGACGATCGTGACCCGCGTCGCGCGCCATCGCTCGACCGCATCCCACATCGCCTCGGGATCGAACCTGCCGTGCGGCAGCAGGATCACCGTGCCACCGAATCCCAAGGCGCCGAACGCCGCGATCAGCCCGGTCGCGTGCATCAGCGGCGGCGCGATCAGCGCACGCGGCTTGACCGGCGTGGCGAGCGCGCGCGGCCCGGCATCCTCGGGCTTTTCCAGCGGCGGGATCCCGAGCAGCGGATTGGCGCCATAGCCGCCCTTGGCGAACAGATCGCCCTGTTGCCACATCACTGCCTTGGGCATGCCGGTAGTGCCGCCGGTGAAGATCAGCAGCAGATCCTCGTCATGGCGGCCCCAGGGCGCGACGACCGGGCGATCGGCGGGCAGCTGCGCCGCGACCTCGGCAAAGTCCCGCGCCCAATCGGGTATTGTCTCCCCGTCGCGCGCGATCGCGATCCAGCTCTTCACCCCCGGCATCTGCCCGCGCACCTGGTCGAGCAACGGCGCGAAGCCGGCCTCGAACACCAAAGCCTCGGCATCGCCATTGTCGAGCAGGTAGCGGACCTCTTCGGGCCCGTAGCGGTAATTGACGTTGAACGGCGCCAGCCCCGCCTTGAAGGCGGCGAAACAGGCGACGAGATATTCGGGGCAATTGGTCGTGTAGACCGCAACCTTCGACTGCTGCGTCAGCCCGGCGGTAAGGAAATGCGCGGCGAGCGCGTCGGCCGCTTCATCGAATGCGGCGAAGGTGACGATTCGCTCGCCCTGGACGATCGCCGGTTCGTCGGGGATCGCGGCGGCGACCGATTCCCAGACATTGGCATAGCCCCAGGCGCTCACCGCTCGGAACCCCGGGTACGGAAGGCTGGCATCCGACTCTCCCACTTGCCGCGCGATTCTTTGGTGACGCTACGGCGTGTTGGGATTGCGATTGGAAGATCGGGTATGGAGCGTCAAGGGGGTAGGCCGGAATTATTGGCCGCCGGCTGCCCTCACCCTTCCGTGGCTTCGCCGCTCCCTCCCTCTCCCGTCGTGAGAGGCGCGGCGGGTGGACAGCGCCTCGCGCTGTCCAGACCATGCCGGGGGTATGGTCGACCCACCACGGCGCCCGCCCGGCGCAGCCGGGTGGGACGGGTGAGGGCAGGAATTATAATTCCGTCCGCACGTGCCAGAGCTCGGGGAACAATTCGACCTCGAGCATGCGCCGCAGATACGCGACCCCTTGCGTCCCGCCGGTCCCCCGCTTCAGCCCGATCACGCGCTCAACCGTGGTGACGTGGTTGAACCGCCAGCGCCGGAAATAATCCTCGAGATCGACCAGTTTCTCGGCAAGCTCGTACAGCGCCCATTGCGCGTCGGGCGCGCGATAGATGTCGGCCCAGGCGGCGCGCAGCTTGTCGCTTTCGGCGCGCTGCTCGCGCAGGTCTGGGCGCTCCGGTCCAACGTCGAATCCCGAGCGCGCGAGCAGGCGGATCGCCTCGTCGTAGAGGCTCGGGCGCGACAAGATGCCTTCCAGCTCGGCCATCACCTCGGGCCGGTGCGCGTGCGGCTTGAGCATCGGCAGGTTGCGGTTGCCGCAGAGGAATTCGATCGCGCGGTATTGATGCGACTGGAATCCCGACGACTGGCCGAGGTCGCCACGGAATTCGGTATATTCGCTCGGCGTCAGCGTCCTCAGCACGTCCCAGGCATTGTTGAGCTGTTCGAGGATGCGCGACACCCGCGCCAGCATCTTGAACGCGTGCGGCAATTCGTCGCCGGCGATCGCGGCGCAGGCCGATTCGAGCTCATGCACCGCGAGCTTCATCCACAGTTCCGAGGTCTGGTGCTGGATGATGAACAGCAAGTCGTCATGCGCCGCCGAGCGCGGCTGCTGCGCGCCGAGGATCAGGTCGAGGCGCAGATAATCGCCATAGGCCATCTTGCCGGCGAAGTCGGTTTCGGCCCCGGCGGCGGTGGGAGGATGATTGCTGTCGGTCATGTCACTTTCGATCGCGTCGCATAGGCGGGGTCGTCCCACAAGCGCTCGGCCATCACCCGCTCGAGCACCCCGGCCGCGCCGACCACATCGTCCTCGGACAGATAGAGCGGGGTGAAGCCGAAGCGGATCAGATCGGGCGCGCGGAAGTCGCCGATCACGCCATTGGCGATCAGCGCCTGCATAATGGCATAACCTTGCGGATGGCGGAACGAGACTTGGCTGCCGCGCGCGTGCGGATCGCGCGGCGAGGCCAGCGCGAGATCGGGGCAGCGCGCCTCGACCTCGGCGATGAAGCGCTCGCTCAGCCGGATCGAGGCGGCGCGGACATCGGCCATGGCGATTCCGTCCCAGGCATCGAGCGCGGCATCGAGCACCGCCAGCGCGAGCACCGGCGGGGTGCCGACGCGCATCCGCTCGACGCTGGCATGCGGGCGATAGTCGAGATCGAACGCGAACGGCGCCTCATGCCCCATCCAGCCCGACAGGATCGGCCGCGCGCTCTCGGCGAAACGCGGCGCGACATAGATGAAGGCCGGCGCGCCGGGACCGCCGGTGAGAGATTTGTAGGTGCAGCCGATTGCGAAATCGGCATCGGCCGCGGTCAGATCGACCGGCACCGCGCCCGCCGAATGGGCAAGGTCCCAAACCGTGATCGCGCCCGCCGCATGCGCACGCTCGGTCAGCGCCTTCATGTCGTGACGGCGGCCGGTGCGGTAATCGACTTCGGTGATCAAGGTCACCGCGACGCTTTCGTCGATCGCATCCGCGACCTGCTCGGGCTCGACCAGCCGCAGCTCCAGCCCGCCGCCCAGCGCCCGGATCAGGCCGCTCGCGATGTAGAGGTCGGAGGGGAAATTGCCGGTGTCGGACAGCACCACCTTGCGCCCCGGCCGCAGCGCCAGCGCGGCGGCGAGCGCCTGGAACACCTTCACCGACAAAGTGTCGCCGGTCGCGACGCTGCCCTTTGGCGCGCCGATCAATTTGCCGATCCGGTCGCCGACGCGCGCGGGCAGACTGATCCAGTCGGCAGTGTTCCACGCCTTGATCAGCTCATTGCCCCATTCGCGCGTC
>NZ_JBQCCN010000320.1:0-66843 GCF_051962185.1 Sphingomonas sp.
GGCCCCCCGGCGGCTATGTGGCCCGGCGGGGGGACGCCCAAATCACGAACGCCCCCTGGCGGGGGAGGATTGAGAAGAGTGCCCCTACCCCGCCGCCCGCAACTCGCGCAGCTTGTCGGTCGCCCAACGATACATGTCGCCCTCGGCCTGCCGCTGGTGGCGGTCGAGGCGTTTCATCCGGTCCTCGACTTCCTCGAGCACGCCAAGCGCCTCGCGCTTGCGCCCCGTCTCGATCAGCAAGGCGGCATAGCGACAGCGCGCTTCCTCGCCAGGCATCCGCGTGACGATGTCGCGATAGATCGCCAGCGCGTCATCCTGGCGCCCGAGATGATCGTAGATCCGCGCGCGGAGCAGATCGAGCCGGTCGCGGTCGCTCTGCCCCGAGGGCTTGGCGATCGCATCGATGACCTGTTGCGCATCCTCGATCTTGCCGTCCTCGAACAGCGCACGCGCCAGCTTGGTCTCGGTCCGCGCGTCGGGCAGCGGCTGCGCGGCGATCGCCTCGCGATAGAGCGGCACCGCCTCGGCCGGTCGTTCGACCGCCGCCAGGGCATCGGCCAGGCGGATGCGATTGGCGATCGTGTCGGCCAGCCCGAGCGCGTCGCGCGCGGCACGCACTTCGCGCTGCGGATCGATCGCCTTCACCGCCTGGGCACGCATCGTGCGCACGTGACGATTGCCGCGCATGCCCGGCATCACCTCGACGATGAAATAGGCGATGCAGCCGACCAGCGGAAAGAACACCAGGGGCCAGATCCAGAACTGGTTGCGGCCGTTGCGCACGCAATGCACGACGCACGCGACCTGGCAGGCGATCGTCGCCAGGAACGGGAGGTAGAGCATCAGGCCGGCTCGCCGGTGTTGCCGGCCTCGACCACGGTCGGCACGCGCGTCGCGCGCCACCATTCGAGCAGCACGAACAGGATCGCCAGCAGCCCGACCGCGGCGACATAGCGGAACACCGTGGCGTAGCCGAGCTTGTCGATCATCTCCCCCGCCAGTCCCTTGCCGAGCGAGCCGATCAGGAAGGTCAGCGACGACAGCACCGCATATTGGACGGCGGCGAACTTCTTGCTGACGATCCCCGACAGGAAGGCGACGAAAGCGGCGAGCGCGAGCCCGGTCGAGATATTCTCGTAGCAGATCGTCAGCAGCAGCCGCGCCATGCGTTCGTCGCTGCCCAGCGAAACGGCGAGCGTGTCGAGATGCAGGAAATGCATCACCGGATCGATATGCGGCGATCCGTCGGCCAGGTCGGCGTACACGAAATTGCCGAAGATCGGCAGGATCGCCCCGATCAAGACAGTTGGAAAGCGTCCGATCCGGGTGAACAGATAGCCGCCCAGGCTGACGCCTAGGATCGACATGATGATGCCGAATACCTTGGACGCGAACGCCACCTCGTCCTTCGAATAATGCATGAAGTCGAGGTAGAAGGGGTAAGCGAACGACCCCCAGACATTGTAGCATAGGGCATAGGTCAGGATCAGCCCGATCACGATCAGCACGCCCCAGCCGAGCCGCGCGGCGAGATCGGCGAGCGGCGCGATCAACGCGCCATAAAGGTGATTGGCAACGCTGCGCGCGGGCGACAGTGTCGTGTCACGCTCGGTCTGGACGTTCCGTCCGTGCCCTTTCAGCCAATTGAGCAAGGCGGCGATGCCGATCGGCACCAGCACCGTCGCGAACACGATCGCCGGACCGTGATATTTGAGGAAATCGGCGGGTGACGGCTTGGGCGTGCCCGGCGGCGTGTCGCCCAGCATCGAAATCATGAACGAGACCAGCGAGCCAATCGCCCATAGCCAGCTCGCCGCAACCACCAGCAAGGCGATCGCTCGGGTCCGCGGCTCGATCTCGCCCGGCTCGGCCAGCGCCTGCACCGCTTCGCTCGGCGCCCGCTGGGTATCGGGCGCGACCAGCGCGATCAGCAGCATCGCCACCATGACTCCGGCCATCACCAGATAGACGGTCGGCCACGGCATGCGCGCCGCCATGTAGAGCGCGATCGCCCCGCCGACGATGCTGGCGACGCGATAGCCGAGCTGATTGACCGCGGAGAGCAATTCGACCGGCGCGTCCTCGTCGGCGACGTCGATCCGCCAGCCGTCGATCGCCACGTCCTGCGTCGCCGAACCGAGCGAGCCGAAAAAGGCGAACAACGCGAAGGTGCCGATCTGCGCCACCGGATCGGTGACAACGAGGCCGAGCAGCGCCACGATCATCAGCGCCTGGCACAGGACGATCCAGCTCTTGCGCCGCCCGAGCTTGCCGAGCACCGGCAGATGCAGGCGATCGACCAGCGGCGACCACAGGAACTTGAAGGCATAGGTCAGCCCGATCCACGACAGCACGCCGATCGTCGCCATCGTGATCTTGACCTCGCCCAGCCAGGCGGTGAGCGTCCCGATCAAGAGCGCGTTGGGCAGCCCAGAGGAAAAGCCGAACGCGAGCATCGACGCCGACTTGCGCGTGCCCAGCGCGGCGACGAACAACCGCCACCCCTTGGGCCGTGTCACCGCGGTTCCGCTCATTCAGGCTTGCTCCCCTTGCTCTTAGAGCAGACACTAGCTTCAAAAATCGGGAGAGGAAGCCATGAACGTGGCGACGACAATCGCCCCGACCGCGGGGCAACTCGCGCTGGCGAAGAAGCTGGCCGAAGGCGGCGAACCGCGGGGCAACGGCATCACCCATATCGATGCCGCGGCCTATACCGACCCGGCGCGGTTCGAGGCGGAATGGGCGCGGATCTTCACCAAGCGTCCGTTGGTCATCGCGCCTTCCGCGCTGCTCCCCGACCGCGGCATGGCGGTGCCGCACGACGGTTATGGCAAGCCGCTCCTGATCACGCGCGATCGCGAGGGCAATGCGCACGTCTTCATGAACGTCTGCCGCCATCGCGGCACGCGGCTGGTCGAGGGGCAGGATGCGGTGTGCGCCGCGCGGCTGGTGTGTCCCTATCACGCCTGGACCTATGGCCTCGACGGCAAGCTCCTCGCGCTGCCGCGCACCGACGCCTTTCCCGATCTCGACAAGAGCGACTACGGCCTGCGCCGCCTGCCGACGTGCGAGGCCGGCGGGCTGATCTGGTTCGCGTTCGACGACAATGCCGATTTCGCCGAGCCGGAAACGCTAGGCCACGATTTCGACGCCTTCGATCTCGCCGGCCAGCACCTGTTCCGCCGCCGCACGCACGACGTCGCGGCGAACTGGAAGCAGATCATGGGCGCGTTTCTCGAAAGCTATCACGTCCAGCGCCTGCACGCGGCGACGATCGGCCCGTTCTTCAAGGACGGCGTGGCGTCGGCCGACACGATCGGCGCGCACCAGCGCTCGGCGGTCGGGCGCGACGTGTCGGCGGACGATTGCGCGGCGGAGGACTGGCCGACGCTGCGGCGCGCGATCACTTATACCTACCAGATGTTCCCGGCGACCGTGCTCGTGGTCAGCCCCGATTACATGAACCTGATGACGATGATGCCCCGCGGTGTCGACCGCGTGCTGGTCGAGGATTTCATGTTGATCCCAGAACCGCCCGCGACCGAGAAGGCGCTGGCGCATTGGGAGAAGAGCTGGAATTTGCTCGACGGCGGCGTGTTCGGCTCGGAGGATTTCCGCGCTGCGGCGCTGTGCCAGGAAGGCCTGATGTCGGGTGCGCTCGAGCGGCTGACGCTGGGAAGTTTGGAGGGCGGCATTCGCGTGTTCCACAATGCGGTGGAGAAGGCGTTGGCGGGGTAATGGGTGTTGCTAGGCGGCCGGAAATTGTGGGTCCTTCCTCGCCGATCTCCCTCCGTCACCCCGACCTTGTGCCGGATCCGCCATGCCGCAAGTCATGACCTTCGAGCCTCTAGCCGCAACGCCTGCCGCCCGGCGGATCCCGGCACAGGCCGGGATGAGACGGTAGTGGAAGCCGCTGGTGCTACCGAGCGAACCTCAGTCCTTCAGGACCGCCACCACGGTCGAGATCACCAGTCGGGTCTGCTCGATCTCGTCGACCTTGATCGTGTCGAGCCCCATTTCCTTGGCCGGATAGTCGTTCCCGCCCGGATAGATCGCGTCGCCGACGAACAGCACTTCGCTCTTGTCGACGCCCGCCGCCGGCAGCAGCTTCCGCAAGCCATATTGCTTGTCGACGCCATCGCGCGTGATGTCGATCGAGGTCGATCCGCCGATGTTGATCGACAGACCAGGCAGTGCCGCACGTAGCCGCTTTTGCAAGGCCTCGCGCTTCGAACGATCGGCATCCCAGGCGTTCTTCGCCTCTAGCGGTGCCTGCTGGCCGAGCCCGGAGAAGGTGATCTGGCTGCCGCGATCCTCGATTCGATCGCCCCAGGTTTCGCCTTGGTCCAACCCTTCCGCCGTCACCGCGTCGTCGAGCGCCGCCTCGATCTTCCGGCGCTCTTCGTCGGAGAACAATTCGGCGTAGACCGGTTTCCATTCACCCGACCAGCGATAGAGTTTGGTCCCGGTGGTCGGCTGGATGAACAAATTGCCGAGATTCGCCCGCGGCGGCAGTTTCGAGACGACCTGTTTCTCGAATTGCGGCCAGTCGCCGCCCGAGATGATGTCGACCATGCAGACGTCGAGCAGATCGGCGAGCCGCGACGCCATGTCGTCGTCGAGCGCCTGCTTGCTGAGCGCTAGCGTCCCGTCGAGATCGAACGCGACCAGCTTCTTCATCGCGCAGCCTTCAGCACGAAGGCGTCGATCGCGTGCGCGCAGCCGTCCTGCTCGTTGCTCGACGAGACGAAATCGGCGGCGGCGCGCACTGCCTCGGGCGCCTGTCCCATCGCCACCGATGTGCCCGCCCGCGCGAACATCGCGAGATCGTTGTCCATGTCGCCGAACACCGCGACGTCCGCCAGGTTGACGCCGAGCAGTCGCGCCAGTTCGGCCACGCCGTCACCCTTGTTGGCGCGGGAGTCGGTGACGTCGAGATAATAGATCTGGCTCTGCCCGATCGTCGCGCGCTGGCCGAATTTGGCAATGCCGCGCGCCGCGAGATCCTTCAACACCGGCGCATCGTCGCTGACGAACGTCACCTTGTCGGCGCGATCATAGAGATCGCTGAAATCGTCGCGCAGCACCGGTTCCTGGTTCGAGGCGACGCGTTCATGCTCTACGTGCACGCCCGCGAGGCTCGACGCATACCATTGGCCGTCGGCGAACACCCAGCGATCGACCGCCGAGTCCGCCGCGAGGTCGAACATGCCCCTCACCACCTCGGGATCGATGCGATGCTCGGCGATGACGCTGCCGTCGGGGCGGAAGAGGATCCCGCCGTTGATCGCCGCGAGCGGGATGTCGATGCCGAGCGGCGCGATCAGCGGCATCACGCCCGATACCGGTCGCGCGCTGATCAGGGTGAAGGCGATACCCGCCTGGCGCAGCCGGTGCACCGAGGCGATGACTTGCGGGCTGAGCGACTTGTCCTTGCGAACCAGCGTGCCGTCGACGTCCGAAATGACCAGCCGGATCGCCGCCTTCGGCTCGCTCATTGCGGCATCTCGACATGGCCGCCGAAGCCGAAGCGCATCGCCGACAGCAATTTGTCGCCGTAAGTATGGTCGACGCGGCTGCGGTAGCGCGCGAACAGAGCGGCGGTCAGCACGTGCGCGGGCACGGCTTCCTCCATCGCCGCCTCGATCGTCCAATGCCCCTCGCCCGAATCGGCGACGCGGCCGGAGAATTGATCGAGCGCCATGTCCTTGGCCAATGCCGAGGCGCAAAGGTCGAGCAGCCAGGACGAGATCACCGAGCCGCGGCGCCAAACTTCGGCGATGTCGGTCAGGTTGAGGTCGAAGCGCTCGTCCTCGGGCAGTTTGTCCGAGCTCTTGCCCTTGAGCACGTCGAAGCCCTCGGCATAGGCCTGCATCAGGCCGTATTCGATGCCGTTGTGCACCATCTTGACGAAATGCCCGGCGCCGGCCGGGCCGGCATGGATATAGCCCTTCTCGGCGCGCGGATCCTCGCCTTCCTGTTCCATCCGGTCGGGCGTGCGCGGGATGGTGCCGAGGCCCGGCGCCAGCGTGTCGAAGATCGGGTCGAGATGGCGCATCGTGTCGTCGTCGCCGCCGATCATCATGCAATAACCGCGCTCGAGCCCCCACACGCCGCCTGACGTGCCGACGTCGACATACTTCAGCCCCTTCTGCGCCAGCGCCTTGGCGCGGCGGATATCGTCCTTGTAGAAGGTGTTGCCGCCGTCGATGATGATGTCGCCGGGCGAGCACAGCCCGGTCAACGCTTCGATCGTGCTTTCGGTCGGATCGCCGGCGGGCAGCATCACCCAAAAGATGCGCGGCGTATGGAGCTTGCCGGCCAGTTCCTCGAGCGACCCGGCACCGATGCCGCCATCGGCGACGATTTCCTTCACCGCCTCGGGCGCGCGGTCATAGACCACCGTCTGATGATCGCCGCGCATCAGCCGCCGCGCGATGTTGCCGCCCATGCGGCCGAGGCCGATGATTCCGATTTTCATGTGAGTCTCCGAAAGGCCTGATCCATCCCACCGTCACCCCGGCCCTGTGCCGGGGTCCACCGTGCCCCAAGCCCCAGGGCTCGCGGCACCGTGGATGCCGGGAGAAGCCCCGGCATGGCGAAAGATCAGGTCGCTTCGGCGGGATGCTTGGCCTGGATCGAACCGAGCAGGTCGTCGAACGCCTTGGAGAAGGAGATCACTCCTTCCTCGACCAGCGTCTCGGTCACCCCCTGCAGGTCGAGGCCCAACCGCTCGGCATCGGCCAGCACTTTCTTCGCGCCGTCGACATCCTGGGTCAGCGTCACCGCCGCGGTACCATGATCGCGGAACGCGTCGAGTGTCTTCGGCGGCACGGTGTTGACCGTGTCGGGTCCGATCAGCGTGTCGAGATAGAGCACGTCGGAATAATCGGGATTCTTGGTCCCGGTCGACGCCCACAACAGCCGCTGCGGCATCGCGCCCTTGGCGGCGAGGGCCTGCCAGCGATCGGACTTGATGAAGTCCTGGTACCAGGCATAGGCCGCCTTGGCGTTGGCGATCGCGACCTTGCCCTTGAGCGCCTTGGCCTCGTCGCCACCGGTGCCGGCGTCGATCGCATCGTCGATCTTGGTGTCGATGCGGCTGACGAAGAAGCTCGCCACGCTGGCGATGCGGTCGATCGGCTCGCCGCGGCCGACGCGCGCTTCCAGCCCCTCGACGAACGCCATCGCGACGGCCTTGTACGACTCGATCGAGAACAGCAGCGTGACGTTGATGTTGACGCCCTTGTCGATCGCCGTCGCGATCGCGGGCACGCCGGCGGCGGTGCCGGGAATCTTGACCATCAGATTGGGCCGGTCGACCGCCTTCCACAGCCGTTCGGCCTCGGCCGCCGTCTCGTCGGTGTCGTTGGCGAGATAGGGCGACACTTCCATCGAGACATAGCCGTCCTTGCCGTTCAGCCGGTCATAGACCGGGCGCAGCGTGTCGGCGGCGTCCCGAATGTCCTGGATCGCGAGATGCTCATAGCGCGCCATCGCCGACGCGTCGGGATTGGCCTTGTCGAACGCGGCGAGTTCGGAATCATAGGCGTCGCCATGGCCCATCGCCTTCTCGAAGATCGACGGGTTGGAGGTCACGCCGGTGACGCCGTCCTCCTCGACCAGCTTCTTCAGCCCGCCTTCGGCAAGCAATTTGCGGTCGATGAAGTCGAGCCAGATCGACTGGCCGAGTTTTTCCAGATCGTTGATCCGTCCCATCTGCACTTCCTTCTACGTCACCCCAGCGAAAGCTGGGGTCTCATGCGGCACGAGATCCCAGCTTTCGCTGGGACGACGGCCCGTTATTTGCCGATCAGCGCCTTCGCGGTCTTCACCACATTCTCGACCGTATAGCCGAACTTGTCCTCCAGGCCCTTGAGCGGGGCCGACGCGCCGAAGGTCGACATGGTGATCGTCGTACCCTTCGGCCCGACATAGCGATCCCAGCCCATTTCGCCGCCCATCTCGACCGCGAGGCGCGCGGTGACGCCGGCCGGCAGCACGCTTTCCTTGTAGGCGTCGTCCTGCTTCTCGAAGCGGAACCAGCTCGGCATCGACACGACGCGCGCGGCGATACCCTCGGCCTTGAGTTGTTCGTACGCACGGGTGACGAGGCTAACCTCGGAGCCGCTGGCGATCAGGATGACGTCCGGGCTGTCGCTGTCCGCCAGGACATAAGCCCCCTTCGCGACGCCTTTGGCGCTGGCATATTTCGAGCGGTCGAGTGTCGGCATCGCCTGGCGCGACAAAACGAGCGCGGTCGGATGCTTGCCGTCGCTCATCAGCGCCCGCCACGCCTCGGCAGCTTCATTGGCGTCGCCCGGGCGGATGGTATCGATCCCCGGCGTAGCGCGCAGCATCGCCAGTTGCTCGATCGGCTGGTGGGTCGGGCCGTCCTCGCCGACGCCGATCGAATCGTGCGTGAACACCCAGACCGCGCCGATCTGCATCAGCGCCGACAGGCGCACCGGCGGGCGCATATAGTCGAGGAACACGAAGAAGGTCGAACCATAGCCGCGCAGATGCGACAGCGTCATGCCGTTGACGATCGCGCCCATGCCGTGCTCGCGCACGCCGAAATGGAAATTGGTGCCGCCGTAATTGTTCGGCTCGAACGACGCCGCGCCCTTGATATCGGTCTTGGTCGAGGGCGCGAGATCGGCCGAGCCACCGAGCAGCCACGGCACCTTGGGGACGATCGCGTTGAGCACCTTGCCCGCCGAATCGCGCGTCGCGAGACCCTTTTCGTCGGCGTCGAAGGTCGGGATGTCGGTATCCCAGCCCTCGGGCAATTTGTCCGCCAGGATCAGATCGAGTTCCTTGCCGAGATCCGGATAGGCCTCTTTGTATTTGGCGAAATTGGCTTCCCATTCCTCGCGCAGCGGGCGGCCGCGACCGGCGATCGCGTCGTTGAAATGCTGCTCGACGCCATCGGGAACGTAGAAATCCTTCAGCGGCCAGCCATAGGCTTCCTTGGTGACCCGGACGTTGTCGACGCCGAGCGGCTCGCCATGCGCCTTTTCGCTACCGGCGCGAGGAGAGCCCCAGCCGATCACCGAATGCACGACGATGAAGGTCGGCCGATCGTCGGTCTTGCGGAACGCCGCGAGCGCTTGCGCCATCGCCTCGCAATCATTGGCGTCGTTCACATGGATGACGTTCCAGCCATAGGCCTCGAAGCGCTTGCCGACATCCTCGTCGAACGCGAGCGCGGTGTCGCCCTCGATCGAGATGTGGTTCGAATCATAGATCCAGCAGAGGTTGGAGAGCTTGAGATGCCCGGCGACCGACGCCGCCTCGGCCGACACGCCTTCCATCATATCGCCGTCACCGCACAACGCGTAGACGTCATGGTCGAACAGGGTGAAGCCGTCGCGGTTGTAGCGCGCCGCGAACCAGCGCTCGGCGATCGCCATGCCGACCGAATTGCCGCAGCCCTGGCCGAGCGGGCCGGTGGTGGTCTCGACGCCGGTGGTGTGGCGATATTCGGGATGGCCGGGGGTCTTCGAGCCGAGCTGGCGGAAATTCTCGATATCGTTCAGGCTGACCGCTTCCTTGCCGGTCTTCTTGCCGGTGCCGTCGACCTCTTCGATCCCGGCGAGATGGATCAGCGAATAGAGCAGCATCGACGCATGGCCGACCGACAGCACGAAGCGGTCGCGATTGGGCCAGGTCGGCGTCGAGGGATCGTAGCGCAGGAATTGCGACCAGAGCGTATAGCCGACCGGGGCCAGCGCCATCGGCGTGCCGGGATGCCCCGAATTCGCCTTCTGCACCGCGTCCATCGACAGGGTGCGGATCGTGTCGATCGTCAGACGCTCAATTGAACCGTCTTCCTTCAACTGATCCACGTCGGCGGTCTGGGTATCGGACATCGTGTTACGGGCTCCCGGCTCGGGTCATGGAACGCGCAGGACCGCATGGCGGTTGCGCGGGTTCCCCGCCCTATATGGGGAGCGTCGCCGGCATGCCACCCGTCAGTCGGGATTGCGTTCCATTTTCGTAACGACGCCGCGGTCGGCGACATAAGCGGCGTCGACTTCGCGCACGAACAGCCCGTGTCCCATCACGCCGGGGATCGCCTGGAGCTGGACAGCGAGGTCCCCCGGGTCGGGAAAGGACACGAAATGGCAATCGAGGATGATATTACCCTGATCGCTCCGCCAGGCGCCTTCTTCCGCCATCCGTAGCACCGGTTCCGCGCCCAGGGCGGCGAGCCGCGCCGCGACGAAACTCCGTGCGAAAGGAAGCACTTCGACCGGCAACGCCGCCGCGCCCAGCCGTTCGGCGCGCTTCGACCCGTCGGCGATCACCACCATCCGGTCCGATGCCTCGGCGACGATCTTCTCGCGCAGCAAGGCCCCCCCTGCTCCCTTGATCACGCGCAGCCCGGGATCGATCTCGTCGGCGCCGTCGATCGTCAGGTCGAGCCGCGAGGCAAGCGCGAACCGCCCGATCGGAATGCCGGCATCGCGCGCTTCCTGGTCGGTCGCGATCGAGGTCGAGAAGAAGACGCAGCGGCGCAAGTCGCCAAGCCGCGCGGCGATCGCGCGAATCGCGAAGGCCACGGTCGAGCCGGTGCCGATCCCGACCAGCATCGAGTCGCGGATTTCCGCCACCGCCGCCTCCGCCGCCAGTCGCTTGTCGTCATCGTGCATGGAAAACCCCGCTTGGGGGAAAATGGCGCGCCCGGAACGATTCGAACGTCCGACCCTCAGATTCGTAGTCTGATGCTCTATCCAGCTGAGCTACGGGCGCTTGGGAGAGGCGGCCTTTAGAGAGGTGTTTCGGGAAGCGCAAGTGCGTTGCGCGACACTTTTTCGCCGCCTAGATCGAAAGCATGTCAAAGCGGATCGCCCTGTTCCTCGCCACCACCATCGCGCTGGCCGGCTGTACCGAAGCGCCAGGGGCCTATCCCTCGCTGGCGCGACGCCCGATCGAATCGCGTACCGACGCCGAACCGGAAGTGGTGACGCCGGTCGCCGCGCCCGACGCGGCGCTCGATGCCAAGATCAAGGCGATCGCCGCCAAGCTGGCGGCATCCGACGCCGCGTTTTCGGCCAGCGCCGCCACCGCGGAGGCCGCCGCGCGCACGCCGGCGGCGCAAGCGGTGGGCAGCAACGAATGGGTCCGCGCCGAATCGGCGCTCGCCGATCTCGTTTCGCTGCGCGTCGACACGTTGGGCGCGGTCACCGACATCGACCAGCTCTCGGCCGAGCGCGGCATCGCCGGCGACCCGCCCTATCCCGAACTCGACGACGCGCGCGCCAAGGCACAGGCGCAGCTCGACGAGCAGCAGAAGCGAATCGCGGCGATCAAGGCGATCCTGGGAGAGAAGTAGAGATTGCTGCCGCCCCTTTCGATCTGCTGGGGGTGAAGATGCGCGATGGAAAGCCGCCGATTCATTCCCCTCTCCCGCTTGCGGGAGAGGGAGGGGCCCGCCGCCGGAGGCGGTGGGAAGGTGAGGGTCTTCTTCCTTCTTCTACCTCGACAGACGCGCGGAGAAGAAAGAAGACCCTCACCCAACCCTCTCCCGCTCGCGGGAGAGGGCAAGATAAACAGAACGGTTACGGCCGCTCGATCCGATACAGGATATGCGGTCGCAACGGATCGCCTTCGGCCACCGCCGGATGGTCGAAATCAGCGGCATGATCGCGCGTCATGCCGAGCCGTTCCATCAATCCCCAACTGCGCACATTTTCGATATTGGTCATCGCCGCGATGTCGGGCGTGCCGGTATTGGCCCAGCCCCAGGCGATCGACGCCTCGGCCGCCTCGCGGGCATAGCCTTTGCCCCAGGCGTCGCGCGCGAGGCGCCAGCCGATCTCCATCCGGTCGGCGATCGGCGTCCCGGCCGGTCCGGGCTTGAGGCCGCAGAACCCCAGGAATGCGCCGCCGGCCTTCCGTTCGACCGCCCAGAAGCAATAGCCATGGCTGTCGATCAGCGCGTTCTGCCGCGCGGCGCTCTCTTCGGCGACCTCACGGCTCATCAGCGGACCGAGATAGCGCATCACCTCGGGGTCGTTGCACATCGCGTGAAACGGCGCGACGTCGCTGTCGCGCCAGCCGCGCAGGATCAGGCGGTCGGTCTCGATCATCATCCCCTCCCCGGGCGGTCGATCGCATAGACGATCATGTCGCCGATCACGTCGTCGCTATCGAGATAGAAGGGATGGCGGAAATCGAGGTCGGGCCGGCGCGTCATGCCGATCCGCAGCATCAGGCCCCAGGACGGCGCGTTATCGGGATTGGTCCAGGCCGCGATCGTGTCGGCCGGCGTGTTCGCCCAGCCCCAGTCGCGGCTGGCTTCCGCCGCCTCGCGCGCGATCCCCTGCCCCCAATGTTTTTCGGCGATGCGCCAGCCGAGTTCGTACATGCCGTCGACCGGCGTGTCGGGATGGCCGCCGAGGCGCAGCCCGCAGATCCCCGCCAATGCACCATCCACCTTGGTCTCGACCGCCCACATGCAATGGCCGTCGGCGGCCTGTTTCTCCATCTGGCGATCGATCAGGCCATCGATCTTGTCGCGCGGCGCGACCCCGCCGAAATGCTTCATCATCGCGGGCGTGTTGATGATCGCGTCGAACGCGGGTTTGTCGTCCTCTCGCCACGGGCGGAGGATCAGGCGCGGCGTTTCGATCATTTCGCGAGCAATCTGGCCGCGTGGAGCGCGTGATAGGTCAGCACGCCCGAACAACCGGCGCGCTTGAACGCCATCAGCGTCTCGAGCACCACCGCGTCGCGATCGGCGGCGCCGGCCGCGACCGCCGCCTCGATCATCGCGTATTCGCCGGAGACTTGATACGCGAAGACAGGCACTTCGAACCGGTCCTTCACACGAAGGATGATGTCGAGATAAGGCAGGCCGGGCTTGACCATCACGCTGTCGGCGCCCTCGGCGAGGTCTAGCGCGACTTCGCGCAACGCTTCCTCGGCATTGGCCGGATCCATCTGATAGGTCTTCTTGTCGCCCTTCAACAGGCCGCGCGAGCCGACCGCGTCGCGGAACGGACCGTAGAAGCCGCTGGCATATTTGGCGGCATAGGACATGATCTGGACGTTGACATGCCCCGCGCCCTCGAGCGCGTCGCGGATCAGGCCGACGCGGCCATCCATCATGTCCGACGGCGCGATGATGTCGGCGCCCGCCGCGGCCTGGTTGAGCGCCTGGCCGACCAGCATCTCGACGGTCGCGTCGTTGAGCACATAGCCGCTCTCGTCGAGCAGGCCGTCATGGCCGTGGCTGGTGTAAGGATCGAGCGCGACGTCGGTCAGCACACCCACTTCCGGCACCGCGTGCTTCAGCGCGCGGATCGCGCGGCACATCAGATTGTCGGGGTTGAGCGCTTCCTTGCCGTCGTCGGTGCGGCGATCGGGCTGGGTATTGGGAAACAACGCGATGCACGGAATGCCGAAATCGCGCGCTTCCCTCGCTCGCGCAACGATGCCGTCGACCGACCAGCGCGAGACGCCGGGCAGGCTCGAAATCGGCTCCTCGACGCCCTCGCCTTCCGCGATGAACAAAGGCCAGATCAGATCGGCCGCAGACAGCGTGGTTTCGGCATGCATCCGCCGGCTCCATGCCGAAGCGCGGGGACGACGGAGACGGATCGCGGGATAGCTCGACATGGCACGGCTAATGGTCCTGCGTGTGCGGTAACGCAAGGACTTGACGCCCAACCCGACATCACGGCTATGATATGTTATTCCATTACAATACAGGAGGCGACATTGCGGCCTATTCTATCGCTCATGGCCTGCGGTTTCGGCATGATTCCGATATTTCCCGCCACCGCCCAGTCATTCAAATCGCAACCCAATACGATCATGGTCGCTGCGAGCGGATCGGTCGAAACGCAGCCTGACACCGCGCTGCTGTCCGTCGTCATTCGCGGCGAGGGCAAGGCACCCGACGACGCGACGCGCGCCCTGGCGGCCAAGATCAAGGCGATCACCAGCGGACTGCGATCGATCGATCCACAGATCGAGATACAGACCAACGCGGTCGCGATCGGCGAAGTCTATGCGGGTGATTGCAATCGCGATGCCGGCTTGTCTCAAAGCACCGATGCCGAGGTTTCCATGGCGGCCGACGCGCTGGCGGACGAGGCCGATCGGCTCGCCGCTGGCGCACGTCGAACGTCACCCAAAGTCGCAAATCCCTGCGCCGTGACCGGCTATACCGCGCGGAGCGAAGCCAGCGTCAAAATGAGAAAGGTCCACGACGCGGGAACCGCCGTCGGCCTCGCCGGCCGATTGGGCGCGTCGAGCGCCGCGCTGGAGTCTTTCGACCTGAGTGCGGATGACGATGCTCGATCGCGCGCGACGGCGGCCGCGATCGCCAATGCGCGAGCCCAGGCACAGGCGATCGCCGCTGGATCGGGCATGAAGCTGGGCGGGATCGTCTCGGTGACGGACGGGACCGGCGAAGGTGGGCTGGTCATGGAGAAACTGGCGCCGGTCCTCAACGCCTACGAAGTCGCCCCCGCATCACCACCGCCGGTCGCCGTCGACATCGCGCCCAAGCCGGTCACGACCAACGCGCGCCTGGTCGTCACGTTCGCCCTGGGCAAATAACGGCGATCAGCCGGTGGGGTGAAGCCGGCCCGCCGGCTCGCCGGTGGGTTGGGTTTGCTCCTCCGCCTCGGGCGGCACGATCAGCACCTGCTCTCGCCAATGGCCGTTGATAAAATACCACACGGCGAGCCCCAGCGAGACCAGCGAGCCCAGCGGAAAGGCGTACCACAAGGCGTCCGCGCCGATCAGTCGCTGCCCGAAGATCGCGAAGCCGAGTCGGATCGGGTAGAAAGCGACGATCAGGATGATCAAAGGCGGCACCGTCGCGCCGTTGGCGCGCACCGTCGAGAACAACACCATGGTCGCGCCGAACATCACGAAGGTCCAGCTCGCGATCAACTGGATGTGCCGGGCAATCGGAATCGCCGGACTGGTACTGCTGACGAACAGCGTCATGACCGGGCGGTCGAACAGGATGATCGCCGTGATCACGACCAATGTGATGATGGTGTTGTAGACGATGCCCGACCGCGTGATCGCGTTGACGCGGTCCCACTTGCCCGCGCCGATATTCTGCGCCGCCATCGAGCTGACCGCGACGCCGATCGCCATCGCCGGCATCTGGATATAGGTCCAGAGCTGCTGCGACACCGCATAGGCCGCGGCGGTCTCCACGCCTTCGCGATTGACCAGGCCGATCATCGTCAGGCCCGCGGTCGACATCACCAGCATCTGCGCGCCCATCGGCAGGCCCTTGGCGACGATCGTCTTCACCAGCGCCTTTTCGGGGATCAGGTAGCGGAGCTCGTGCCCGCGCAGCCGGATCGGCAGGTCGCGCCAATAGACGTAGATTAACAGGCCGGCCGAGGACACGATGCCGGCCAGCAGGGTCGCGGTCGCCGAGCCGGCGATGCCCATCTTCGGGAATGGCCCGATGCCGTCGATCAGCAGCGGGTTGAAGCTGCTGTCGATCGCTACGCTGAGCGCCATGAACCACAAAGGCGTCACCGAATCGCCGGTGCCGCGCAGGCTCATCTGGATGAGCACGCCGAGCATCGAGAACGGCAGGCCAAGAAAGATGACCCGCAGATAATCGCGCGCCATGTTCTGCGCCTCGCCCGGCGTCGCCAGCAAGCGGAGGATCTGCGGCGCGAACAGCCAGCCAAGAATGGCGATCACGACCGCGCCGCCCATCACCAACCCGATCGCCGATCCGAATGCGCGGCGCGCCGCTTCGATATCGTGGCGCCCGACCGACTGGCCGATCAGGATCGTCGCCGCCATGCCGAAGCCGAACACCGCGGAGAACATCAGGAACATGATGATATTGGCGTTGGACGTCGCCGCCAGCGCGCTTTCGCCGAGGAAACGACCGACCCAGATCGAATTGATCGAGCCGTTGAGCGACTGGAGGATGTTCGAAGCGAGCGTGGGAAGCGCGAACGCGAGCAGGGTCGAGCCGATCGGTCCGACGGTCAGGTCCTTGCGCCCTCCGGAGCCCCCTTGCCGGGCCTGTTGCGGCGGCTGCGCCACGTGCTGCTTGCCTTTCCCTCGGCCCGGATGGCCGGAATCGCTGGATCGTTTCGCTGTCGTGCGACCCGATAAGGAATGAGCGCGGGTTCGCCTAGCCCAAGGCGCAACATAATCCGCGCGGGGTCCAGATGTTCCGGACATGGTCGCCGGTCCGGGCGGCAACGATGAAGCGCGCGGTCATGGGTTAGACCGGGAATGCCACACAATCTCTCCGCCCCTCCCGCTTGCGGGAGGGGTCGGGGGGGAGGGACTGTTGAATCCACCTCGCGATTGAAGACACGCCCTCTCCTAACCCCTCCCGCAAGCGGGAGGGGAATGGTTCAGCCCAGCCGCGCCAGCGCCGCTGTCAGCCGTCCGGCCTCGGCCGATTTCTCGGCATGGTCCGCGCGCGCCTTCTCCACCGCTTCGGGCTTGGCGCGTTCGACGAAGCTCGGATTGTTGAGCCGTCCGGCCAAGCCGTCGCGCTCCTTCGACGCGGCCTCGATCGCCTTGGTCAATCGAGTGCGTTCGGCGGTGAGGTCGATAACACCTTCGAGCGGGAGCACGAAAGTCGCCTCATCCACGACGACTTGCGCCGCTCCGCCCGACGCCTCGCCCTCGGCACGGTCGATCCGCGCCATCCGCGCGATCGCCGGCGCCAGCCGCTCGAACCGCGCCTGCGTCTCGGCCGACGCATCGCGCAGATGCACCGCCAGCCGCGCGCCCGGGGGCACGTTGAGCTCGGTGCGGCTCGACCGCACTTCGCTGACCAGCCGGATCAGCCAGTCGATCTCCTTGCCCGCCTCTGGATCGATCGCGCGCGCATCGGCGATCGGCCATTTGGCGACGATCAGGTCATAGTCGCGCTTCCCGAGCTTCGACCACAATTCCTCGGTCACGAACGGCATGAAGGGATGAAGCATGACCAGGATCTGATCGAGCACCCAGCCCGCGACCGCCTTGGTCTCCTCGTCGATCGCGCCTCGCTCGTCTCCGCTCGCGACAGGCTTGATCAGTTCGAGATACCAGTCGCAAAAGCGGCTCCAGGCGAATTGGTAGATCGCGTTGGCCGCGCCGTCGAAGCGATAATCGGCGAGCGCAAGGTCGACCGCCTGCACCGTCCGGATCGTCTCGCCGATGATCCATTTGTTGACCGCGAGTGTCGCCTCGGGCGCATCGAGGGTCTTCGACGCGCCGATCCCGTTCGACTGGCAGAAACGCGCCGCGTTCCACAGCTTGGTCGCGAAGTTGCGATAGCCCTCGACCCGCTTCTCATCCATCTTGATGTCGCGGCCCTGGCTTTCCATCGCCGCCATGAAGAAGCGCAGCGCGTCGGCGCCGTACTGGTCGATCAGCCCGAGCGGGTTGACGACATTGCCCTTCGACTTGGACATCTTCTGCCCGTCGGCGGCGCGCACCAGGCCGTGCAGATAGAGCGTGCGGAACGGCACGGAGTCTTCTAGTTTCCGCGTCCCGCTCTGGCCCATGAAATGCATGCCCTGCATCATCATCCGCGCATCCCAGAAGAACAGGATGTCGAAGCCGGAGATCAACACGTCATTGGGGTAGCGGCCGTGGAGCGTCGGATCGGTTTCCTCGGGCCAACCCATCGTCGCGAACGGCCAGAGCGCGGAGGAGAACCAGGTGTCGAGGACGTCGGGATCCTGCTTCAACGCGACGCCGGCACCGGCCTGTGCCTGCGCTTCTTCCTCGGTTAGCGCGACGAAGATCTTGCCGTCCTCGGCGAACCAAGCCGGGATGCGATGCCCCCACCAAAGCTGGCGGCTCACGCACCAGGGCTGGATATTCTCCATCCAGTTAAAGAAGGTCTTCTCCCAGCTCTTCGGCACGATCTTGATCGCACCCGACTGGACTGCCTCGATCGGGCGTTTGGCCAGGGTTTCGGCGTCGACATACCATTGGTCGGTCAGCCACGGCTCGATCACGTCCCCCGAACGGTCGCCGTACGGCGTCTGGATCGTGCGCGGCTCGGCGTCGTGCTCGTTGCCGTCCTTGTCGACATGCGGGACGAGGAAGCCGCCCAGCTTTAGCCGCTCGACCACCTGCTTGCGCGCCCAGAAGCGATCGATACCTAGCAGATCCTCGGGGATCAGCCGGTCGGCGGTCTGCGTGACCTGCGCCTTGGCGTCGAGCATGTTGAGCATCTCGCCCGCCTTCATCCCGGCGCGCTTGCCCACCTCGAAGTCGTTGAAATCGTGTCCCGGCGTGATCTTGACCGCGCCGGTGCCAAGCGTCGGGTCGGCATGTTCGTCGGCGATCACCGGGATCAGGCGCCCGGTGATCGGCAGCTTCACCTGCTTGCCGATCATCGCCTTGTAGCGCTCATCCTCGGGATGGACCGCCACCGCCATGTCGGCGAGCATCGTCTCGGGTCGCGTCGTCGCGACGGTGATCGAGCCCGAACCGTCCGCCAGCGGGTAGCGGATCTGCCAGAAGCTGCCTTTCACTTCCTTGGTCTCGACCTCGAGATCGCTGATCGCGGTGCCGAGGCCCGGATCCCAGTTCACCAGGCGCTTGTCGCGATAGATCAGGCCCTGATTGTAGAGGTCGACGAA
This sequence comes from Sphingomonas sp., assembly GCF_051962185.1. Classification (GTDB taxonomy): domain Bacteria; phylum Pseudomonadota; class Alphaproteobacteria; order Sphingomonadales; family Sphingomonadaceae; genus Sphingomonas. The sequence goes on from NZ_JBQCCN010000320.1 coordinate 18,606, forward strand.
TACCTTGAGGACGGCTTTGGAAAAGCCCTCGTCCATCGTGAAGCGCTCGTTTGCCCAGTCCATCGAACAGCCGAGCCGGCGGAGCTGCTGGGTGATCTCGCCGCCGCTCTCGGCCTTCCATTCCCACACCTTGGCGACGAACTCGTCGCGCGTGAAATCGGTGCGCTTCTGCTGCTTCTCCGCCATCTGGCGCTCGACCACCATCTGGGTGGCGATGCCGGCATGGTCGGTGCCGACCACCCATAGCGCATCCTTGCCCTTGAGCCGCGCATGGCGGACCAGCACGTCCTGCAACGTGTTGTCGAGCGCGTGGCCGATGTGCAGCGATCCCGTCACGTTGGGCGGCGGGTTGACGATCGTCCAGCGCTCGGCGCCCGGGCGATCGGGGTGGAACTGGCCGTTCGTTTCCCAATGCTGGTACCAGCGCGTCTCGATCTCGGCGGGGTCGAAGGTCTTGGGCAATTCGGTGGTCATGAGCGTGCCTTTACCGGCTGCGGACGCCGAGACAAGCAGTGTAGCGCTCTACTAGGACAGTCGATACAGTCGCGGCATGATTCCGATGATCGCTCTCCTGCTCGCCCAGGCCGCCCTGCCCCAGCCCGATCCCTATGCGCCGCCCCCGCCGGCCGGCACGCCCGAGCGCCTGGCCTACGACGCCCAATTCGGCGGCGCGGCCGAGGACGCGGCGATCGAGGCGTGGCTCAAGGCGCATCCCGATGCGCCCGCCCCGGCGCGCGCGATGCTGCTCCATCGCTTGTGCAACGATTATGGCGTGACCATGGGCGGCGAGAAGCGGGTGATCGCCTGCGCGGCGTCGAACAAGCTCGCGCCAGATGGTGAGGACGCCAGCGACGAAAAGATCGCCGAAGCGTTTCGCGCCGCGCCGCCGATCCGCGCTTTCGGCGGCGCGACCGTCCCCACCATCGCCAATCCGCTCGGCAGCAAGAGCGCCGACATCACCGTCAACGGCATCACCTTGCCCTGGTTCATAGACACCGGCGCCGAAATCTCCGTGGTGACCGAGAGTACGGCCGCCAAGCTCGGCGTGCGCGTCCTGCCCGGGTCGAGCGACGTCGGCACCTCGACCAGCAATCGCGTGACCGGCAAGATGGGGATGATCGACAAAGCGGTGATCGGCGGCGCGACGGTTGAAAACCTGCCCGTGCTGATTCTGCCCGACGCTATGCTCCAGCTCGGCAAGGATTATACGATCCCCGCGATCTTCGGCCTGCCCGCCTTCGCCGCGCTGGGCCGCGTCGCCTGGCTCGACGGCGGGGCCAAGCTGGCGCTCGGCAAGGATGCGCCGATACCGAAGGGCAAGACCGTGCGCGTCTATTGGCACGAGGACGGCCTGGGCATCCCGATCGCCACGCCGCTCGGCACCGCCGGCGCGCAATTCGACAGCGGCGCCGATTCGACCGACTTGCGCAAGCCGGGCCTGAAATTGCTGACCAGGGATCAGATCGCGAGCGCCGAGGAACGCAACGCCACGGTCGGCGGCGCCGGCGGCTTCGTCACCACCAAGGTCCGCGTCCTGCCGCGGCTCGACTATACGATCGACGGCGTGCCGCTGACCGCGCTCAAGCTCAACATCGACGACAACGAGACGGGTGCCGGCCGCGTCGGCAGCGACATGATCGTCCAGCTCAAATTGCTGACGATCGACTTCAGGACGATGACCTTGCAGGCGGTGCCGCTGCGCTGATTGGAAGACAGGTCGACCAGGGTTGCGCCGCGTCAGCGCTCACGATCGTTGCTCGGGCCGGAATTCACCCGAAAATGCTGCCGGCAATCTCGAATGGCTCCGACCGTCACCCCGGCCTTGTGCCGGGGTCCACCGGGCCGCGAACACCGGACATGAGCTCTAGCCCCCCGCTCTGCTGAACTGTGGATGCCGGGACAAGCCTGGCATGACGAATTAGGATGTTCGGTTTACTTCGCGGCGGCGTCCTTCCCCGTCCACTTGCCCATCCAGCCGAGTACCTCGCGATACCATTGCCGGCTTTCCTTGGGATTGAGCACCCAATGGCTGCCGCCCGGGAAGACGATCAGTCGCGACGGAATGTCGCGCCGTTGCAGCGACGTGAAGGCGGCGATGCCCTGGGTGTACGGGATGCGGTAATCGCCCTCGCTGGTGATCACGAGTTGCGGGGTCTTCCACTTGGCGACGTGATTGACCGGGTTCCATTTTTCGAACGCGGCCGGGTCCTCGTAATAAGGATGCCCGCCATGCTCCCATTCGTCGAACCAGAGTTCCTCGGTCTCATAGGCCATGGCGCGGGCGTCGAACACGCCGTCATGCTGAACGATGCACTTGAAGCGATCGGGCCAATTGCCCTCGATCCAGTTCATCATATAGCCGCCGTAGGAAGCGCCGAGCGCGCAGGCGTTGTCGGCGTCGAGCCAGGCGAACTTGCTGGTCGCGGCGTCGAGCCCCTTCTTGAGGTCCTCGAGCGGCCAACCGCCCCAATTGTTGCGGATCGCGTCGGTGAAGGCCTGGCCGTAGCCGGTCGAGCCGTGGAAATCGACCGCGACCAGGCCATAGCCCGCGCCGGCGAACAATGCCGGGTTCCAGCGATACGACCAGCTGTTGTTGCTCGATCCCTGCGGGCCGCCATGGACCATGAAGGCGATCGGTACCTTGGCGCCCTCGGCCAGCCCGGCAGGCTTGACCGCATAGCCCCAGACCTTGTCGTTATTCGCTCCGGTGAAGCTGAATCGCGTGACCGTCGGCATGTCGATACCGGCGAGCTTGTCGGCATTGACGCTGGTCAGCCGCGCGCTCTTCTTGCCCGACAGCCAGTAGAAATCGTCGGGCGCGGTCAGCGAGTTCGTCGAATAGACCAGGCCCTTGGTGGTCGGCACGACCGCGGAAACGTCGCCCTCCTGCGTCAACCGGGTCGGCTTGCCGGATTTGAGATCGATCGCGAAGATCGGGACTTCCTGCGTGTCCTCGGCGGTGACGTAGATGGTCTTGCTATCCTCGCTCCACGCGATCGAGCCGACCGAGCGATCCCAGTTTTCGGTCAGCGCGCGGACCCGGCCGCTGGCGAGATCGCGCAGCATCAACACCTGGCGGTCGGCTTCGTAACCCGGGCGTTTCATTGCGAACCAGGCGAGATATTTGCCGTCGGGCGACGCGGTCGGGAGATTGTCCATCGCGTCGTTGGCGTCGGTCAGGTTGACCGGCGCCGCCGATCCGTCGGCGGGCGCCGCGAAGATGTCGAGATTGACCGACAGCGGTTCGATCCGCCCCGCCTCACGCAGCGCGAAATACACGGTCTTGCCGTCAGCCGACCACGACACTTCCTCGCCGCCGCCGAACGGCTTGGACGGCGTGTCGCCGACCAGGCCGCCCTCGATCGCCTTGCCATAGCCGCTCGCCTTGCCGTTCGCCATCGGCAGCACGAACAATTGCGAGCGCGTGCCGTCGGACCAGCTCGCCCAGTGACGGATGAACATCTTGTCGAAGACACGCCCGTTGCCGGTATCGTCGCTTTTCTTGATCATCGCTGGCTCGCTGGTCGGCGCGCCGGGCAGGCGATCGGCCCAGATCAGCAACTTGTCCTCGGTCGGCGCGACCTTGAAGCCGCCGAGGCCGCCCTTCAGATCGGTGACCTGGGTCGCGGCACCGCCCGTGATCGCGATCGACCAGACATTGTCCTCGCCACCCTTGTCCGACTGAAACCACACGGTCTTGCCGTCGCGCGAGAATTGCGGGCTGGTCTCGTTGACCGCCCATTCGCCGAGCAGTTTCTCGGGCTTGGCGCCCTTCGCGGTCAGATCGAGCCGCCAAAGGTCGTAGCGCCCCCGGTCGCCGGCCAGGTCGGTCTCACGCTGCTGCCAGACGAGCCAATGCCCATCAGGCGATACTGCCGGCGACGAGACGCGGCTGAGCATCGTCACGTCCTCGATGGTGAGTTGGCGCGCAGTGGCAGGCAAGGCGAACGAAGCGAGCGCGACGCTCGCGAGGAGAAGCTTCTTCATGACCGGAGGTAGAGCAGAAGGTGGTTACGCGAGCAACCACCGGTCGCGTCGAAAACTCGCTTCGTCGCGCCCGAGGGAGGTGCCGCCCAGCTCGTCATCCCCGCTTTCGCCGGGACGACGGAAAGCCGGCGCGCTCAGCGCTGGCCGGTGATCCGGGCGATTTCCTTGGCGACCATCGTCTCGACGAGGTCGGGCAGATTGGCGTCGAGCCAGTCGCGCAGCATCGGCTTGAGCATCTCGCGGACCATGCCCTCGAGCGTGTCGCTGCCCGCGACTTCCGGCTTGACGACCAGCCGCGACAGGCTGGCCAGTCGCGCGCGGCTCGCCTCGGCGGCCTCGTCGGACAGGATCTTTTCGGCGGGCGCGGTCGGCGTCTGCGCCGCGGCGACGGGCGCCGGTGCGGAATCCGGCACGGTTTCGCTCAGTTCGAGCACGTCGTCCTCATCCTCGGCCTCGATCGGCGCGGGCTGAGGCGGCGCAGCGCGGCGGCGCGCACGCGCCGGCCCGCCGGTTTCGACATCCTCGGCGATGATCCGTTTGATCGAGGACAGAATGTCCTCCATCGACGGTTCGGCGCTTACATCCCCCATATGCAGCCTGCTTTCCCTGACGACGCAAGAACCCGCGCAAATCGCGGGCTATTTTGCCTCGATTGCGGGACGATCCGGTGTCGTGTCAACTGGGGCATTCAACTGAGGGTCCAATGGGCGCTTTTGCGACGAGTCCTGCGGCGGCGTATCGCGCGTGCTGGTGCCGATCGGTTTGTAAGACGGATCGGTGTCCCAATCGTTCCACTTGCCCTTGACGCGGTTGTAATTGGTCAGCGGATCGTAGAGCGCACCGCCGTCGAGCCCGAGATCGCGCGCTTCCGCCTGGCCCATCGCCGCCAGCAGCGCGAAACCGGCGACATAGGCGTCGCGCTGCGCGGTCACCAGCGTCACCTGGCTGTTGAGCAATTCCTGCTCGGCGTTGAGGATGTCGAGGATCGTACGGTTGCCGACGCTGTTCTCGGCCCGCACGCCTTCGAGGCTGAGCTTGTTGGCTTCGACCGCGCGCTGCGAGGAGGCGATGACCTCGAGCGACGACTTCCAGATCGCATAGGCCGACCGCGTCTGCGCTATCACGCCGCGTTCGGTGTCGGTCGCCTGTTCGAGCGCCTGCGCCCGCCGCGCCTGCGCCTGGCGAACTTGCGCCGAGGGACCGCCGCCCTGATAGATAGGCACCGTGAATTGCAGTCCGACGGTGCCCGCCGATCCGGTCTGGCCCGGCTTGGGATTGGTCCCCGTGCCGAACGATCCGAGATAATTGAAGTAATTGCCCCCGACCACGCCGCTCAGCGTCGGCAGACGCTGGCCTTTGGCGGCGTTGATGTCGAAACGGGTCGCGTCGCTGTTGCGTTGCGCAGCAAGCAGCACGGGGTTGTTCTTGAGCGCGACGTCCACCGCAGCGTCGGGCGACGCGGGCAGATTGGGCAGCGCGGGCGGGTCCTCGAGCTTGCCCGGGGGCGAGCCGACCACCCGGATATAGCTTTCCTTGCTCGAGATGAGCTGTGCCTCGGCCTGTTCGAGCTGGCCGCGCGCGACCGACAGGCGCGCGTCCGACTGGGCGACGTCGGTTCGGGTCAGGTCGCCGACCTGAAAACGATCCTTGGCGGCCTGGAGGTTGACCTCCAGCACCTTCACGTTCTCCTTGTTGAGGCCGACGATCGCCTCGTCGCGGATGACGTCCATATAGGCGCCGACGACGCCGACGAACGTATCCGATTCGGTGCCGCGCAATTGCATGCGGCTCGCCTCGACCCGCGTTTCGGCGCCCTTGATGTTGTTGCGCACACGGCCACCGCTATAGACCGGGACCGACAGCTGGGCATTGCCCTGCAATTCGCGGTCGGGCGACAGCAAGGTGTTCTGGCTGCTGTTCAGCGCATTCTCGGTGTAGCTGCCGTTGACCGCGACATTGGGACGCCCCTGCGCCTTGGCGATCGGCACGTTCTCGTCCGCGGCGCGCACATTGGCGCGCTCGGCGGCAAGACCCGGATTGGTGTTATACGCCTTGACGAGCGCCTCGCGCAGCGTGTCGGCAACGGCCGGCGCGGTCGCCATGGCGACCAGGGCTGCACCAGCGAGCAGAACGGAAACGCGCATCAAATCCCCATCTTTCAAAAGGCAAAGCCCCGCGGCACCGCGAAGCCGGGCAACGGAACGCAGTCGATATCGGCAAAGGCGCGCAGCCCGAACCCGCTCTTGATCGTGCGGCCCGACGCGAGGCGCGGCACGCCGCGCTCGATCAGCCCGGTCACCACGCGGCCGCCGGCGACGACCTGGCTGACCAGCGATTCGGGCAACGCCTCGACCGCGCCGTCGACCACGAGCACGTCATAGGGCGCCCTGTCGGAGTGCCCCTTGTCGAGCGGGCCTTCGACCAGGTCGACATTGCCATAGCCGGCCAGCGCCGCGCGGGCATGCGCGGCGAGATCGGCATCGCTTTCGACCGCGACCACCGATCCGACCAGCTCCGCCAGCACGGCGGCGGTATAGCCGCCGGCGGCGCCGATCAGCAGCACCTTGTCGGTCGGCTCGAGATAGGCCTCGGTCAACAGCTTGCCGGTCGCGATCGGCAGATTGAGATAGCGGCCGTTGCCGATCGCCACCGCAGTATCGCGATAGGCCAGCCGGCGCGCGCTTTCGGGCACGAACGCTTCGCGCGCGACCTTGGCCATCGCGGTCACGACCCGCGGGTCGTTGACCGCATTGGTCCTCAGCTGGCTCTGCACCATCGCGTGACGCATCGCCTCGAAGCTGGTCGTATTGGCCGCCAATCCGTTCATAACCCGCCCAATCGCATAACTGTTTTACTTATGCAACACACTTCGTGCCGCTCGGCTGCTATATGGTGCGGCGCGCCGCACGCCAACCCGCAATAGCGATCAAATTACATGCATCATATAAAGCGGCTGTTGACTTGAGGCCGTGCGATGCGCAAAGCCCCGCGCCTTGCCACCCAGCGGGGCCCGTTGGCGGAGTGGTGACGCAGCGGACTGCAAATCCGTATACGCCGGTTCGATTCCGGCACGGGCCTCCATCTTCCTGCGGCGATGTACGACAAGTCGGGTACGCCGCGCCGATGGACGCGCGGCTCATTGGAGCCGCAGGCAAATCTCAGAGAATGACCCCGTCCTCGCCGCCCGCGAGAATGCGGCCCATCGCCTCGAACAGCGCGTCCATCGCCACCGGTTTGAACAGCACTTCGTTGGCACCGGCCGCGAGGCAGCGTTCGCGCAGGTCTAGCGCGGTGTCGGCAGTGACGACGATGATCGGCAGTCTGGCCTTGGCATCGCTCCGCGCGCGAATCTCGCGAATGGCGGTGATACCGTCCATCCCCGGCATGCGCAGGTCGACCAGCGCCATGTCGAAATCCCGTTCGGCGATCAGCTTCAGGCCGATTTCGGCGCTTTCCGCCTCGGTCATCGCCGCACCCGCGACATCGAGCATGTCCGCCACGACCCGGCGATTCATCGGGTCGTCTTCGATGAAGAGCACGTTCATCGCTACCAGCCGGTCCCGGCCGTTGGGCAAAGGGTATCAGATAGCATGGTCGGTTCCCCTATCTGCCTATGCAGCCCGAGTATCAACATCTTCATTTTGCGCCACCGAAACGATCGTCTGGACCAAAGCGGCTCCGGCGATCGGCTTGGCGATCAACTGGTCGACCCCGGCCGTGGTCAGGCGTTCGCGATCGCCGGCGTCCGGGTTGGTCCAGAGCAGCGACAACGGCGCACCGGCCAGCCGGGCGATCCCCGCTTCGGCGTCGCCGTCCATCGCGATCGTGATTTCGTCGGTGACGATCCGCTGGACCCCGCCGCCCGCGACGATCGCCGCCGCATCGTCGAGCGACCCGGCAACCTTGAGCGACGGAAACCGCGGCGCGAACAGCGTCTTCAGCATCGCGCGGCTGATCGGGTTCTTGTCGATGATCAGCAGCGCCTTGTCCTCGTCCCCGGCCGGCGCCGCATTGTCCTGCTCGGCACGGACCAGCGGGAAATCCAACGTGAAGGTGGACCCCTGCCCTTCCACGCTCGCCACCGTCACATCGCCCTGCATCGCCCGGGCGATGTTGCGACAGATCGCCAGGCCGAGCCCGGTCCCGCCGAACTGGCGCGTCGTCCCCGCGTCCGCCTGGCGGAACGATTCGAAGATGAGGTCGAGCTTCTCCGGCGGGATGCCGATCCCGGTATCGCGGATTTCGATCGTCACGTGTTCGCCGTCGGCCCCCTGAATCACCCCCGAGCGGACGTGAATATGTCCATTTTGGGTGAATTTCAGTGCGTTGGAAAGTAGGTTGAACACGATCTGTCGCAAACGCGCGGGATCGCTTTCGATGCAGGGAGGCGCCTGCGTCACGTCGAGGTCGAATCCGATCCCCTTCGCGGCGGCCTGTTCCTGCCACAGTCGCGACACGTCCTTGAGCATCGCGGGCAAGTCGACCGGCGCCCGCTCGATCGACAGATTACCGGTTTCCATCTTGGCGACGTCGAGGATGTCGTCGACCAGCGCGCGCATCGATACGCCCGCGCCATGCACCACGTTGATGCGATCGCGCATCGCCGGGTCGAGCCGGCGGTCAGCCAGCATCACCTGGGTCATGCCGAGGATGCCGTTGAGCGGCGTGCGAATCTCGTGACTGGTCGTCGCCAGGAACTCGGTCTTGGCGGCGAGCGCCTTGCCCAAAGCGGTGTTGCTCGCTTCGAGATCGATATTGGCGGCGCGGACCTCGTTGCGGCTGCGCCGGATGGTGACGAGGCCGAAGCCGAGCATGCCGACGATCACGATCGCGGTGACGGCCGATCCGACGAAGATCCAGAACTGGGTCCGCGCGCGCGCCTTTTCATATTCCAGCCGCCGATTGGCTTCGTCGCGCTGGAGCTTGGCGATCTTGAGGTCCTGATTGGCGGAATCGAACCGAGCTGCCATCAACGCCGTCGAGTGCGACGCGACCAATTTGGCATTGTCGTCATCGAGCTTCTTAAGCGCGACGAGGTGCATCAGCGCGTGCTGCGAATCCCCCAGCCGCTCGTAGATGTCGACCGCGGTCTTGTGCGCCCGCCACCACACCATGGTCGGTTTGGAGATGTCGACGCCGGCAAAGGCCCGTTCGATCATCGTCCGCGCCTGATCGACCTTGCCGCGTTGCAACGCCGCCTGGGCCGCCACCGCCCAGAATTGCGCGGTCGAGCCGTCGCTGTCGCCCTTGCGCAGCAACTGGAATCCTTCGGCGATGGAGCGGTCGGCGGCGTCGAGATCGCCGGCGAGCAATTCGTTGCGCGCGGCGTTGCGCAGGATCTGCGCCTCGAGCATCGGGCTGTCCATCGTCCGCGCGATCTTGAGCGCCGCGCGGAAGTCGCGCTCCGCGTCGCCGTAGCGCTCCAGCTCCATCAGCGCGTCGGCTCGATTGTTGTAGGTCGACAGGAGCAATTGAGGATCGCCCTGGTAGACGTCGAGCGCCTGGCCGTAATATTTGAGCGCACCCTGGAAATCGTTCGCCTCCTGATAGAGCGCGGCGATGCTCAACAAGGCGATCGACTGGCTGCGCGTGTCGTCGACAGCGCGGTAGATTTCGAACGCCGCCTGGTAATCGCTCAACGCCACCGCGACGCTCGCGGTAGCGGCATGGTAGCCGGCCCGCGAGCGTAGCACGTCGCCCTTCAATTTGGTCGGCCCGCTGTTCTTGAGCGCGGCATAGGCCGCTTCGAGCAACGGTCCCGCCGCGGCGATCTCGTTGAGGCGGAGATGCGCCTCACCCTCCAGCCATTGCGCGGTGGCGATGTCGGTCGCCCGCTGCGGCCCACCCAGTCGCTCGGCGATCGCGCGTGCCAGTCTTGCCTTGCCGACGGTCTTGGCCGGATCGGTGAGCATCGTCGTCCGTGCATCCCCGATGACGCTGTCGAATTGCGCGACGGGATCGCCCCGGGCGGACGCAGCGATGGGCACCGCCAGCAGGGCGGCGACGATCAACAGCAGCGCGGCGATCCGGCGAGTCATGACGCTACAGCAATGAGCCTGGCGGCGTTAAAACGGCTTTAAGCGTGTCACGCGAGCCGGCGAAAGGCCGCGGCGCGGAAGCTGGCCCTCGCCGAATCCACCAGCGCGGCATCCTTGTGGTCGCGCAGGAACTGTCGGAACGCCTCGATCTCGACCGGCCGGCTGATCAGATAGCCCTGGATCATGTCGCAGCCCATGACGCTGAGCAGCGCCAGCGCGGCGGGCGTCTCGACGCCCTCGGCGGTCACTTCCATCTCGAGCGCGTGGGCAAGGTCGATGGTCGAGCGGACGATCAGCGGGTCGCGATTGCTGCTCGTCAATTGCAGCACGAACATCTTGTCGATCTTGAGCTCGCGCGCCGGCAATTGCTTCAGATACGCCAGGCTCGACAGGCCGGCGCCGTAATCGTCGATGGCGATGGCGATGCCGTGATCGGCGAAGATGTTGAGGTTGGCGATCGCGCTGACCGGGTCGCGGATGACCGACGTTTCGGTGATCTCGAAACCGAGCTGGACGCCGGCGTTGCTGACCATCTCGCAGGCGCGCTTCACGAACGCGGTATTGCTCAGCAATTGGCCGGAGATGTTGACGAAGACGGTGATACCCTGGCCGTCGTCGCGAAGATAATGCTGATCGGCGATGACCTGCTCGATCGTCCACAAGGTGAGCCGATCGATATCGCGCGAGGTTTCGGCGAGCGGGATGAAATCGCTCGGCAGGATCAGGCCGCGGGTCGGATGACGCCACCGCACCAGCGCCTCGGCGCTGGCGATCTCCTGACGGCGGACATGGACCTTGGGCTGATATTGCAGGAACAGTTCGCCGCGATCGATCGCGCCCTTGAGTTCGCGTTTCAGCGCCAGTTTGTCGACCATCGGATCGAGCCGCGACAGGTCGCGCAGCACCATCGCGCCATCGTTGCGCGACTGGACCAGTGCCTCCTCCGCCTCCTCGGCGAGACGGACATCGTCGAGCGTTCCCGGAGGGCCGGCGGCGATCCCCACCGCCATGTCGATATGGTGGCGCTCGCCGTCGAGATCGAACGGCTCGGCCAGCGCTTCGGTCAGGCGATCGGCAAAGTGCGTGAGCTCGGCGGTGTCGGCGACGCACGTTTCGACTTCGACCGTCCAGCGCCCGATCACGGTCGCCACCACGCCGGGCAGCGCGCCCGCGATGCGATCGGCGATATCGAAGGCGATGTCATTGGAGCGCGCGACGCCGAGGTGCCGGCGCAGGAACGCCTGGTTGGTCATCTGGGCAAGCGCCTGCACCGCCCATGGCTTGCTCTCGGAAACATTGGCGAAAGCGGTCGCGGCGCCACGCATGCGGCCGCGTGAGACCGGCAATTGGCCGAATTGGCCTGCCGGCTCCCGGGCCGGGCTGATCGGGGTGCGGACGCGCGCCATCGCCGACCTGTTACTTCAAGGGCCTGAAGGAACTCTTAAGCCGATCGCCCGCGACCTAAGGGGAAACACGTAAACAACGGGAATCTCGATTGCTTTTGGGTTAAAAATCCATTAACAAATTCCTTGTGCCCGGGGTGGGCGCATTAGGAGTAAAACAATGCTCGCGTTTCTCATTGCGCTGGTCCACGGCGAACTCATTCGTCCCTGGTAAGCGATTTTAGACGGCCCGCTTGCCGCCGGTTTTGCCGTTGATTTCAACGGGATGCCTGCGGAAGCGGGTCGCTCTGTATCTGGGCGACATGGTTGCGTATTTCCGGGCGCGATCCGCCGGGAACGCTTGAAAAATTTACTATTTGTTAAGATTTCCGAATCGGGCGTTAACCATGCGCGCCGATCGCAACCTTGCGCAAAGCGATCGTTATTTTTGCGCAATGAGCTGCGACCAAATCTGGCTCGCGGAACGCTGAGCGCGCAATTCGATCGGCCGACTAGCCGATGATGCCAGCAGCGGAGCACGGCCAGAAATGCCATGCGCCCGGCACGGGCCGGACGCCATTGTCGCGTCCTGACCTAGCGCAGCTTTCTCACGACCGAGGTTCGCAGCTTAGATCGATCTTAACCCGCGGCACCGGTCTGCTCGGACCAGCCGCCGCCGATCGCCTTGAACAGTGCCACCGACAATTGGCGCAATTGCGCGTCGCTCGCCGCGAGATTTTCCCGGGCGCGGAGCACGTCGACCTGCGTGTTGATCACGCTATCTTGTGCAACCAGCCCGGCTTGGTAGCGCGCCTGGTCGGCAGCGGCCGTGCGATCGGCGTCGGCCAGCGCCTGACCGAGCAAGGCGTTACGCCGCCGCTCGGCGTCGATCTTGCTCAGGGGGTCTTCGACATCTCGCAACGCCTGGAGCACGGTGGTGCGATAGTCCTGATAGGCCTGTTCGCGCTGTTCCTTGCGGATGCCGACGGTCGCCTTGCGGCGTCCCCAGTCGAACAACGGAAAGGTCGCCTGTCCGGTGCCGGTCAGTTGCAGGCTGTCGCCGGAAAACAGGCTGCCCAGTGCGGTCGAGATCAATTGCGCCATCCCGGTCAGGCTGAACTTGGGATAGAGGTCGGCGACCGCGACCCCGATATCGGCGGTCGAGGCGGCAAGGTTGCGCTCCGCGGCGCGAATGTCGGGCCGGCGGCGCAACAAGTCGCTGGGCAAGCCCGCCGGGATCGCCGGTGCCGCCGCCAGCGCCGGCATCGGCCCCGACAATTCGCCTAACAATGCCTCCGGCGGCTGCCCGACCAGGATGCCGAGCGCGTGCTTGCGGACGTCGAGATCGGCCTTGAGCGGCTCGAGCCGCGCACGCGTCGCGGTGATGTTGCCGTTCTGGCGGGTGACGTCGATCGACGGCGCCAGCCCGACCTTGGCGATGTTGGAGGAGATCTGCAGCGCCCGCGCCTGCCGCTCGATCTCGCTGTCGAGCACCGCGATCTGCTCCTGATCGAGCCGCAGTGCGAAATAGGCGTCGGCTACCTCGGCGGCGAGCGTCACCGCTGCGTCGCGCCGGTTCCATTCGGCCGCTTCGGTCCGCGCCAGCGCCGCCTCGACGCCGCGGCGGCCGCCGCCGAAAATGTCGAGTTCCCAGCTCGCGTCGAAACCGACGGCGAACGTCTTGATACTGTCCCCCGGCAGGGCGACGCCCGATGGCGGCCCGCTGTTGCCGCCGCCGGAAAAGGCCCGCGCGAGCGTGGCGAAGCCGGCGTTCTTGCTGAACTTGACGTCGGTCGCGTTGGCGTCGGCGTTGACCACCGGCTTGTATTGGGCCCGCGCCTGAATCTCGCCGAGCCGGGCCTGTCGCACCCGGCTGGCGGCGGCCGCCATGTCGGGGTTGTCCCTGAGCGCACGGTCGATCAGTTCGGTCAGCTTGGCGTCGCCGAAAGCTTCCCACCAGCGCGCGGGATCGATCGCCTGGCCCGGCGGCGGCGCGTCCTGGGGCCCGGCGAAGGTCGCCGGCACCGCGAGATCGGGCTTGGTGTAGTTCGGGCCCACGGTGCAGGCGGCGAGCGCCAGCATCGACACGAGCAGAATCGGTTTCCTAAGCATCATCAATGTCCCATTCCGCCGCTGGCGCCCTTACCCGAATTCATGAAGATGACGACCGGCAGGAGCACGAGGATCAGCATCATCAGCGAGCGAAAGACGTCGAGAAAGCCGAGCATCGCCGCCTGACGCTGGACCTGCTGGAACAGCACCGCCTGCGGCAGCATGGTCGGGTCGCCGACCCCGGCGAACGCGCCTTTCGCTTTGGCCAGCCAATCGGTGTAATTGGGGTCGAGCGGGTTGAGCTTCTGCACCAGCTCGGATTGATGCCGCTGCATCGCGCCGGCCAGCATCGACTGCGCCGCCGAGATGCCCATCGACCCGCCCAGGTTGCGCGCGACGTTGAGCAGGCTGGAGGCCTGGGCGGTCTTTTCGCGCGGCAGTCCCTGATAGGCGACCGCGTTGATCGGCACGAACAGGAACGGCAGTGCCATCGCTTGGTAGAGGCGTCCCAGCGCCGCATCGGTGAAGGTGATGTCCGCGCTGAAATGCGACATGTTCCACAAGGCCGCCGCCTGCACGAACAGCGCGCCGCCGAGCAGGATGCGGGCATCGACCTTGCCGACCAGCCGCCCGGCGAACGGCACCGCGACCAGGGTCGCCAGCCCGCCCATCGTCAAGGCGAGCCCGGCGTCGAACGAGCTGTAGCCCATCACTTGCTGCAGCATCTGCGGGATCAGCTGGGTGGTGCCGAACAGGATCAGGCCGGTGATCCCCATGATCCCCGTCGTGATCGCGAAGCTGCGATTCTTGAACAGCTTGAGATCGATCACCGGGTCCTTGTGATGCCATTCCCAGAAGATCAGCGTGATCAGCGATATGGCGGAAATCGCGGCGGTGGCGATGATGAAGCCGCTGGCGAACCAATCCTCGCGTTCGCCGCGATCGAGCGTCAGTTCGAAGAACCCGAGGCCGAGCGCCACCAGGATCACCCCGATATAATCGATCCGCAGCCCGCCCTTGATCCGCTTGGCGCGGTCGTCCTTCACCGCATCGGGTTCGTCGACGAACAAGTCGGCCAGGATCCAGGCGCCGATCCCGATCGGCACGTTGATCAGGAACACCCAATGCCAGCTCGCGGTCTCGGTGATCCAGCCGCCGAGCGTGGGACCGAGCACCGGCCCGACCACCACGACGATCGCGAACGCGGCCATCGCCATGCCGCGCTGACGTGGCGGGAAGGTATCGACCAGCATCGATTGCTCGACCGGCGCCAGCCCCCCGCCGCCTATCCCCTGGAACACGCGTGCGATGACCAGGGTCGAGAGATTGGGCGCGATCCCGCAGACGAACGAGGAGATCGTGAACAGGCCGATCGAGATCAGGAAATAGCGCTTGCGCCCGATCGCGTCGGACAGCCAGCCCGAGATCGGGATGACGATCGCATTGGCGACCAGATAACTGGTCAGCACCCAGGTCGCCTGGTCGACGGTGATCGACAGGCCACCGGCGATGTGATCGAGGCTGACGTTGGCGATCGAGGTGTCGAGCACCTCCATGAAGGTGGGCAGCGAGATGATCGCGACGATCAGCCAGGGATTGAACCGCCCGGCCGCCGACCTGCTGTTGTCCCAGCCTTGCTGATCGCCTGCCGGCTTGGTGGCTCGCCGGCCGCCGGCCTCCGCCGCGGCGCTCGCCATCTCAGCGAACCTTGACCGACGGCGTGACCGACATGCCCGGGCCGATCGGGTAATTGCGCGGATCGGGATTGCCGTTGCCGAGGACGAAGGTCAGACGCACCGGCACGCGCTGCACCACCTTGACGTAATTGCCGGTGGCATTCTGCGGCGGCAGGATCGCGAAGGCCTGGCCCGCGCCGCGCTGGATCGAATCGACCCGGCCCTTGAACTGGACATCGGGATAGGCGTCGACCTTGATCGTCACCGGCTGGCCGATGCGCATGTTCTTGAGCTGGGTTTCCTTGAAATTGGCGGTGACCCACATCTCGTCGGGCACGATCGCGAGGAGCTGGCTGCCCGGCGCGACATAGGATCCCTTGTTGACCTGGCGATTGACCACCTGGCCCGACACCGGCGCGACCAGGCGCAGATTGCCCAGCGTGACATTGGCCTGCGCGACCTGGGCGCGCTTGGCGGCGATCACCGCGCCGGCGGCGTCGACCTGCTTGCGCGCGACCGCGATCTGCGCGTCGGCGCTGGCGACCTGACGGCGCGCGGCGTCGGCTTGCGCGCGGGTCGATTTCGCATTGGCGCGCGCCTGGTCGAGTTGGGTCGAGGCGACCGCCGAGCGGTCGATCCTGGCGAGGTTTTCGTAGCGCGCGAGATCCTGCGCGGCCTTGACCGCGGCGGCGAGCGGCGCCTGGGCCTCGGCGGCGGTCTGGTTGCGCGTCGCGACCGCGCTCGCCACTTGCGCCTGGGCCTGCTGCAATTGCGCCTGCGCCTGGTCGACCCCGGCGCGCGCCTCGGCAAGCTGCGCCTCGGGACCGGTCGGCTTGATCACCGCGAGAAGCTGGCCCGCCTGGACGTGCCGGTTGTCGAGATCGGCGACGTCGATCAGCGTGCCCGCCACTTCCGGCGCGATGCGGACGATATGCGCGTCGACGAATGCGTCGTCGGTCGATTCGAACTCGCGGGCGTGGAGATAGTAAAGCGTTCCGGCGACGATCGCGGCGGCGACCACCAGGATCAATATCCAGAAGAAGGGCCGTCGATACAGCGGCACCGAGGGCTTCTCCTCGACGTCCGGCTTACCGTTCTCGCTCTTGTCGCCATCCTGCTCGGTCGCGGCGTCGTCGGCTTCGTCGCTCATGCTTGCTCCTGTCGCTCGGAGATCATTCGGTCGAGGATCGCGTCGGCATTGGCGGCAACGCGGTCGGCATAGGATCGGATCAATTCGGGGGTGAGCGTTTCGCGCTCGAGCAGCTTGCGGCAGGTCGCGCGCGCCGCCTTGAGCACCAGCACCTGACCGAACAGCGAGATCGCGGCGAGCCGCGCCGCCGCGCGATCTTCGACGCCGGTGGCGATGCAGACCAGTTCGACCAGCCCACGCGCGGTATGGCCCATCGGACCGGCATAGATGCGCTCGAACGCGCCGGTCGGATTGAGCTGCTCGCGCATGATGAACAGCGCCCAGCTGTTGCTCCGCTCTCCCTGCAGGCGTTCCAGGAAATTACGCAGGATCATTTCGATCGCGCGCCGCGCCGCCTGCGGGTCGCCGGCAGCGATCACCCGGTCGATGTCGTCGAGCGACTGGCCGTCGCCCATCTGCTTCGCCACTTCCTCGGCGGCGGCGAGGTAGAGCCCTTCCTTGCCGCCATAATGATAGGTGATCGACGACATCGCCGTCCCCGCCGCTGCCGCGATCTCGCGCGTGCTGGCGCCGTCGAGCCCATGCTGTCCGAACGCGTCGATCGCGATGTCGAGGAGTCGCTGCTGAACCACGCCGCCGGCAATTAGTTCGTTCGAACGAACAAGCAACCCTGAAAATGAAAGGGCGAGCAAAAAAACTCGCTCGCCCCCCTAGCCTTCGAGGTCGCACGGCGGTCAGCCGACGAATTGCCGCAATAACCAGTACAGTCCGCCAGACAGCGCCATTGCGGCCGGAAGCGTCAACACCCAGGCGAGCACCATGTTCCGTATCGTACGGAATTGCAGCCCGGCACGGTTCGCCAGGCTCGATCCCGCGACTCCGGACGTCAGGATGTGGGTGGTCGATACCGGGACCGCCATGCGGTCGGCAAAAGCGATGGTGGCGGCCGCAACGAGCTCCGCGGCGGCACCCATGCCATAGGTCAGATGGGTCTTGCCGATCCGCTCGCCGACCGTCTTCACGATGCGGCGCCAACCGACCATCGTGCCGAGACCGAGCGCGACCGCCACCGCCAGCTTGACCCAGAGCGGGATGTAGCGCGTGCCGCTTTCCAGATTCTTTTGATAGGCGCCGATCGCCTTCACCTCGGCCGGCGTGAAGCGCGTGCCGACGTCCTTGGCCTTGGTGACCAGACGCGACGTATCGAGCACCAGGTACATGTCGTTGCGCAGATTGGCCGTCGCCGCTGCCGGAATGTTCGAGATCGCGCCATAGCCCTGGATTCGTCGGCTGACGTCGCCCGACAGCGTCGCGATCGCACCATAGACTTGCGCGCTGTCGGCCTTGCGCTGCTGGAGCGCTGTCGTCAGCGCCGCACGGGCGTGCGCGGTATCGGGGTCGATGATACCTGCCTTGGCGGCGAACGGCGCCGTCCCGACCTTGGCGCTTTCCACGAAGGCGGCGGTGGCGCTCGCCGGCATCGTGCGATTGAGGGCGTAGGCGGTGGGCGCGCAGCCGATCAGGATGAGCATGATCAGCCCCATCCCTTTCTGCCCATCGTTCGACCCGTGAAAGAAGCTGACCAGGGTGCAGGTCAGGACCAGCAGCGCGCGGATCGGTGCCGGCGGTGGCATATCCCTTTCCGGTTCGCGATACAGAGCCGGTGTGCGGATTACCGCCTTCATGACGAAGAGCAGCAGGAACGCCCCGACGAAGCCGATCAGCGGGCTCCAGAACAGTCCCGAAAACACGCCATAGGCCTGCCCCCAGTCGACGCCGGCGGTGCCGCCCTTGGACCCGGCGGTCATCAGCTGGTTGGCGAGCCCGACACCCAGCACCGAGCCGATCAGCGTATGGCTGGAAGAATTGGGCAGGCCGATATACCAGGTCGCGAGGTTCCACAGCACGGCCGCGAACAACAACGCGAAGATCATCGCATAGCCGCCCGCGGACCCCACGTGCAGGATCAAGTCCACCGGCAACAGCGTGACGATCGTATAGGCCACCGCCCCTGACGACAGCAGCACGCCGAGGAAATTGAACGCCCCGGACCAGACCACGGCGAGCGGCGCGGGCATGGAATTGGTGTAGATCACCGTCGCGACCGCATTGGCCGTATCGTGAAAGCCGTTCACGAACTCGAACCCGAGCGCGATCACCAGGGCGACGATCAGGAAGGCGAAGACATGCGTCGCCATCTGTTCGCCGACATGTTGGGTGTCGACCAGGATAGAATAGCCGGCATAGCCCAAGGCGCCGACGATCAGCGCGGCGAAGACCAATTTGGCGATCGGGTGGCTGGGCTGATCGAGCCGCGGCCCGCTGCTGCTCGGGCGAGGCTCGCCCATGAGGGGCACTTGGCCGGAATCGGCCGTCAAATCGGTAGCCATGATGACGCCGCCCTGCACGGGTCGTGTGACGCGGCTGTTACAATTGGGTTGCAGATAAGTTTCGCCGCGCGCGCCGCGTTGCCGATTTCTTCACGCTCACCGACTACAGGCCGGCGGAACGATCCGGCGAGCGGGTCAAGACGGGACGCGCATGAACCAGAACAGGTCATTCCTGATCACATTGCTGTTGGTGGTCGTCGCCGGCACGGTGATCGGCGTGATGGCATCGCGCCTGTCGGCCACCGCCGGGGGGGCCGCCCCGGTGGCGAACACGAACGCGGCCACTCCCGCACCGCCGTCCTCGACGACGGCGGCGCCGCCGCCCTTGCCATCCGATACGACGCCCACGGCGCCGCCGCCGGTGCAATATCAACCGTCCGGCGCCAAGGGTAATGTCCCGCCCTCACCGCCCGGCTCCGGCCCCGCGGCGCCGGTCGTCTGACGTCGCGCGTCAGCGCGCGCGCGACGCCGCGAGCCCGATCCAGCTGAGCACCCCGGCGGCTGCGAGATAGAGGCCGACCCAGCCAAGGCTGACCGCCGACAATGCCTGCGCCGCGAACGGCGTCAGCGCGCCGCCGATGACGCCGCCGACGTTGAACCCGACCGACGCGCCGGTGTAGCGGACACGCGCCGGGAATTGATCGGGCAGCCAGGCGCCGACCGGGCCATAGACGAATCCCATCACGAACAGCGCGATCGCCAGGAACAGGCCCGCCAACGCGAGCGGGCCGGCCATCAAGGGCGCCAACAACGCTCCCGCCAGCACGGTGCCGGCACAGCCCCACATCAGCACCGCGCGGGGACTCGCCCGGTCGCTCCACCAACCGGCGATCGCGATGCCGGCCGCCATGAACAGGATGGCGACCAGTTGGACGCCGAGGAAGGCTTGCTTGGGGTGGCCGAGCTTGGTGGTGCCATAGCCGAGCGCGAAGGCGGTCGCGATATAGAAGATCGCGAAGCACGCCACCACCGCCAGCGTTCCGCGCACCACCGCGCCCAGGTGATCGCGCGCCATCTCGCCCAGCGGCACGCTTGGCGGCGGCCCTTCGTCGAGCACGCGGCGGAACGCCGGGGTTTCGCTGACCTTGAGCCGCACCCACAGCCCGAGCCCGACCAGTACCGCGCTCGCGAGGAACGGCAGGCGCCATCCCCAGTCGTGGAATTGCTCGGGCGTCAGCGTCAGGCCGAGGATCAGATACAGGCCGTTGGCGGCGATGAATCCGATCGGCGCGCCCATTTGCGGTGCGGTGCCGAACCGCCCGCGCCAGCCCTCGGGCGCGTTCTCGACCGCGAGCAGCGCCGCCCCGCCCCATTCGCCGCCGAGCCCGAAGCCCTGACCGAACCGCAGGATGCAGAGCAGCAACGGCGCCCACCAGCCGATCTGCTGATAGGTCGGCAGGAACGCGATCAGCAGCGTCGACCCGCCCATCAGCATCAGGCTGGCAACGAGCGTCGACTTGCGGCCGATGCGATCGCCGAAATGGCCGAACGCCGCGGCGCCGACCGGTCGCGCGACGAAGGCGAGGCCGAAGCTGGCATAAGCCGACAGGAGCTGCGCGGTGTCCGAGCTCGAGGGAAAGAACAGCGGTCCGAACACCAGCGCCGCCGCGGTCGCGTAGATGTAGAAATCGTAGAATTCGACCGAGGTGCCGACGAGTGCTGCGAGCAGGATGCGGCGGTTGGCGACGATGGGATGCATGCGCCCACTGCACGCAGGCTGCGACAATTTGCAACAATTGCGACATTGCGCGGCGACAAAGCATGCCTACGTAGGTGTTGCCGCGGAGAGTTCTCCCCTTGCTTGCCGCGGTTTGTACCGGCCGCTCCCCTTGTGGCCGGTCCTCCCTGAACTACGGGGCGGTTCCACCTGCGGACCGCCCCCTTTTTTATGCTCGCTGGTCAGGCCTTGCTACTTAGCCTCTCCAGCTTGTCGCCCTCTCTCGCTTCGCGGGAGAGGGTGGGTCGGCGCGTCGCCACGGAATTGATGCGACCCTACCCAATCCGGGCGGGTCCTGATCAGTCCGGCGACCTTCCGGTCGAATTGCGACACTTTGATACAAGTTTGACATGTCGGCGCTACAATTCGCGCCCAGAGCGCGCGTCGCGGCGAGGCCCCTTGCGCGCCGCGTGGCCGGTCTCATCCCCATGGGCCGGCTCTTCCCGAACTGCGGGGCGGCTCCGCTGGGCCGCCCCGATTTTTCGCCTTCAATATTGCCCGTAGCGCCCCCGTACCGACGCGAGGAGCGCCGCCGGGTCATAGCCGACGCCGTCCTTGAACACCGTGTCGACATTCTCGATGTCGGCGATCCGCCGCGACGGGTCGCCGCGCACCAGCAGCAGGTCGGCGCGCTTGCCGACCGCGATCGAGCCGATCCGGTCGGCGAGGCCGAGATAGGTCGCGCCGTTCAACGTCCCGATGCGGATCGCCTCGATCGGGGTGAAGCCGGCATCGACCAGCAATTCGATCGCGCGCTGGTCGCCGAATCCGGGCAACACGCTGCCCGCGCCGGTCGGGTCGGGCCCGGCGAGCAGCAGCCCGCCGGCGGCCACGAAAGCGCGCTCCAGCCGCAAGGCGTTGCTCCACAATTTCGCCTGGTCGGCCTTGCGCGCCGCCGGGCGCTGCGCGTTGCGGGCGAAGATCGTCATGTAATCGTCGCGCGCGCCGGGGCTGAGCAGGTCAAGCTGTTTCTGCGGCAGCAGCCGGTAAGCCGGCGACATGGATTCGAACACCGGCAGCGTCGAGGTGACCGCGACATGCCGGTCGACCAGCAGCTTGATCAGCGCCTTCGCCTCCGGCCCGTCGGCGTCCATCGCCGCCAGCGTCGCGAAACCTTCGGACTCCGAACAGGTGTCGGGTTTCTTGCCCGGATCGAGCTGGGTGTTGACCCAGAAGCCGTGCTCGAGGTCGTCGATCCCCAGCGCCGCCGCTTCGGGATAGGTCACCGCGCACAAATGGCCGGTGATCTTGATGCCGCGCGCATGCGCCGCGTCGATCGCCGCCTTCAGCTCGTCGCGGGTGATGTTCATATAGGCCTTGAACGAGGTCACGCCCTGATCGGCCCAGTAATTGACCATCGCGCGCGCATCGGCGGCGTCGCGCAGCAAATGCATCTGCACGAACGGGCTGCTCGCGCCTTCCAGATACGGCCCGGTCACGTCCATGTGCGGCCCCGGCAGCACGCCGGTGTCGATCATGTGTTTCATGTTGAGGTCGGTATAGGGCTCGACGCTGCCCGTGGTGCGCAGCGTCGTGACGCCCGCCGCCAGGTACAGGCGCGGAGAACTGAACGCCATTTGCGGCACCAGTACCGGCGGCTCGCTGGTGCCGTCGGCATCGAGGTCGGGCCGCGCGATATAATATTGATGGTCGTGCATCCCGACGATCCCGGGCAACACCGTGGCGCCGGCGGCGTCGATCGCGCGATATCCGACCGGCACCGCGTCGCTCGCCGCCCCCATCCCGGCGATCCGTTCGCCATCGAGCAGCAGCAGCCGATCCTCCTGCGCCGGGGCGCCGGTGCCGTCGATGATCCGGACATGAACCAGCGCGATCTTGCCGGCGCCGATCTTGACGAACGGCAACACCGCCCTGCCTGGGCTGGCGGGTAGCGGCAGGATCGCGGCGGCCATGTCGACCTTCGCCGGGGACGCCGCGGCCCCCAGCAGCAGCAACGCGGTCAGCGGTATCAACCGGCGCATCTCGAGCCCCCCTATCGGCGATCGTTGCGGCGACGATGCGCCCATCGCGCGCGAAGGGCAATCGCCCGGCGAGCGCTCCCGCGACTCCCCTGGATCCATGCCCTCGTCCCCACTTTCACGAGGATGAGCGGGAGGAACGAGCGCCCGGTTTCACCCCCGCAAACGGTTGCCCCTGCGGCCGCCGTTCCCTAAGTGTTCACGCGTGACCGATCCTGTACCGCTTCCCGACGATCCCCCCTATCTGCGCGGCCTCAATCCGCCGCAGCGTGAAGCCGTGCTGACCACCGACGGCCCCGTCCTGGTGCTGGCCGGCGCGGGCACGGGCAAGACCGCGGCGCTGACCGCGCGGCTCGCGCACCTGTTGTGGACGCGCCGCGCCTATCCGTCGGAGATTCTCAGCGTCACCTTCACCAACAAGGCGGCGCGCGAGATGAAGGAGCGCGTCGGCAAATTGGTCGGCGACGCGGTCGAGGGCATGCCGTGGCTCGGCACCTTCCACGCGATCGGCGCCAAGATGCTGCGCCGTCATGCCGAACTGGTCGGGCTGCATCCCAATTTCACCATCCTCGACACCGACGACCAATTGCGCCTGCTCAAGCAGCTCATCCAGGCCGCCGATCTCGACGAGAAACGCTGGCCGGCGCGCCAGCTCGCCGGGCTGATCGACGAGTGGAAGAACAAGGGGCTGACCCCCAAGGACGTCGATGCCGGCGAAGGCGAGCGCTACGCCAATGGCCGCGGCGCGCAGCTCTATGCCGACTATCAGGACCGGTTGCGCGCGCTCAACGCCTGCGACTTCGGCGACTTGCTGCTCCACATGCTGACCATCCTGAAGAGCGACCGCGAGGTGCTGCAGCATTACCAGCAGCGGTTCCGCTACATCATGGTCGACGAATATCAGGACACCAACAGCGTTCAGTATCTCTGGCTCCGGCTGCTCGCCCAGGAGCGCAAGAACATCTGCTGCGTCGGCGACGACGACCAGTCGATCTATTCGTGGCGCGGCGCGCAGGTCGAGAACATCCTGAAGTTCGAAAAGGACTTCCCCGGTGCCAAGGTTATCCGGCTCGAACAGAATTACCGCTCGACCCCGCACATCCTCGCCGCCGCGTCGGGCGTGATCGCCAACAATTCGGGCCGGCTTGGCAAGACCTTGTGGACCCAGCATGACGAGGGCGAGAAGGTGAAGGTGCTCGGCGTCTGGGACGGGCCCGAGGAAGCGCGCCGCGTCGGCGACGAGATCGAGGCGGCGCAACAGATCCGCAACGCGAGCCTGGACGACATCGCCATCCTGGTCCGCGCCCAGCACCAGACGCGCGAGTTCGAAGACCGCTTCATCTCGATCGGCCTGCCCTATCGCATCGTCGGCGGCTTCCGCTTCTACGAGCGCCAGGAAATCCGCGACGCGCTCGCCTATCTGCGCGTCGTCGCGCAGCCGGCCGACGACCTCGCGTTCGAGCGCATCGTCAACACCCCCAAGCGCGGCCTGGGCGACAAGGCGCTGGCCAAGGTCCACCAGCTCGCCCGCGCCGAACAGGTCCCGCTGACGACGGCGGCGGCGCGCATTCTCGACACCGACGAACTGACGCCCCAGGCGAGGCGCGCGCTCGGCAACCTCGTCGGCGACATCGCGAGATGGCGCGGCATGCTAAACTCCTCCCCGCTCAGCGGGGAGGGGGACCAGTTAGCAGAGCTAACTGGTGGAGGGGGCGTGCCCCACTCGGAACTAGCTCGAGTCATTCTCGATGAGTCAGGCTACACCGCGATGTGGCAGAACGAAAAATCCGCCGAAGCCGCCGGCCGCCTCGAAAACCTCAGCGAACTCGTCCGCGCGATGGAGGAATACGAAACCCTCGGCGCGTTCCTCGAACATGTCAGCCTCGTCATGGACAACGAGGCGCAGGCGAGCGAGGCCAAGGTCACGATCATGACCATCCACGCCGCCAAGGGCCTGGAATTTGACACCGTGTTCCTGGTCGGCTGGGAAGAAGGCCTGTTCCCTTCGCAACGCGCGCTCGACGAGGGCGGGCTGACCAGCCTCGAGGAGGAACGCCGCCTCGCCTATGTCGCGATCACCCGCGCCCGCCGTCGCGCGATCATCATCCACGCCGCCAACCGCCGCATCTACGGCCAATGGACCTCGAGCATCCCGAGCCGCTTCGTCGCCGAACTGCCCGACGCGCATATCGAGAGCGAAAGCAGCATGTCGGGCGGCGAAAGCCTGTGGCGTGCGAACTGGAGCGAACGGAGTGATCCGTTCGCGGATGTGGGGCGCGGGACCGGGCGCGGGCCGGGCTGGCAGAGGGCGGCCGGCACACTCAACGCGGCCAAGCCGGGCGGGGAATGGCAGAGCCGCACTTTCACGCGCGAGCCAGCGCGGGTGGTGGAGAGCCGCGCGAGCGCGGTGAGCTTGGGGAATAAAGGTCGCAGTGACCTGTCGGTCGGCATGCGCGTGTTTCACCAGAAGTTCGGCTATGGCGAAATCGCGGAGATCGAGGGCAACAAGCTCGAGATCGACTTCGAGCAGGCCGGGCGGAAGCGGGTGATGGATAGCTTTGTGACGGCGGTATGATCACCGGAATCTGCGCTCAGATGGGGAACTACAAGTGCTAGATCGAGTAATATATGTCGGCGTTCCGGAAGAGAAGCCAAACTGGCAGCCATCACCTCTAATTCCGGTACGCGGCTCCGCAATCGATCAATACCGTACTTTTGATATCGCCCAATCCAACCTCAATGAAATCGGGACGGCATTAGTCGACATTGAAGCGGCCAATGCACTAGGAAAAATCCTTTCCGGTGGCATCGAAAGTTATCAAGATATTGAGGCGGCCGAACTCGCCCTTCAGGCCGTACTTCTACATGATTTTGTTCCTGTTTTTCACGCGGCGCCAAAAATATTCAACCAAGACGACTTCCTAGCTTATGCCAAGCCTCGCGACGCAAATCTCTCATCGGCAGCGCTTGCTATCTTTGAGTTGGTCGGCGGAGTAGAATGGATAATCTGTCCTGAATATGCAGTGGTTCGGGATGGGGTGATATCGGGCAGTAAACTTGTCGGTAGTGCAATCAACGGAGCGCCACATGCTGGTGGAACCAATGCTCGACTCGATATCTCTCTAGACGAATATCTTTCACCAGCAGTCTGCGAAAGTGTACATGTCTGTCTCGATATGCACGCAGTACCGGCATATATAGCAAATAGAAAATTTTCTGATCCTCGTTTAGGAGATGATTTCTCAAAAACATTTTACCAGAGGATGCGAAAATCCTGGTCGAGCGCAACCAAAGATCAGCCTGCTATCCACTGTACATTTTCTCTACCACCACTTTTGGCTATCGCACTAGACCGACTGAACAACCGCCAAGACCTCAAGGCCATTCTGACAGATCTTAGATCAGAATTGAAGCCAGTGCGAGGCGAGCTTCGGGAGTTTAACGATCTACTCCACAAATCGATCACTCAAGCCGAACTCGAAAGGCGCATGGCGAGAATTACGTCCTCATTCGACGCCATCGTGCCTTACTCCAGGATGTCGAAGGAAGAGCGTCGTTTACGGTCATTTGCGATAGTGCAGCGCTTATTGAGCCCGTTGATCAAGGCAGCTGTCAGTCTCGTGACATCGACGGGGGCTTCCTATGGGGACATGGTGAAGGCTGCTGCGTCGTATGGGATGAAATTCTCGCCCGACGAGACGATATCGCTTGTGAACCGGACCGTTACGGCTCGTACATTCGCCGGTCTGTTAGAAGAGACTGAGTCCTTGCAAGCGCTGATCAAGCATCATCTATCATCAGCCGAACTGCGTGCTGTTGAGAAGTCTTTGAGGGAACGCGACAAGCAAAACTAAGTCAGTGAAGCTTGCGCTGCGACTGGCCTCTGCGCTCCTCTAACGCTGCTGGATCGATAACCACCGATCCGCCATCGACACCAGCAACGCCCAGACTGTCCCCAAACACCAGCCCGCCGGCACATCGCTGGCCAATGCACGCCGAGATACACACGGCTCATTCCGAGCGGGACCGCGAGGCCGCTGAAGAACGCGACTACCGCGGCGCGCCCTGCCAGCCGTCGCGGTCGATGCTCTCCCCCAGCATCTCGCCGAGCGTCAAGTATACCGCCGACGAGATCGGGGAACGAGCGAGCGAATGCGCTCAACTCGGCAAAAGGTCGGTCCGATTTGAACCTAGCAATGCGCGTATTCCGCTGAAAATTGGGCTATCGTAGCGTCGCCGAGATCGAGGATGACAAGGTCAAGTTCGGTGTCGGGCAGGGCGGGCGGAAGCGGTGACGGCCCAGTTCGTCATCATCCACTGACGCTTCCCGAACCGCCACCGGGGGGAGAGCGACGATGGCAAGCCTGACATTCTGCGCCTGGGTCAATCCCGCGTTCTGGAGCCATGCGCCGGTCGATCATACCTGGGTCACCAGCTATGACAGCCGAGCCACGCCCTATTCCGACATCGGCGACGTGATCGCCGCGGGCCAGATCAATTGGTATTGCTGGGGCGATTTCCACGTCGACGGCAATCCGCCCGATCCCATCGCGGTGCAGAGCGGCAGCGGCACGCTCGCGCAATGCCTGGTCGAGGGTAACGCCGAATCGAACGGCAATCCGGCGGCCCAGGGGACGATCTTCACCTATGGCGTCGACGGCGTGTGTCATCAGCTCGCCAATCAGGTGCTGTACGCGACCGGCAGCGCGAGCCAGGCGCCGGCGACGGTCAAGAACGCGCGCGGCTATGGCGCCAGCAGCTTCCTGTACGGCACTTACGGGCTTCAGCACGCCGCCTGGCTGGCCAAGATCCAGGGGTGCGCTGCGCAGGCGACGCCGCTGTCGGGCTTGCCGATGAAGCTCGGCGAGACCAGATTGGGTGAACCGCCCATGCCAGAGCTTCGCGACGATTTTGCCGATCGGGCCCGCACCGTGCTGGGGGATGATCCCGAGCGGTTGAGCGCGTTGCTGGCGCTGAGGGGCAACGTCCAGAGCTACCTGTCCACGGCGATCCCCGGCTTCACCCCGCCGACCGCCGAGATGCTCAACGCGCGCAACCAGCATCTGCTCGATCAGGCGGCGTTGCTGCTGGAGCCCGCGCAGTTCCAGGCATTGTTCGGCATCGAGCCCGGCGAGCGCATTGATCTCGTCGATCCGACGATGGCGGGCGAGCCGCGCTCGGGTGACGCGCCGACATCGTAGGGCGGGGCTTGTTCGTCACTCCTCCAGGCGCCCCTTGGAATTGTGTTTGATCCACCACATCCAGCGTCATCCTGGGCTCGTCCCGGGATCCACCCTGCAGCTTTACCAGCGGCCGATGGGCGTGCGGCACGGTGGATGCCGGCACAAGGCCGGCATGACGGTTAAAGCTGACATCAACGGTTATGCATCACCCGCTCCGTGCCTTCATGGGCGGGGTTGACGTTATCATCGCCTCCTCGTCAGCCAGCGATCGGCCATCCACACCGCCAATGCCCAGGCGGTCCCGAAACACCAGCCCGCGAGCACGTCGCTCGGCCAGTGGACGCCGAGATACACCCGGCTCATGCCGATCAGCACCGCGAGGCCGCTGAAGAACGCGACCACCGCGACGCGGCCCGCCCTGCCCCGCCATCCGTCGCGGTCGATCCCCTCGGCCAGCATCAGGCCGAGCGTCAGGTACACCGCCGACGAGATCATCGCATGGCCGCTGGGGAAGCTGGCGTTGGTCACCTGGACGAGGTGCGGGACGAGCTCCGGGCGCGGTCGCGCGATCCAGTTCTTGAGCAGGCCGTCGATCACCGAGCTGCCGACCAGCGATACCGCGATCCAACCGGCCTCCGCGCGCTTGCCCGCCGCGATCAGCCAGGCGAGCCCGGCGATGCCGAATAGCCACATCAAGGTATAGCCGCCGAGCGCGCTGATATCGACTGCGGACTGGAGCAGCCAGGCCGGGCCGACCGGCGTCTGTGGGTGGCCGGGCACGCGCAAGGCGAGGAGCAGGCGCGCGTCGAACGAAAAGCGCTCGCCCTCGATCAGTTCGTCGGCGACATGCGCGCCGAGCAGTACCAGCGACACCGCGAACAAGGCGACGGCGGGCCATAGCCAGCTGAATCGCCGCGCCTGGGCGCGTATTCTTCCCTGTGCCTCGGTCCCGTCCATGGTCCTCCAACGCGCTCAGCCTCGCATGGCTGCCCGGTTGGGGCCAGACCCGCGCGCGCGTCACGTTACAATTCGCCAATTCCGGAACGATCTGGTGCGCTCGACCGTATCCCCCGCCGTGGCCCTTTTCGGGCCTGGAGAGGACGACATGAAAAAGATGTTGATCGCGGCCGGAGTGATCGCCGCCATGCTGGGAACCGCGCCGATCGCCGCCGCCCCTGCCGCCGCGCAGCAGCGCAACGGCCAGACCAATACGAACCGCGACATGCGCGGGAGCGATCAGATGCGGGGCGACCGCGATGCCAACCGTAGCGATCGCAGCGGCGCCGATTGGAATCGCAGCGACCGGAGCGGCTCCGACTGGAACCGCAGCGACCGCAGCCGCAGCGATTGGAATCGTAGCGACCGCCGTGGTCGGGACTGGAATCGCAGCGACCGTCGCGGCCGCGACTGGAACAATGGCTGGCGCGGGCACCACTATGGCTGGCGCAACCGCTGTCACATGATGAAGCGCCATCACCGCTGGATGCGCGTCTGCTGACACGCCGCGGGAATTTCCGCCAGGAAAGACGGCGCCGCTCCTCGCGCAACATCGCGCACGTGGCAGCTAGGAAGCGGCGCCGCTGCCTCCCGGTGGCAAGTCCGGCCGGCAAGCGGCTTCAGCGAGCGCTTGCTTGCGCTCGCGCGTCGGTTAGGCTGGGCCGACATCGCGAACCGAACCCGGGGGACTGTTTTGCTTCATTCTTTGCGCGGCGGGGTCGCCCTGCTGATCGCCGTCATCGTGGCCGCGCCGCTCTCCGCACAGAATCGTCACGGCACGACCGACGACGCCCCCTCGGCGCCTTCTGCGTCGATCGACAGCCTGCAGAATGCCCTCAACGCCTTTTTGAACGCGGCGCAATCGGTCCAGCTGCACAATTGGCGGAGCGGGGATGCCGGCAAGGGCAAGTGGGACATGGTGCGACGCCTGTCGGGCGCGGTAACGGTGCGGCGCTGCTACACCCGGCTTGGCGCACCGACCGTATTGACCAACAGCGGCATCGCCGTCGGCGATATCGCCAAGGCCTATGAGATCGACTGGGCCCTGATCGGCGCCGTCTCCTCAAACGGCTCGCGGGTGAAGTTCACCGCCGCGCACATGACGCCCGACGAATATGGCGAATTGACCCTGGCGACGCCGGAAGAAGCACAGACGGTGCGCGACACCTTCACCTTGCTGCGCGACCGATGCCGCGCATGACCGGGAACGGATGACGATGCTGCAGCTAGCCCTCAAAGCCGCGATCTCCGGCGTGCTGATCGCCGCCGCCTCGACCCTCGCCAAACGCTATCCCGGGTTCGGCGCGTTGATCGCGTCGCTGCCGCTGGTTTCCGTGCTCGGCATGCTGTGGCTGTGGAGCGAGAAGCCCGATGCCGCCAACATGGCCGCGCATGCTCAGGCGACCTTCTGGTACGTGCTGCCCTCGCTGCCGATGTTCCTGGCGATTCCGGCGATGTTGCGCGCGGGCGTGCAATTCCATCTGGCGCTGGCGCTCGGATGCGTGCTGACCGTGATCCTGTACCTCGCGATGACCGCGCTGGCGCCGCGGCTGGGGATTCAATTGTAGGAGCTAGTTCTCCCCTCCCGCTTGCGGGAGGGGTCGGGGGAGGGCTTGTGCCTTCCCGTCAGGGCGACACGCCCTCCCCCAGCCCCTCCCGTAAACGGGAGGGGGATTGGGTCACAGCTTTTTGGCGAGCTTCCCGCCTCCCCCCGCGCGTCTATTGCCGTCGCTGATGCGGCCGCCCGAGACAAGCGCGGCATAGTGGCGCCGGGTCCAGGCAATTGCGACAGGTCAAGCGCAATAAAATAATACCGTTACGGTGATTAACTGCGGCGTCGATAGAGAGATTCCAGTGCAGGATCGACGCCAGTTCAACAATAGAACCGATCCGGACGCGAAAAGATTTGCCTCGTCTCGCGATTGTCGCGAATCATCGGGCCGGTCTGCTGAGCTTCGGGGGGATTCACATGACAATTTTCGAGGTCCGTGGTAGCGGAATTGTCGTCGCGCGGCTCGCGATGCTGGCCGCGATCGGCGCGATACAATCGGGGTGTGCGAGGCTGCAGGCGCAATCGCGCGTCGATCCGCAAGCGGTCGCTTATTACAATCCCGGCAAATTCGATACCGCATCGGCCAGGGCAGGCGAGACGCGGTCGACCGCGTGTCCGGCGAAAATCCCTGGCGACTTCAACGGCGGCGCGGTCAATCTGGATTGTTTCTATTTCCCGGAAGACAGCAGGGCGCTCGCGATGGGCGACCGCCCCCTCACCGCTTATGCCAGGGTCGCGGGGGAACCGGATCAGGCCAAGGCGAGGATCCTGCGCAATCGGTTGGGCGACATCCTGATCGTCCATGCCGACACGATTTGCACGCGCGAGATGGGCGCGCTGGTCGCGAACGAGGGCACGACCAACACGGCGCTATCGACGCTCGACACGTTGTTCTCGACGACATCGACGATCGTGACCGGAGAGCAGGCCAAGAGTATCCTGTCGGGACTGGCCGGCGCGGCGAACGCGACTCGGGCGCATATTAATGCCGAAGTCTATCGCAACGCGCTGGCGACGGCGATCGCCCGCGCGATCGAGAACGAGCGTGGCAAGCAACTCGCCTCGATCCGCGAAAACCTGTCGAGCAAGGATGTGGGCGTCTATACGCTCGATCAGATGATCCGCGACGTGAACGCCTATCATCAGATCTGCTCCTTCTATCGCGGGATCTCGCTGGTCAACGACGCGGTCGACGCGACGAAGCCGGCGCCCGAGACGCCGGCCGGCGTGACCCAGACCGCGTCCGACACGATCGATCGGCAAATCGCCGCGCTGGAGGCGCAGAAGAAGAAATTCCCGGCTCAAGCCGGCGGGATCGACGGCGCGATCGCCACGCTGCGCAACCAGCAAGCCGATCTGTGGACGGCTTATGCCAAGAAGGTATCCGACGCAGCCGCGACCAAATGACGGTCGCTCAGGCCTCGACCGCCATCAGCTTGGAGGAAACGAAGCGCTCGTCCTCGGGCTCGTAAACCGAACTCGTCACGAAATCGCGATCGTCCAGCTGCAGGCCGACGAGGCCGTCGAGTTTGAACAAGCCGACCTTCTCCTCGCGCGGGCGCTGTCCCTCGCGCTCGATCGTCACCGCCGCGACGTAGAGCGCGTCGTTCTTGGTGAACAGCACGTGCGGCGCGAGCAGGACGTGCAGGCGATTGTACGTCGCCGAGATGCACTTCTTGCGCACGATCCCTTCCAGGATGACGGGCGCGCCGCCATTGGGCGCGGACTCGGGCTTGTCGCTCAGGTACATGGGCTTTCAGTAATACAAATGCTGCATTGCAGCAAGATTGAATGGGTGAAACCGTGCGTTTCGCGAAGCGGAGACGTCAGTCGTCGCGCTGCTCGATCGTCACGCGGTCGGGATAGAAAGCAAGATGCTCGCGGATGTCGGCGACGGCATCGTGCGGCTCCTCATAGGTCCAGACCGCATTCTCGCCGCGATCGAGCCCGAGGATCGAGAAATAGGACGCCTCGCCCTTGTACGGACACCAGCTATGATGGGCGGTGCGCTCGAGTGCCGTCAGATCGGCGTCGCCGCGCGGGATGTACTGGACGGCGGGATAATTGGCTTCCTGGAGCGTCAGCGCGTCGCGCGTATCGGCGATGACCCGATCTCCCGCGGTGACCACGACGCGCTTGGGATTGCGCGCGATCGTGAACGGATGGTCGGGCCCGGGCATCAGCGTGCGGCGGGCGGTGGCGGTATCGGACATGGCGAGTCCTCCTGGGGATCGCCCGTCAGATGGGATCGCGACCGCCCGCACTCAATGGGCGTTCGACCGCGCTCAGTAACCGGTCATCGAATACGGCCGCGACGCGGAGCCCGCTCCCCAGGCCTTGTTGGGTTTTGCCGACATCGTGAAATGGAGCGTGCCGCCGCGCATGATCTCGTCATGCCCGATCCACACGCGATCGAGCGGCTTGCCGTCGAGCATCACCGAGCCGACGTAGCGATTGGCCGGCGACAGGCCGTCGGCGACGATCGTGAAGCGCTTGCCGTTGGGCAGGTTGAGCGTCGCGCGATCCACGAACGGGCGGCCGATGACATATTGTCCGCTGCCCGGTGCGACGGGATAGAAACCGAGCGCAGTGAACACCAGCCAGGCCGACATCTGGCCGAGATCGTCATTGCCTGCGAGGCCTTCGGGGGTCGGCTTGTACTGGCTGTCGACGATTTGCTTGAGCCGCTCCTGCGTCCGCCACGGCGCACCGGCATAATCGTAGAGATAGGCGACGTGGTGGCTCGGTTCGTTGCCGTGGATATATTGGCCGATCAGCCCGGCGATGTCCTCGGCATGGCTATAGTCGAGCTTCGAATTGTCGAAGTCGAACATCGCATCGAGCTTCTTCACGGTCGCGGCGTCGCCGCCGAGCAGGCGGATCAGCCCGCCCTCATCCTGCGGCATGAACCAGGAATATTGCCAGGCATTGCCCTCGGTGTAATCCGACCCGTAATTGATCGCGGTCGGATCGAACGGCACGCGGAAGCTGCCGTCGCTCTTGCGCGCGCGCAGCCAGCCGGTCTGGCTATCGAAGCTGTTGCGCCAATATTGCGCGCGCTTCTCGAACGTCGCGGCGACGTCGTTGCGGCCGAGCTTGCGTGCCATCCGCGCGATGGTCCAATCGTCGAACGCATATTCGACCGTCTTCGACGCCGCCTCGGGCTCGCGGTCGATCGGCACGTAGCCGAGCTTCATGTAATCGCCGAGGCCGCCATAGGGCGCATAAGTCGCGCTCGCGACCATCGCGTCGAGCGCCTTGTTGGGATCGAACCCCTTGATGCCCTTGAGGTAAGCGTCGGCGATGATCGGCACGGCGTGATAGCCGATCATGCACCAGGTCTCCTGCCCCTGGAATTGCCAGACTGGCAAGATACCGTAGGGGCTCTCGTCCTTGCTCGCGAGCAGCGAGCGGACCACGTCGGTCGAGGTCTGCGGCGGCTGGATGATGGTCAGCAATGGGTGCTCGGCGCGGAACGTATCCCACAGCGAGAAGGTCGAGCGGAAGGTGAAGCCCTCGGCTTTGTGGACCTGATCGTCGGGCCCGCGATAGCGGCCGTCGGCGTCGCCGGCGATGCTCGGCGCCATCATCGCGTGATAGAGCGCGGTGTAGAGCGACGTGCGCATCCCCGGCTCGGCCTGGATGTCGACCGCGCCCAGCGCTTTCGCCCAGGCTGCTTGGGTCTTGGTGCGGATCGCGTCGAACCCGCCGGGCTCGCTGTCGAGATTGCGGATCGCGCCATCCTCGTCGACGCTCGAGATGGCGACACGGACCTCGAGCGGCGCAGCGAGCCGGCCGAAGTCGAGCCGCGCGACCAGCGCCCTGCCCTTGATCTCGGCGATATCGCTGCCGCTGCGGCCCGGGCCTTTGAAGCCTTTGTAGGGAATGTCGGTCTCGCGATTGACGAAATCGTGCCCGGTGACCGGCCGAGAGAAGCGCATCGCGAAGAACAATTTGCGCCCCGGCGCCCAGCCGCGCGTCTCGCGGCCGCCGGTCAGCGTGCCGTCGGCACGCAGCCGGACCGACGACCAGGAAATCTTGCCCGGATAATTGTAGAGGCTCGACCGCAAGTCGAGCACGAGATGCGCGGCCTTGTCGCGCGCGAACGTATAGCGATGGATGCCGATCCGCGTGCCGGCGGTCAGCTCGGCGCGGACGCCGGCGTCGGTCAGGTTGACCGCATAATAGCCCGGCGACGCAATTTCTCCCTGATGGCTGAAGCGCGACCGATAGCCGCTGCCCGGCTTGGCGGGATCGCCCGGCTCGAGCGGCACGGTATCGCCCGACACCGGCATGACGAGGAAATCGCCGAGGTCGGAATGGCCCGAGCCGGAGAAATGCGTCTGGCTGAATCCCTGGATGGTCGGGTCTTCATAGCGATAGCCGGCGGCATGGCTGTAACAGGCGCGGATCACGCAGGTCGCGTCGGTGTCGGGCGACACTTGCATCATCCCGAACGGCGACACCGCGCCGGGGAAAGTATGCCCCTCTCCGCCCGTACCGATGAACGGATCGACCGCGGCGACGGGACTGCCGGCGGGCGCGGCCTGGGCGATCGAGGAAAGGACCAGCCCCGAAGCGGCGAGCAGGGCGAGAAGACGGCGCGCAAAGAGCATCGACATGCCCGCCGTCAAAGCACAACGGCCGCCTCACGCCAAGGCGGCCGTTGTCTCGGAAAGCTCAGTGCCAGAAAAGCAATAGCAGGATGATGATCGGGAGCGGAATCCCGAGCAGCCAAAGCAGGATGCCCTTGCCCATCGTCGCCCTCCTCTCGCGGTCGTTTCGTTATCGGATCAACCCGCACATCCTTCTCCCCGTTCCAAAGAATCGCGCTAATTCAGATCAGGGTGAGTTTCGTACCACGTCACGCTGGCGACCAGCCTGGTCTGGTTCGGATTTATTTGGTTCACGCAAAGGCGCGAAGGCGCAAAGAGTGTTGGATTCACGCGGCGGCGCGGGGACGCGGACGTGACTCGCCTAGCCGCGCCAGCAGCCTTCGATTACCCACCATATCGGGAAGAAGGTTCACGCGCGACTTCTCTCTTCTTTCATCTTCGCGCCTTCGCGCCTTTGCGTGAACAAAGACTCCGCGTCTCCGCGCCTGCGCGTGAACCGAAACACGCATGCATTCGGTCCATGTCGCACGTGCGTGTTTTAGGGTTGTCCTGCCCCAATCCTCGGGCGCATGACCCTCCGTCATGCCGCATCCGCTCGTCGCCAGTCTGGACCTTGCCCCGCATCCCGAGGGTGGGTGGTTCCGGGAGACGCTGCGCCAGCGCGACCCGCGCGGCGGGCGCGATCTCGCCACCGCGATCCTGTTCCTGCTCGATGCCGGCGAGCGCTCGCATTGGCATCGCGTCGACGCCGCCGAATTGTGGATCTGGAACGACGGGCATCCGCTGACGTTGCTGATCCACCAGGAGGACGGCACGCATGAACATCGGCTCGGACTCGACACGCCGCAGGTGCTCGTCCCGGCGCATGCCTGGCAAGCGGCGGAACCCCGCGACGGCTGGGCATTGGTCAGTTGCGTGGTGACGCCGGGCTTCGATTTCGCGGGGTTCGAGCTGGCGCCGCCAGGATGGACGCCGGCGTGAGCGAAGCGGTCGATCTCCGCGATCCCGAGATCGAGCCGGCGCCCAACGACGGCCTTCCCCTGCCCCGCCGCTATCTCGCGATCGGCGCCTTGTGCGCCGGGACGGCGCTGGTCATCATCGACGGCGGCATCGCCAATGTCGCGCTTCCCTCGATCGCCCACGATCTCGGCGTGGGATCGAGCGCGGTGGTCTCGATCGTCACTGTTTATCAGCTGATGTTGGTCATGCTGTTGCTGCCGTTTGCCGGCCTGGGCGAGCGGATCGGGCTCAAGCGGATGTACCAGGTCGGGCAGATGATCTTCACCGTCGCCACGCTCCTGTGCTTCTTCGCCAAGAGCCTGCCCTTCCTGCTGGTGGTACGCGCGGCGCAGGCGATCGGCGCCGCGGGCGCGCTCGCAGTGTCGTCGGCGCTGATCCGCTCGACCTATCCGTCGCAGCAATTGGGGCGCGGGCTCGGTATCAATTCGGTCATCGTGTCGAGTTCGGCCGCCGCCGCGCCGACCATCGGCGGACTGGTGCTGGCGGTGGCGCCCTGGCCCTGGGTGTTCGCGTGCGCGATCCCGTTCGCCTTGCTCAGCCTGGCGCTCGGGCGCGCCTTGCCCGACGCCAAGCCGCGCCACGCGCATTTCGACCTGCTCGGGGCCGGCATGTGCGCCGCGACGTTCGGCCTCGTCATCGGCGGCGCGGAAAGCGCTGTCCATGGCAACAGCCCGGTGGTGTCGGCCGCGATCGTCGGCGCCGGCGCGCTGATCGGCTATCATTTCGTGCGACGCGAGCGCGACGACGCCAATCCCATCCTGCCGCTCGACCTGCTCGAACGCCCGGTCATCGCGCTGTCGGTGATTGGGGCCTATACCGCATTCATCGCCTCGATGACCTTGCTGCTCTCGACGCCGTTCCGGCTGACCAGCCAATTCGGCTTCAGCGCGGCGGCGGTCGGCGCGGCGATCGCGCCCTGGCCGCTCACCAACATGATCGTGGCGCCGATGGCCGGCTGGCTGTCGGACCGTATCCCGGCCGGCCTGCTCGGCGGGATCGGGATGTGCATCAGCATCGCCGCGTTGCTGTTGCTCGCTTTGCTGCCAGACCATCCGAGCTATTTCGACATCGCCTGGCGGATGGCGTTGTGCGGATCGGGCTTCGGGACCTTTCTGCCGCCGAACGCCCGGTTGATCATCGGCAGCGCGCCGCGCGAGCGGGCGGCGGCCGCTGGCGGGCTGATCTCGACCGTGCGCCTGACCGGGCAGACCACGGGTGCGACGCTAGTCGCGATGCTGCTGGCACTCGGGATCGGCGCAGGGCGCGTCCCGTGTTTCGTCGCGGTGGGACTGGCGGTACTGGCCGGATTGTGCAGCGTCGCCCGCCTGCGTCCCTCGATCCGTAACCCGAGCCGCAAGGAAGTGCTCGAGGACGTACCGACACTCAAGACGACGCGGTAGCGGCAGCCGTCGCGATCCCCGCTCCGGCACCTCCGCGATCGACCGGCCCGGCCATTGCGCGCTCATCCAAAATCGGCATGACGGCGGCATGAGCGAAGCACCGCGCAACATCGTGATCCTTGGCGGCGGCACAGCCGGATGGATGGCGGCCAATCTGTTGGCGCATCATCTGGGACCGGCCGTTGCCGTCACTGTGGTGGAGTCGCCGGACATCGGGATCGTCGGTGTCGGCGAAGGGTCGACTCCGCAATTGAAGGCGTTCTTCGACACGTTGGGCATCGCCGAGGCCGATTGGATGCCGCGCTGCAACGCGACCTACAAGACCGGAATCGGATTTCACGGCTGGTCCGAGATGCCGGGGTTCGACAGCTATTTCCACCCCTTCCCGACCGAGCTCGACGGCTTCACCGCGCCAGCCTTTTTCGTCAATGCTTACGCGCGGCGGCACGATGCGGACGTCTGGGCGCATCCCGACCGCTTCTTCCTGCCCGCAACGCTCGCCGCACGGCGGCTGGCCCCTCTGGCGCCGCGACATTTTCCGTTCGGCATCGGCTATGGCTATCATTTCGACGCGCATCTCGTCGGCGCCTTCCTCCGCGATCATGCGGTCGGTCTCGGCGTCCGTCATCTGCAGCGGCGTGTCGTCGACGTCGTGGTCGTCGACGGCGATGTCAGCCATTGCGTCGCCGACGATGGCACCTCCATCGCCGGCGACTTCTTCGTCGATTGCAGCGGTTTCCGCTCGATCATCTCGCAAGGCGCGCTCGGCGTGAAGTTCCTGTCGTTCGCCGACAATCTGTTCAACGACAGTGCGGTGGTGATACCGACCGAGCCCGACCCCCGCGGCACCAATTGCCAGACCCTCTCGATCGCGATGCGGCACGGCTGGGCGTGGGACATCCCGCTCACGACCCGAACGGGCAACGGCTATGTCTATGCGAGCGGTTATTGCTCGGCGCATGAAGCGGAGGCGGAGCTGCGCAAGCGTCTCGGCCTGCTCGACGCGCCGGTCGCGGCGCGGCACCTGAAGATGAAAGTCGGGCGCGTCGCCGACAGCTGGGCCGGAAACTGCCTCGCGTTGGGGCTGGCGCAAGGATTCATCGAGCCGCTCGAGGCGACCGCGCTCCATATCGTCCAGGTTACCGTCGAGGGGTTCCTCTACGCGTGGCGCGACGGGGGCTACACGCCGAAGCTGCGAACCGAGTTCAACCGGATGATCGCCGCACGCTACGAGGGCATTCGCGACTATATCGTCTGCCATTTTCGCATGAACCGGCGCACCGACACCGATTACTGGCGCGACAACGCCGCCAACAATCACCTTTCGGACTCGCTCAAGGCCCTCATCACCTGCTGGTTCACCGGCAACGACCTCGAGAAGAAAGTCATCGAGCAAGGCATCGCCGCTTATTATCCGCCGCAATCTTGGCATTGCCTGCTGGCGGGATACGGTCTGTTTCCGGACCCCGCGCGACTATCCGCCGACGTGCCGAGGCCGCCGACCGACATGGCATCGATCGACGAATTCGTTGCGCGGTGCGCGATGAACTTCCCCTCGCACGACGACGCGCTGGCGGCGTTGGCGGGCTAGAGTGGGAACGCGCGATTTCTGAATCGCGCACTCTCGCCCCAAAACATCGCGTTGGCGACGTTTGGCGGAAAATCGGCGCTCGTCTTTCCGCGCGACGCTCCACCGAGCGTCGTAAACTACCCTCCCCGTGCGCAGGAGAGGGATGCCGTCAGAAAACCGCCTTCGCCTCGGTCCCCATCATCGCGCCGCGCACCAGCGGGATCGGCGGGCCGCCGTAGGACAGGAACTGGTCGTGGAACGCCTTCCACGCCTTGCGCCCGCCGTGCGTCGCGGTCCAGTCGTCGCGCAGCTTGCGGATCATCAGCTTGCCGAGCGTGTAGTTGAGATAGGCCGGGTCATAGGTTCCGCGCGCCGCCTGCTGCTCGGAATTGCCGTCGTCCTGATAGCATTGCTCGCGGAACATCTTGTACGAATCGGCTTGCGTCATGCCCCGCGCGTGCATGCCGATCGCCGACAAGTAGCGGCAATCGCGCAGCAGCGCGTTGGACAATTCGCCGATATGGGTCTCGGGATCGCCATTCCCCAGGCCGGCACCCCACATCATCTCCTCGGCATAATGCGCCCAGCCCTCGGCATAGGCATAGCCGACGAACAACCGGCCGAAGAGCGACGGCGAGCGGTTGGCGTGGAGGAACTGGACGAAATGCCCTGGCATCACCTCATGCACCGAGGTGAACAGCAGGTCGGCCTTGCCGGGGACGAAACCCAATTGCTTGGCCTTGGGCCAGCTCGGGTCGGGCGGCGAGATGTAATAGACCGAGGGGATGCCCTTATCGAACGGCCCCGGCGGGTCGATATAGGCCGAATTCTGCCGGTTATAGGGCGGGCTTTCCTCGACCAACGCCTGTTCGGTGCCGGGGATCGAGACGAGGTCGTGCGACACGACGAACGCGCGCAGCATCGGGATCTGGCGCCGCGCCTCGGCGACCGGATCGTTGCCTGCGGGTTTGTTGGCGGACATCTTGTTGACGCAGGCCTGGATCGTCTTCTTGGGCGCGTATTTGGCGCAGGCTTCCTTCAGCGCCGTCTGGTTCTTGGCGAGATCCGCCTCGCCTGCCGCCTCGAGCTGATCGAGCGGCGTGTCGACGCCTTCGGTTTCGAGCAGCATGCGCCGGAACTTGTCGGCCCCGAGCGCGAAATCCTGAGTGCCTGTCTTCTTCTGGTTGTTGAGCCATTTGGACAAATCGCTCATCACCGTCGCGGCGGCTTCGGACGCGTCCTTCAGGTCCTTCTGCATTTTCTTGTCGTGGACGCCGGCGAACGCCTTGCGCGCGTCGCCGCGATAATAGTCCGCGAAGCCCGCGAACGCCGCGACGCCATATTTGATGAAGCTCTGGGGCATCGGCGTGCGCAGATTGGTGCGGATGTTCCACGCCGCCGACGGAACCTGGCGGAAGAATTTGATGATCGCTTCCATCCGCACCTTCGCCGGGGCGTAAGGCCGGGCGATATAGGTGTTGGGATCGAGCCCGTTGCCGACATAATAAGCCGGGTTGGTGTGGGGCTGGTCGGCATCCTCCAGCCAGAATAATTTACCCTTGGCGACCTGGATCAGATAGTCGCGCTCGAACGCATCGTCCTTCGACATCTGCGTCTTGTCATAGGCTTGCGCGTCGGAGATCGCCTTGTGCAGGAAATCGGCCTGCGCCTTGAGGCCGGCGGGGCTCCAATCGGGCATGATGCCGTCGAAATCGTGCTTGCCCTGATAGACCGCGAAGGCGGGGTCGAGCTTGAACCAGCCATTGATGAAATCGTCGCGGAAGTCGGCCCACGGCTTGGCGGGGCTCGGCTTGGCGGCCGGCGCGGTCGTGTTGGTGACGGTCGTCTGATTGACGTTGGTGGAATTGGTCGAGGAATGGCACGACGCCAGCGCGACGCAGGCGACGGCGCCCAGCAGCTTGAACTTCATTGGTCTCTCCGAACCTTATGGTCGGGAGTGCTGCCAGATTGCGGCGCGCTGCGCCAGTCCGCTTACTTGAGCGGAACGACGACCTCATTGGGATTGACCACGTTGAGCTGCTTGCGGGTCAGCTCGTCGGCCATGTCGGGATCGACCTTGTTGGGGTCGAGCAATTGCACGCGATTGGCGAGCACCGCCTGTTTCTGCTTGAGTTCGGCGAGCTGCTGCTGCCGCTTGGCGAGCAGATGCTGATAATCGCCATAAGCGAGCGCGCCATTGCTCCCGACCACGGCATAGATGCCGAAGAACGTCATGATCCCCAGTGCGAGCGCGGGAAAGGCGGCACGGCGGAAAACGGAAGCGAAAGTGGTGCGGCGACGAGACATCTTGGGTTCGCCTTGTCGCGCACCGCGACTCGTGGATCAACCCGTATTTTTACCATGTTACGCCGAAATGAATCGGATCGGCGACGAGTTGAATCACCGGGGACGCCCAGCGCCTCCAATCGTCACCCCGGGCTCGTCCCGGGGTCCAACCCTCCACAACGGAATCCGTCCGTCGTTGCACGTTGGATGCCGGAACAAGTCCGGCATGACGGACTGAAATTACTTCCCCCGGATCACGCTCCGCCCCGCGAACACCGCGACGTCGCCCAGTTCCTCCTCGATGCGGATCAGCTGGTTGTACTTGGCCAACCGGTCCGAGCGCGCGAGGCTGCCGGTCTTGATCTGCCCGCAATTGGTCGCGACCGCGAGGTCGGCGATGGTCGAATCCTCGGTCTCGCCCGAACGGTGCGACATGACCGCGGTGTAGGAATGGCGCTGCGCCATCGACACCGCCGCCAGCGTCTCGGTCAGCGTGCCGATCTGGTTGACCTTGACCAGGATCGAATTGGCCAGGCCGCGCTCGATCCCGTCGGACAGGCGCGCCGGGTTGGTCACGAACAGGTCGTCGCCGACCAATTGAACCTTGTCGCCGACCAGGTCGGTCAGCGCCTTCCAACCCTCGAAATCGTCCTCGGCCATGCCGTCCTCGATCGAAATGATCGGGTATTTGGCGACGAGATCGGCGTAATAGGCCGCCATCTCGTGCGGGGTCAGCACCTTGCCCTCCGCCGAGATGTGATACTTGCCGTCCTTGAAGAATTCGGTCGAGGCGGGGTCGAGCGCGAGCATGACGTCGTCGCCGGGTTTGTACCCTGCCCCTTCGATCGCGCGCATGATGAAGTCGAGCGCATCCGTGGTGTTGGCGATGTCGGGCGCGAACCCGCCTTCGTCGCCGACCCCGGTCGACAGCCCCTTGTCGTGGAGCATCTTCTTCAAAGTGTGGAAGATCTCCGATCCCGTCCGCACCGCCTCGAACAGCGACGACGCGCCGACCGGCATGATCATGAATTCCTGGAAATCGATCGGATTGTCGGCATGTTCGCCGCCATTGATGATGTTCATCATCGGCACCGGCAGGACGTGCGCATTGACCCCGCCGACATAGCGATAGAGCGGCAGGCCCCGGGCATCGGCCGCGGCCTTGGCGGTCGCCAAGCTGACGCCCAGGATCGCATTGGCGCCGAGCCGGCCCTTGTTGGGCGTGCCGTCGAGCGCGATCATCGCCGCGTCGACCTCTGCCTGGTCCTCGGCATCATAGCCGAGCAGCGCCTCGGCGATCTCGCCGTTTACCGCCTCGACCGCCTTGGTCACGCCCTTGCCCGACCAGCGGCTCTTGTCGCCGTCGCGCAATTCGACCGCTTCGTGCGCCCCGGTCGAGGCGCCCGAGGGCACCGCGGCACGGCCGAACGAGCCATCCTCGAGCATCACTTCCACTTCGACGGTGGGGTTGCCGCGGCTGTCGATGATCGTGCGGCCGTGAATGTCGATGATTGCGGTCATGGAACGGTCTTCCTAGATTAAGGAGATGGGGCGTCGCGGCGGCGCTCTAACGACTCCGTGCGCGGGCGGCAAATCGCTTGTCACGCAAGCGGAACCGTCAAGCGTCGCCTTGGTTGTCGATCTGAAACAGGTAAGGTCGACTGACATCGACTGGGAATTGTGAGGAAGAGTACCATGGCCGATACCGCATCGAACCAGGCGCCGGGGGATACCGGCGGCACGGACACCAACAATACCGACAAGCCGAGCGCCACCCAGACGCTCAAGGACAATGTCATCAAGTTCGCCAACGACGCAGGCGAAAAGGCGAAGGGCTATGCCGAGGACGGCAAGAGCCGCGCCGGGACCGCGCTCGACGAACTGGCGCAGATGCTCCACGACGCCGCCGGCACCGTCGACGAGAAGGTCGGCGAGCAATATGGCCAATATGCCCGCTCGGCGGCCGACGCGGTGTCCAATTTCTCGGGCACGCTCAAGGCCAAGCAGGTCGACGATTTGATCGACGACGCGCGCGACTTCGTGAAGAAGAGCCCGGCGGTGGCGATCGGCACCGCGGCGGCGATCGGTTTCGTCTTGGCGCGGCTGGTCAAGGCGGGGCTCGACGCCTCGTCAGACAAGGGGTCGGACAAGGCGTCCGACAAGCCCGCCGGCGACAGCGAAGCCTGATCCGAGCGGCAGCGCGTGGAGGGGGAGCCGCAGCCCGAGGACAGCATTCCGTCGCTGGTCAGCCGTCTGATCGACGATGGCGAGGGATTCGTCCGTGCGGAGCTCAAGCTCTATCGCGCGCGGCTGTTCTCCCGGCTGGACGAGGCGCGCAACGCGATCCTGTTCGGGATCGGCGCGCTGGTGCTGGCGCAATCGGTGGTGGTGGCGGCACTGGTGGGGTTGCTGCTGACGATGCGCAGGCTGGTCGGCCCGGGCTGGGCGACGCTGATCGTGGTGGGCGGCGGGCTGCTGATCGTCGTCGCGATGGGCTGGGCGGCCTGGACGCTGGTCAAGCGCGCGACCGAGATCAAGGACAAGGATGAGCGTCCGTGAACCTGATCGACGACGAACTGGCGAAAGCGGAAGCCAATTCCGAACAGGCGCGTCAGCAGCTCGCCAGGACCGTCGTCGCGCTGCAATCGCGCCTCAAACCGAGCGCGCTGGCGCGTGACGCTGTCGAGGAACTGAAGGAAGTGGGCGGCGACATGGCACGATCGGGGATCGAGGCGGTCAAGCGCAATCCCCTGCCCGCGGCCGGCGTCGCCGCGTTGTTGACCGCGTTCGTCGCGCGCAAACCGCTCGCCCGCCTGTTTCATCGGAAACCGACCGACGCATGACGAGTTACCCCATCGAATGAGGGACACGATATGACCGACACTGCACCGAACACCACCGCCGAGACCAAACCGACCGGCCGCATGGAAGCCGCTTTGGCGACGGCCCGCGGCGCGACCAACGACGCGCTGCATGAAACGCGCAAGGCGGCGGCACGCGCCGGCAAGGCGATCGAGACCAATCCGCTGGCGGTCGTCGCCGGCGGCATCGCGATCGGCCTGGCGGCGGGCGCCTTGCTGCCCAAGAGCAAGCGCGAGACCGAATTGCTCGGGCCGATGGGCAAGCGGCTCAACGGCGTCGCGGCCGGCGCCGCCGAGGCGGCACGCGATGCCGCCAAGGCCGAACTCGGCTCGCTGCCGCTCAGCAAGGACGCGGCCAAGGCGCAGGTCTCGAAACTGATCGATCAGGTGGCCAAGGCGGTGTCGAGCGCCGGGGACGCCGCGCTGAACGCCGGCACCGGCGAGGCCGAGGCACCAGCCAAACGCGCCA
The DNA here is from genome assembly GCF_051962185.1 of Sphingomonas sp. Lineage (GTDB taxonomy): Bacteria > Pseudomonadota > Alphaproteobacteria > Sphingomonadales > Sphingomonadaceae > Sphingomonas. Next base: position 62,930 of record NZ_JBQCCN010000320.1, read on the forward strand.
AGAAGGCGAAATAGGCGCTTCAACGCGGCCGCTGGGGAGGATATGGGCAGCGCCATGAGCAAGCTCCACCTCGTTTTCGGCGGCCGCGTCAAGGATCCGCAAACTCTCGACTTCGATCAAAAGACGATCGAGGTCGTCGGCATCTATCCCGATTACGCCAGCGCCGAGAAAGCGTGGCGCGGCGCCGCGCAGCGCACGGTCGACGATGCCGAGATGAAGTTCGTGGTGGTGCATCTGCACCGCCTGCTCGAGCCGGACCCCAGTCTGCAGGCGCCGCATAGCTGAGCCGGCGCGGGAACACTTTCGCACGGCGCTAAACCACGCTTCCCCGGCGAAGGCCGGGGCCCAGTTCGGCTCCCGCCGCCGTCTATCCGACTAACCAGCCTCGTTGATCCTGGACCCCGGCCTTCGCCGGGGAGGTGTGTAAAGCTGCGGTGAAGTGCGGAGCGCGCCCCGCCCCTCAGGCCTTCCGATACCGCCAGCGCAGCAACGGCCGCGCGATCAGTGCGCCGACCAGCAACCCGCCGAGCGGATTGACCAGGCTGAGCGAGAATTCGAACCCGCCGACCAGCATGAAGAGCATCTCGACCGCCGCCCAGAGCAGCGCCAGCCCGAGAATCTGCACCGGCCGCGAATAGCCGCGCGCGACCGAAATCCCGCTCGGGATGCCGTAGAGCATCAGATAGGCGCCGATCGTGGCGAAGAAGGCCGCATCGATCCCGGTGGTGGGGATGATCGAGCCCGGCGTCAGCAGGGTCCGCGCGATCGCCCCGCCATAAGCGCCGGCGACGAACACCAGGATCAGACCCGCCCCGCCCAGCGCCTTTTCGACATAGCGTCCGACGATCAGCATCAGCGCGGTGTTGAACATCGCCGCGGTGACGCTGCCGAGCAGGAATTGCGAGATGAAGGGCGACAGCCAGATCATCGGCTCCGACCGCCAGCCGCCCGACACGAACAGCAATGGAGAGAAGCTGTAGCCGAACGCCGCCTGATGGACGGCCGGCAGCAACTGCACCACGGCAGCGACGATGATGAAGGCGATCAGCGCGTCGGTCGTGCGACCGCGCGGCAGATGGAAGCCGTTCAAATGAACTCGATCTTGGAAACGAGATAATAACGGTCGCCGGCCGGCACCGAGACCTCGACCTCTTCATCGACCTTGCGGCCGATCAGCGCACGGCCGAGCGGCGAATTGTAGCTGATGCGGCCGGTCTTGGCGTCCGCCTCGGTCTGGCCGACGATCTGATACTTGATCGGCTTGTCGTCCTCGTCGAGCAGGGTCACGGTCGCGCCGAAGATCACCTTGTCGCCCGACAATTCGGTCGGATCGATGATCTGCGCGCGGCTGAGCTTGTCCTCGATATCGGCGATCGACGCCTCGATCTGGCCCTGGCGCTCCTTGGCGGCATGATACTCGGCGTTTTCCGACAAGTCGCCGTGCGCGCGCGCTTCCTCGATCGCATCCACGATCTGGGGGCGCTCCTCTTTGAGACGGCGCAGATCCGCATTGAGCTTTTCATAGCCCTCCTGCAGCATCGGCATCTTCTCAACAGTCGCCATATCCCCTGGTCCCTCGTATCAAATATTCATCCCCAAGCGGCCCCTTGCCGGAACCGCCCGCACCTGTTTCTCGTGTCAGGGGATCAATTGTGCGAGTGCGAATGATAGGATTGCAACGGCCGAACTTCAAGTGATCGCGTTGCAAGCGCCACAATAGCCTTCGCCGCTTCGACCGAAGACGACGCCGTGGTGAAGTGCGGAATCTTCTGCGCGACCGCCGCTTGGCGGATCGGCTGCGAATCCTTCAGCGACTGCCAGCCCTCGGTCGTGTTGAAGATCATGTCGATGCCGCCGTCCTTGATCCGGTCGACGATGTGCGGGCGACCCTGCGCCACCTTGTTGACCCGCTCGACCGGCACGCCATGCTGGGCGAGATAATCGGCGGTGCCGCCGGTCGCGACGACGGTGAAGCCGAAGTCGGCCAGGGCGCGGGCGCCGGGCAGGATCACCGGTTTGTCGCTGTCCTTTACGCTGATGAACACCGTCCCGCCCTCCGGCAGGATGGTCCCCGCGCCGAGTTCGGCCTTGCCGAACGCCGCAGTGAAATCCTGATCGATTCCCATGACTTCGCCGGTCGACTTCATTTCCGGTGAGAGCACCGGATCGATCCCCTGGAAGCGGTTGAACGGGAAGACGGCTTCCTTGACCGCGTAATAGCCGATGTCGCGGTCGATCGTCGGCAGGTTTGCCAATTTCTCGCCCGCCATCACCCGGCTGGCGATCTTGGCGATCGGCGATCCGATCGCCTTGGCGACGAACGGCACCGTCCGGCTGGCGCGCGGATTGACCTCGATCAGATAGACCTTGCCGTCCTTGACCGCGAACTGGATGTTCATCAGCCCGACGACGTTGAGCGCACGCGCCAACGCGTCCGCCTGGCGTTCGATCTCGTCGACGATCTCGTCCGGGAGCGAATACGGCGGAATCGAGCAGGCGCTGTCGCCCGAATGGACGCCGGCTTCCTCGATATGCTGGAGCACGCCCGCGACCACGACATCGGTGCCGTCGCTGATCGCGTCGACATCGACCTCGATCGCGTCGCGCAGATACTGGTCGATCAACACCGGCGAATCGCCCGAAACCTGGACCGCGGTCTGGATGTAATCGTCGAGCTGCTGGGTGCCGTCGACGATCTCCATCGCGCGGCCGCCGAGCACATAACTCGGGCGCATGAGCACCGGGTAGCCGATCCGCTCGGCCACCGCGACCGCCTCGTCGCGGCTGCGCGCGATGCCGTTGGCCGGCTGGAGCAGCCCGAGCTTGTTGACCAAGGCCGCGAAGCGTTCGCGATCCTCGGCCAAGTCGATCGCGTCGGGGCTGGTGCCGAGGATCGGGATTCCCGCCTTCTCCAGCGCGCGCGCCAGGTTGAGCGGGGTCTGCCCGCCAAACTGGACGATCACGCCGACCAGTTCGCCGACCGATGCCTCGGTATGCAGGATCTCGAGCACGTCTTCCGCGGTCAGCGGCTCGAAATAGAGCCGGTCGGAGGTGTCGTAATCGGTCGACACCGTCTCCGGGTTGCAATTGACCATGATCGTCTCGAACCCGGCATCGGCCAGCGCGAAACAGGCATGGCAGCAGCAATAGTCGAACTCGATCCCCTGCCCGATCCGGTTGGGACCGCCGCCCAGGATGACGATCTTGCGCCGCGTCGAGGGCTGGCTCTCGTCCTCGGGCGCGCCGAACGCCGGCGCCTCGTAGGTCGAGTACATGTACGGCGTCCTGGCGTCGAACTCGGCGGCGCAGGTGTCGATGCGCTTGAACACCGGGCGGACGCCGAGCTTGTGGCGCAGTGCGCGGACCTCGTCCTCGTTGACCCCGCCGGCCATCGCCTTGACCGCCTCGTGAATCAGCCCGCTGCGCGCCGGGAAGCGGTCGCGCAGGCCGACCGACTGTACCGCGAGATAGGCCAGGCGCCGGTCGCTGAAGCCCATCGCCTTGAGGCGCCGCATGCCGGCGGCGTCCTGCGGCAGGCCGTTGGCGATCACCTCGTTTTCGGCGGCGATGATCTCCTCGATCCGTTCGAGGAACCAGGGATCGTATTTGGCGATCGCATGGACCTCGGCGACGGTGAAGCCCTCGCGCAGCGCCTGCGCCGCGACCAGCAGCCGGTCCGGGGTCGCCACGGCCAACGCCGCCTCGATCTCATCCTTGGGCGCGCCGACCAGGCGGTCGACGGTGTTGAAGCCCGACAGGCCGGTCTCCAGCCCGCGCAACGCCTTTTGCATCGATTCGTGGATGTTGCGGCCGATCGCCATCACTTCGCCGACCGACTTCATCGCGGTCGACAGCACCGCCTCGGCGCCCTTGAACTTCTCGAAGGCGAAGCGCGGGATCTTGGTGACGACGTA